>DASWGQ010000473.1:0-5030 GCA_036393595.1 Myxococcales bacterium | reverse complement strand
CGCCTCGGCGAGATCGGTCGCCTGCGTGTAGTCGGACTCCACCGCGCGCAGGGTGCGCTCCGGGTCGAACTTCACGTGCTCGAGCCCGACCCGGAGCAGCGAGAACACTGCTTGGAGGAGAGGACCCGTCTCCAGGACCGGCTGGCGGTCCTCCTGCAGGTCGCGGTTGTAGCCCCCGGGGAGGCCTTTCACGGTGACGAGCAGGCCGGTCAGGTTGCCCACCGCGCGCCCCGCCTTCCCGCGGATCAGCTCGAACACGTCGGGGTTCCGTTTCTGCGGCATCATCGAGGACCCGCACGCGATGCTCCCCTCGAGCCGGGCGAAGCCGAACTCCGCGCTGCAGAAGTCGATGACGTCGGTGGCGACCCGCGAGGCGTGCAGCAAAGCGCGCGCCGCGGAGTAGGCGAAGTCGAGCGCGAAGTCCCGGTCGCCCACCGTGTCGAGGCCGTTCTCGGTGAGCCGCTCGAAGCGCAGCAGCTTCCGGGTGATCTCGCGGTCGATGGGAAGCGAGGTGCCGGCGATCGCGCCCACTCCGAGGGGCATCGCGTCAGCGGCCCCGAGCACACCGCGAAGCGCGTCGGCGTCGCGGGCGAACATCGCGCCGTAGCCGGCCAGGAGATAGGAAAGGCTCACCGGCTGCGCGCGCTGCCGGTGGGTGTACGACGGCAGGATGGTTTCCTTCTCCTCGCGCGCCCGCGCCACCAGCGCGCCCAGGAGCCGGGCCAGCTCCTCCAGGGCCCGGGCGGCCTGCTCGCGGACGTGGAGCCGGAGGTCGAGCGCGACCTGATCGTTGCGGGACCGCGCCGTGTGCAGCATCCCCGCCGTCTCGCCGAGGGTGGCCGTGAGATGGGCCTCGACCGCCATGTGCACGTCCTCTTCCGCTGGGAGCTGCAGCGGATCGAGGTCCCACAGCTTCACCAGCTCGCCGCGGATGGCGAGCGCCGCCTTCTGCGGGACGATCCCGCAGCGGGACAGCATGGTGAGATGAGCGAGGCTTCCCGCGAGGTCCTCCCGCAGGAGCTGCCGGTCGAGCGGCAGCGAGCTGGTGAACGCGAGCACCTCGGGAAGGAGCCCGCGCTCACCGGCCGCCTCGGTCTTGGCGAGGATCACTTCTGCTCCCCGCCGTGCAGCCGGCTGAACTCGTGCAGGGAGAGGCCGAGCAGGTTGATGAAGCCTTCGGCGGCCTTGTGGTCGAACTTGTCCTGCACGCCGTAGGTGCTCAGCGCGTGGTTGTAGACGCCGTACGGAGACGTTCGGCCCACGACGCGCAGGGACGCCTTGTGGAGCCTGAGCGTCACCTCGCCGGTGATGGTCTTCGCGTGCTCGTCGTTGAACGCCTCGATGGCGTGGCGCAAAGGCGAGAACCAGAACCCGTCGTAGGTCAGCTCGGCGAACTTCTGCTCGAGGAACTGCTTGACTTGAAGGGACTGGCGCAGGGTGGTGAAGCGCTCCAGGTCCTGGTGCGCGGCGATGAGCGCCACGGCGGCGGGGCACTCGTAGGTCTCCCGGCTCTTGATGCCGACCACCCGGTCCTCCATCAGGTCGATCCGCCCGACGCCGTTGTCGCCGGCCAGCTTGCCGACCCGGGCGATCAGCTCGGCCGGCGACAAACGCTGCCCGTCCACGCTCACGGGGAGGCCTGCCTCGAAGGCGATCTTCACGTAAGTGGGCTTTTCCGGCGCATCCTTCCACGACCTTGTCCAGGCGAATGCCTCTTCGGGCGGCTCGGCGTTCGGGTCTTCCAGCGCGCCCCCCTCGATGCTGCGGCCCCAGAGGTTCTCGTCGATGGAGAACGGGCTCTTCTTGCTGGCCGGCACCTCGATGCCGTGCTTCTGCGCGTACTCGATGGCCGCATCGCGGGTGATGTTCCGCTCGCGCTGGGGGGCGATGATCTTGAGATCGGGCGCCAGCCCCTTCACCGCCAGGTCGAAGCGGACCTGGTCGTTGCCCTTGCCGGTCGCGCCGTGGGCGACGGCGGCGGCGCCGTGCTTGCGCGCGGCGGCCACCAGGTGGCGCGCGATGAGCGGGCGCGAGAGCGCCGCCGAGAGCGGATACACGCCCTGGTACAGCGCGTTCGCCTGCAGGGCGGGGAAGCAGAACTCGCGGGCGAACTCGTCCTTGGCGTCGACGATCTCGCAGGCCACCGCGCCCGACTGGCGCGCCTTCTGCGCCAGCTTCTCCCGGTCCTTGGCCTCGCCCACGTCCGCGTGGCAAGCGACGACGTCGTAGCCGTACTCCTCGCCGAGGATGCGCACCAGGACGCTCGTGTCGAGCCCGCCGGAGTACGCGAGGACGATCTTCTGCCTGCTCATGTCAGCTCCCTTCCGAAGAGCGCGCGCAGCCGTTGCGCCAGCCGCCGCGGGGTGACGCCACGGACCGGCGTGGCGAAGATGGTGTCGTCCCCGGCCAGCGTGCCCAGGCATTCCGGCAGGCGCGCGGAGTCGATGGCGAGCGCGACCGAGGGGGCGGCGCCGGGCGGGGTGCGCAGCACCACCAGGGAGTCGTTCTCGGCCCAGGAGGCGACCAGCTCGCCCAGCTCGTGCAGCCGCTGCGCGGGAGCGGGCAGCGCCGCGGCGTCCAGCTCGTAGACGGTCCCCTCGGGCCGCGAGACGCGCAGCGCCCCGAGCTGCGCCAGGTCCCGCGACAAGGTCGCCTGCGTGACCTCGAATCCCTCGCGCGCCAAGAGGCCCACCAGCTCCTCCTGCGTGGAGATGCGCTGGCTGCGGATCAGCTTGCGGATCGCCTCGTGCCGGGCGGACTTGTCGCGCACGAGCTTCAGGGTCCTCATGGCGTCACCAGCGTGCCCACGCCCTTGTCGGTGAACAGCTCGCCGATGATGCTGTGCGGGACCCGGCCGTCGATGAGGTGCACGCGCTGCACGCCGTTCTGCAGCGCCTTGAGGATGGAGCGGACCTTCACCCGCATCCCGCCCTGTACCGTTCCGTCCTCGAGCTGCGCGGCGAGGCCGGCCCCGTTCAGCTCCTCCACCAACTCTCCCGCCTTCAGGATGCCGGGCACGTCGGACAGGTAGATGAGCTTCTGCGCGCCCACCGCCATGGCCACCTCGGCGGCCACCTGGTCGGCGTTGATGTTGTAGCTCTGCCCGTCCTCGCCGATGCCGATGGGGGAGATGACCGGCACGTAGCCCTGCTGCAGGAGCAGGTCGAGGAAGTCCTTGTTGACGCGCGTCACCTCGCCCACCTGGCCCAGGTCGCGCCCGCCGTTCTCGGGCACGAGCTTGCGCGCGCGGAGCAGCGCTCCGTCCTTGCCGGAGACGCCCACCGCGTGCCCGCCCTCCTGGTTGAGCAGGGTGACCAGGTCGGCGTTGATGGAGCCGGTCAGCACCATCTCCACGACCTTGAGGTCGCTGGTGTTGGTGACCCGCTGCCCGTCGACGAACTCCGCCTTGCCGCCCAGCTTCTCCAGGGTGCGGGTGATCTCCGGGCCGCCGCCGTGGACGACGATCGGTCGCAGGCCCACGCTGCGCAACAGGCCGATGTCGTCGCAGAACGATTTCTTCAGCGACTCCTTCACCATCGCCGCCCCGCCGTACTTCACCACGCACCGCGTGCCGGCGAACCGGCGGATGTAGCCGAGCGCCTCGACCAGGAGCTGCTGCTTGAACGCGGGGCTGTAGTTCGCCAGCCGGTCGTCCTTGGCCATGCCTCCGTCGGGCCGCGGGACGATGAGGGAGGTGTAGTCGGCGTTGATCTTCACGTAGTCGTAGGAGAGGTCGCAGCCCCAGGCGACCGCGGAGCCCGCGCCGCGGCGCAGGTCCACTTCCACGCGGACCTCGGGCTCGCGCATGCGCGCCTTGAGCACCGCCCCCTGGTAACCGGTGGGCGCGCGGTCGTACACGTCCACGCGCTGGACCGAGACGCGCGCGTCGGCCGGGGCCACGTCGTACCCCGCCGTCCCGGCCCGCGCGCCGATGGAGGCGAGCACGCGGCCCCAGTTGGGGTCGGCCCCGAAGATGGCCGCCTTCACGAGGCTCGATCCGGCGACGCTCTTCGCCAGCTCCATGGCGATCTCGTCGCTGGGCGCGCCGGCGATCTCCACCTCGAGCAGCTTGGTCGCCCCTTCGCCGTCGGCCGCGATGTCCTTCGCCAGCTCCTTGCACACCTCGGTGAGCGCGGCGGCGAACCGGTCCAGCTCGGGCCCGGGGTCGACCACCGGCTCGTTGCCGGCAAGGCCGTTGGCGAGCGCGAACACCACGTCGTTCGTGCTCATGTCGTTGTCCACGGTGAGCGCGTTGAAGCTGCGTTCCATCGCCCGGCGCAGCGCGCCGGCGAGCGCGGACGGCCCGATCGCGGCGTCGGTGGTGACGACGGCGATCATCGTCGCCAGCGAGGGCGCGATCATCCCCGAGCCCTTGCAGATCGCGGAGATGGTCACGTCCTTCCCGCCGATCCGGACCGCGCGCGCCGCCATCTTGATGCGCGTATCCGTGGTGAGGATCGCCTCGGCCGCGCGCTCGGGCTCGGGGCGGAGCGACTGCGCCAGAAGAGGCGCCGCCGCGACGATCTTCGCGGCCGGCAGCCGGTGGCCGATGACGCCCGTCGAGGCGCTGAGCACCGAGGAGGCCGGCACGCCCAGGGCGCGGGCCACCGCTTCGCACACCGCCTTGACGTCCTGCAGCCCTTCCGGGCCGGTGAGCGCGTTGGCGTTCCCGCTGTTGACCACCACGGCGTGCATCCCCGTCGCCGGCAGGCGCGCCTCGGCGTCGAGCACGGGGGCGGCGCGGGCGGTGTTGCGGGTGAAGCAGCCGGCCGCCGAGCAGGGCGCCTGGCTGTAGACGAGCGCCAGGTCCTTCCGGTTGGGCTTGATGCCGGCCTGGATGCCGGCGAACTGGAAGCCGCTGGGGACCTTCACGGTCAAGACCCCCTCAAGGTGTCGAGTCCGCTCGTCTCGGGCCAGCCGAGGGCGAGGTTCAGGTTCTGCACCGCCTGGCCGGCGGCGCCCTTCACCAGGTTGTCGATCGAGCTGATCACCACGATGCGGCCCTTGTCGGCGCCACCGGCAGAGAAGCC
>DASWGQ010000472.1:0-1950 GCA_036393595.1 Myxococcales bacterium | reverse complement strand
ACCGGGCCCACGGCCGACACCCGGCCGAGGTCCTGCCCCCGGTCCACCTCCACGATCACGGAATCGTGCAGGGCGAGCGGCTCGGCGGACGGCCAGGAAAAGAATTCTTTCCGGTTCCCTTTGAACCGGACCTCGATGACGTCGGTCAACTCACTTCTCGCTCAACGCACCCATCGAAAGGTACTTCTCCTCCCGGCGTTTGAGGAGCTTCTCGATCCTCACCTTGCGCAGCTGCCGCACGTGGCGTCGCAGCGTGTCGCCCAGCACCGCGGCGGTGGCCTCCGGATCGGCGTGCGCTCCGCCCGGCGGCTCGGCGATGATCTCGTCGATGACCCCGAGCTCCAGCAGGTCTTCGGCCGTGATCTTGAGCGCCTCGGCGGCGCGCTCCCGCTGGCTCGCATCCTTCCAGAGGATGGCGGCGCAGCCCTCGGGGGAGATGACGGAGTACACGGAGTTCTCGAACATCAGTACCCGGTCGGCGAGTCCGACGGCGAGGGCGCCGCCCGAGCCGCCCTCGCCGATGACGGCGGTAATGATCGGCGTGCGGAGCGTCGCCATCTCCACGAGATTGCGCGCGATCGCCTCGGCCTGACCGCGCTCCTCGGCGCCGAGCCCGGGATACGCGCCGGGCGTGTCCACCAGGGTGATGACGGGCGCGCGGAACTGCTCGGCCAGATGCATGAGGCGCAGCGCCTTGCGATAACCCTCGGGGTGGGCCATCCCGAAGTTGCGGTACAGATTCTCCTTGGTGTCGCGGCCCTTCTGGTGCCCGATCACCATGACGCTCATGCCGTCGAGCCGCGCCCAGCCGCCCACCAAGGCGGGATCGTCGCGGAACAGCCGGTCGCCGTGCAGCTCGACGAAGTCCGTGAACACAGTGCTCAGGTAGTCGAGCGTGTACGGCCGCTTGGGGTGGCGGGCCACCTGGACGCGCTGCATTGGCGTCAGGTTCTTGTAGATCTCGGTGCGCAGCTCGGCGAGCCGCTTCTCGAGCGGAGCGAGCTCCTTGGCGACGTCCACCGCCGTCTCGCCCGCGACGCGCTTCAGCTCCTCGATCTGGCGCTCCAGCTCGAGCAACGGACGCTCGAAGTCCAGCGTAGCGGTCGCCATGGTCAGGTGGTCCGAACCAGGTGGACGTGCTCGGGCCCGAGCAGCGCGCGCAGCGCGACCACGAGGTCGTCCGCCGCATCGACGCGGAGTGAGCGGCTGCGCAGACGCGTCACACCGGCCCCGGGCGCAAGCCCGGGGACACTCTCGCCGTTCCCGTGTTCTTCCTCCCACTCGACCAGCACCGGTGCGGGACCGGGGTGGGCGGCGCACAGCGCCGCGGCGGCGCGGGCCGCGTCGGGCGGCGGTGGCGCGCCGGGCGACCAGCGCAGCGCGATGCCGATGGCGCCGCTCGCCTTCAGCTCGTCGAGCGGCTGCGCCGTCTCCACGATGAACGGCGCCTGCTCCTCGTCCCGGTCGCGCCCGCTGTAGCTGCCCGCCAAGAGCAGCGCGCGGTCGGTACGGATCACGTCGTTCAGCTTGGCCCAGGCTTCTGGAAACACCAGCGCCTCCGCGGTGCCGTGGAAGTCCTCGAGCGTGAGGCGCGCGTATTCGGCGCCCGTCTTCTTCGAAATCTGCCGCTTCACCACCGTCACCACGGCGGCCACCCGGACTCGCTGGTCGCTCCACTGGCCCAGGGTCGCGGTGGTGCGGGTCCCGAAAAGCTCCACCTCAACGCGGTAACGCGCGAGGGGGTGGCCGGAAATGAAGAAGCCCAGCACGGCCTTTTCGCGCGCCAGGCGGTCATGCTCGGACCAGGGGGCAACCTCCGGGATGCGGGACGGGGGATGCGGCGTGGCGGCGTGTTCCCCGAACAGGGCCACCTGACCCGCGCTCCGCTCCTCCTGGCGCGCCTGGGCCTCGCCGAAGGCGGCGTCGAGCGCCGCCACGAGCTGGGCGCGG
>DASWGQ010000471.1:0-9500 GCA_036393595.1 Myxococcales bacterium | reverse complement strand
GTCGCTCGCCGCGGGCGCGCAGGTGCATTGCTCGGCCGGGTTCAACGCGCTGCGCTTCTTCCAGTGGCTCGACGAGGTGCGGCCCACCTGGTACACGGCCGTCCCCACCATGCACCAGGCGATCGTCTCCCGCGCGTCGCGTCACGCGGAGGAGCTCGGCCGCATCCGCCTGCGGCTCATCCGTTCCTCGTCCGCCTCGCTCGCGCCCCAGGTGATGGAGGAGCTCGAGCGGACCTTCCGCTGCCCGGTGATCGAGGCCTACGGCATGACGGAAGCTGCCCACCAGATGACCTCCAACCCGCTGCCGCCTCGCGAGCACAAGGCCGGCTCCGTCGGCGTCCCCGCGGGCCCCGAGGTCGCCATCATGGACGAGGAGGGCAAGCTCCTGCCCCGCGGCCACACCGGCGAGGTGGTCATCCGCGGCGCGAACGTCACGCCCGGGTACGAGGCGAATCCGGAGGCGAACGAGAGCGCGTTCATCGACGACTGGTTCCGCACCGGCGACCAGGGCTTCGTCGACCGAGACGGGTACCTGCGGCTCACCGGGCGGCTGAAGGAGCTGATCAACCGAGGCGGGGAGAAGATCGCCCCGATCGAGATCGACGTGGTGCTGATGGACCACCCCGCCGTGCAGCAGTGCGTCGCGTTCGCCATCCCGCACCGCAGTCTGGGCGAGGACATCGCCGCGGCGGTGGTGCTGCGCGAGGGACACACCTGCACCGACCGCGAGCTGCGCGAGTTCGCGGCGCGGCGGCTGGAACACTGGAAGGTGCCGCGCACGTTCGTCTTCGTGCGCGAGATCCCGAAGGGCCGGACCGGCAAGTTGCAGCGCATCGGCCTGGCTGCGAAGCTCGGCCTGGGCGGATGAAGATCACCGTCTTCGGCGCGGGCGCCATAGGCGGCTTCATGGGCGCGAAGCTCGCGCTCGCGGGGCAGGACGTGACCTTGATCGCCCGCGGCCCGCACCTCGCGGCCATGCGCGAACGCGGGCTCAAGCTGATCAGCGAGGGAAAGACCCAGGTGGTCCGGCCCCGCTGCACCGACGACGCGCGCCAGGTCGGGCCGCAGGACTACGTGATCCTGAGCGTCAAGGCGCACGCGCTGCCCGGGATCGCCGGCGCCGTGCAGCCGCTGCTGGGCCCGAAGACCACGCTGGTGCCCGCCGTGAACGGCGTTCCCTGGTGGTACTTCCACGAGCACGGCGGGCCGTACGAGGGGACGCGCCTGCAGACGGTCGATCCCGGCGGCGTGCTCTGGGACAAGCTGCCTCCCAGCCGCGTGGTCGGGTGCATCGTCTACCCGGCGACCGACGTGGTGGAGCCCGGCGTGATCGAGCACACCTATTCCAACCGCTTCGACATCGGAGAGCCGGACGGCTCGAAGAGCGGGCGTGCGCAGGCGTTCTCGCGGGCCATGATCGAGGCCGGGTTGCGCTGCCCGGTGCGGGCGCGCATCCGCGACAACCTCTGGATCAAGCTGTGGGGGAACCTCTCCTTCAACATGATCTGCGCGCTCACCTCGAGCGGCCTGGAGAGCGTCACGGCGGACCCGGGAACGCGCGCGGTGGCGCGGCAGATGATGCTGGAGGCCCAGGCGGTGGCCGAGAAGCTGGGCGTGCAGTTCCCGCTCGACGTGGACGCACGCATCGCCGGCGCGGCCGAAGTCGGGGTGCACAAGCCCTCCACCCTGGTCGACCTGGAGCGCGGGCGTCCGATGGAGATCGACCCGCTGCTGGGCGCCGTGGTCGAGATGGGCCGGCTGGTCGGGCTCCCCACCCCCACCTGCGACGTGGTGCTCGCGCTGGTGCGCCTGCGCGCGCGCACCGCGGGCCTGTACGCTCCTCCTGCCTAGCTGCCGGTCAGGGTCGGGTCGAGAGAGGCGCTGTGTTTCGTGTAGCAGGGCAACCAGGGTGATCGCGGAGAGGCGATTCACGCCCGGAACTTATCACGCGAGCATTGTTGCTACACTGTCGCCGGATGCGCCTGCACCTGGTCGACGGCACCTACGAGCTCTTCCGCGCCTACTATTCGAAGCGGCCCCCGCACCGCGCTCCGGACGGCAGCGACAAGAAGGCGACCCTCGCGCTGGCGTCCGCCATGCTGGCCCTGCTGCACGACGAGGGCGAGGCCGTGACCCACGTCGCCGTGGCGTTCGACAATCCCATCCGCAGCTTCCGCAACGATCTCTTCGACGGCTACAAGACCGACGAGGGCGTCCCGCCGGAGCTGCTCGCCCAGTTCGACTCGGCGGAGGACGCGGTGCGCGCGCTGGGCATGGCGGTGTGGTCCATGCGCGACTTCGAGGCGGACGACGCGCTCGCCACGGGAGCCGCGCGCTTCGAGAGCGAGGTGGAACAGGTCCGCATCCTCACGCCCGACAAGGACCTGGGGCAGTGCCTGCGCGGCACCCACGTGGTGCAGGTCGACTGGCGCGCGAAGTCCGTGGTGGACGAGGAGGCGCTGCTCCGCCGGCGCGGCGTCCGCCCCCCGAGCATTCCCGACCTGCTCGCGCTCACGGGAGACGACGCCGACGGCATCCCGGGGCTGCCCGGCTTCGGCGAGAAGACCGCCTCGGCCCTGCTGGCGAGGTACATCCATCTCGAGCACATCCCCGCCGACCCGGCCGCCTGGCCGGCGGTGCGCCAGGCGCCGCGGCTCGCGGCCACGCTCGAGGAACGCCGCGACGACGCGCTGCTCTATCGCCAGCTGGCGACGCTCCGCACCGATGCGCCCATCGGAACGCTCGAGGAGGCGCGCTTCCTGGGCGTCCCGCGCGAGCCGTTCCTGGCGCTCTGCGAAGCGCTCGGAACGGGCGAGCTTCGCGACCGCCCCCGCCGCTGGGCTCCTTGACGGACCGCGGAGGGCGGCGCACCCTCGGCAGTGCGCCGCCCGGCGCGGGGCACGACGGGGATGGGCCACTCCACCAGGACGCTTTCGCGGGAGGTGAGGCGCGGACCCGCCGCGCGCGCCGGCGTGCCTCACCTGTTCCTGGTGCTGAGCTGCGACCGGCCTTCGGCCCCCGCGATGCGCTGCTCGCTCGAGCACGTCGACGAGGTGATGCTCGGCCGCGCCGGACGCCGCCAGGCCTCGCGCTCGGACGGCTCGGGCGTGCCCCGGCTCTCCCTCGGCGTGGACGACGCATGGATGTCCGGCTCGCACGCGCTGCTGCGCAGGGTGCTCGGCTCCTGGACCATCGAGGACCTGGGCTCGAAGAACGGCACGATGGTCGGCGGCCGCCGCTGCCAGCGCGCCGAGCTCGAGGACGGGGACCTGATCGAGCTGGGGCATACCTTCTTTCTCTTTCGCGCGCGCGTACCGCCGAGCGGCGACGTCGTCGAGTCGAGCGCGCTGGCGCCCGCCGCGGCGGGCTTCGCCACGCTGGTGCCCTCGCTGGCCGGAGCATTGGCGCGGGCGCAGGCCGTCGCCCGCTCGACGGTGCCGGTGGTGGTCCGGGGAGAGAGCGGCACCGGCAAGGAAGTGGTCGCCTCCGCCATCCATGCGCTCTCGGGGCGCGCCGGGCCCTTCCAGGCGGTGAACTGCGGCGCGCTTCCGCCCACGCTGGTCGAGTCCGAGCTGCTCGGGTACCGCAAGGGGGCGTTCTCGGGCGCGGACGAGGACCGCGCCGGCCTGGTCCGCAGCGCCCACGGCGGCACCCTGTTCCTCGACGAGATCGGGGACCTGCCGCTCACCGCCCAGGCGGCGCTGCTTCGTGTCCTGCAGGAAGGCGAGGTGCAGCCGATCGGCGCCACGCGTCCGGTCAAGGTCGACGTGAGGCTCGTCTCGGCCACGCACCGCGACCTCGAGGCGCTGGCGGCGGAGGAGAAATTCCGCCCGGACCTGCTCGCCCGGCTGGGAGGAGTGACGATCACGCTCCCCCCGCTGCGCGAGCGGCGCGAGGACCTGGGGCTGCTCGCGGCCGCGCTCCTGCGCCGGCATTTCCCAGGCCGCGAGATCGAGCTGACCTGCGAGGCGGCCCGCGCCCTGCTCGTCTACCCTTGGCCATTGAATGTCCGCGAGCTGGAGCGGTGCTTCCACGCCGCGGTCGTCCTGGCCGGCGAAGGCCCGGTCGAGCCGCGACACCTCCCGCCGGACGTCGCCGCCAGCGTGGCGGAGGAGGCGGCGCCGGCCGCCGCGGGCCCGCCGCAGGGCCTGGCGGAACCGGACCGCCGCCGCCGCGAAGAGATCGTCGCCGCGCTGCGCGAGAGCGGCGGCAACGTGACCGCCGCCGCCCGGGTGCTGGGCAAGGCGCGCGTCCAGATGCAGCGCTGGATCAAGCGCTACCGGATCGATCGGGGCGAGTTCCACCGCTGACCCCGGTGGCGCCCCGGTGGCGCCACGGGCGCTCGACCGCCGCGACTCCCCTGGACTCGAGATTTCGCCGTTAAAAGGCGCATCGCCGCCTGGCACGCACGGTGCTTCTGCGCAGCCTGGGAGGTGCGCCATGGATCGGATCCGGATGTGGCTGTTCCCGCTCGCTCTCCTGGTCGGGTGGCTCGCCGGGTTCGCGCACACTCTGGCCCGCCTCGGCGAGCTGCATGCCACCGTGGCGGCGCGCCAGCAGCCGGCCCAGGCGGAGCAGCCGGTCAGGGACGCGCACCAGTTGGCCAGGCGTTGAGGGGGCGCCGCGGCGCGGCGGGATGGGCGGCATCTCGAGCCTGTCCGCCGCGCCGCGGTGACTTGACTCGGCTGGCGTGCGGCGGCACGGTGGACGCGGCGCGGCGTGCATTGCGCCGGAGGCGGGGGCACGTGGTCCAGGCCCTCCACGGTCGGGAACAGGCCGGCGGCGCCGGAGCGCTTGCCAGCGCTGACCCCGGCCCGGCCGAGCACCTCGCCAGCCCGCCGGCGCACGCCTTGTTCGGCGAGCGCTACTCGATCGAGAAGGAGATCGGCCGGGGTGGGATGGGGCGGGTCTTCGCCGCGCTCGACCTCCGGCTGGGCAGGAAGGTTGCGGTCAAGGTCCTCGCGCCGGGCGCGCATGGCGACGAGCAGCTGCGCAGGTTCCAGGTCGAGGCCCGCGCGGCGGCGTCCCTGCAGCAGCCCAACATCCTCGACGTGTACGACGTGGGCGTCGACGCCGGCGAGCCGTACATCGTCTCGGAGCTGCTCGAGGGCAGGACGCTGCGCGAGAGGCTCTCGGACGGCCCGCTGCCGCCAGCCGAGGCGCTGCGCTACGCCCGGCAGTTCGCCGCCGGCCTCGCCGCGGCGCACGCGAACGGAGTGGTGCACCGCGATCTCAAGCCGGAAAACCTGTTCATCACCCGGGACGAGCGCCTCAAGATCCTCGACTTTGGCATCGCCAAGCTGCTCCCGTCCACCGCGCCCGGCCGGGCGGGACAGGGCCCGCCGACCGAGTCGGGCGCGATCGTCGGTACCACCGCGTACATGTCGCCCGAGCAGGTCCGTGGCGCATCGGTGGATCCCCGCTCCGACGTGTTCAGCTTCGGCGCCATCCTGCACGAGATGCTCGCCGGGGGGCCCGCGTTCGCCGCCGGCTCCGCAGTCGAGACCGGATACGCGGTGCTGTCCTCGCCGGCGGCGAGCCTGCCGGGCACGGTGCCGCGCGACCTGGCCCGGATCGTCTCCCGCTGCCTGGAGAAGGATCCCGCGGACCGCTACGAGGACGCCGCCGCCCTGGCGAAGGAGCTCGAGCGGGCCTCCGCGTCCGGCCCGGCCCGCCGGCCCTGGCGCACCCCCCGCACCATCCCCTGGGCGGTTGCCTCCGCAGCGGCGGCGACCGTGCTCGTGCTCTATTGGCCGCGGCCCCACCCTGCGGCCATCGCAGCCGACCGGCAGCTGGCCGTCCTGCCCTTCCGCAGCGTCGGCGGCGGAGCGCCCCAGGACGCCTTCGCCGCCGGGCTGAGCGAGATCCTTACCAACAAGCTGCGGCAGATCGAGCAGTTCCAGGGCACGCTGGCGGTGGTCTCGGCGGGGGAGGTGCTCAAGGAGAACGTCGGAGGCGCCCGGGCGGCGCGCGAGGCGTTCGGAGCCACCATCGTGCTGGGCGGCAGCGTCCACTGGTCCGATACGACCGCTCTGGTCGCCCTCGACCTGGTGGAGACCCGCAACCAGCTGATCCTGGCTGCTCGCGACGTGGAGGTTCCCAAGGACCAGCTGGCGAACCTCCAGACGCTGCTGGTGCAGAAGGCGGCCGAGATGCTCGACCTCCAGCTGCAGCCCGGGGCGCGGCGCGCGCTGGGCGGAGACGCCACCTCCGCGGCGGCCGCTTACGAGTTCTACCTGCAGGGACGGGGGTACCTGCAGCGGTACGACCGCGTCGAGAACCTCGAGAGCGCGGTGGGCGTGTTCGACCAGGCCATCGCCATCGACGGAGCGTACGCGCTCGCGCACGCCGGGAAGGCGGAAGCCTTGTTGCGGCTGTTCCAGATCGGCCGCGACCCGGCGGTCATCGCTCGCGCCGGCGAAAGCGCGCGCCGGGCGGTGGAGCTGAACGGGCAGCTCGCGCCGGTGCACCTGACCATGGGGCTCGTGCAGCTGGCGCGAGGCCGGCACGTGGATGCGATCGCCAGCCTGAATCGGGCGCTCGAGCTGGAGCCGCGGAACGCCGACGCGCTGCGCGAGCTGGCGAACGCATACGACGACGCAGGACGAGCGGCAGAGGCCGAGGCGACGTACCGGCGCGCCATCGAGCTGCGGCAGAACTCCTGGGCGGCGTACAAGGATCTGGGCGTCTTCCTCAACCAGCGCGGCCGCCTCGCGGAGGCGGTAACGTCCTTCGAGCGCGTGGTGGCGCTCACCCCGGACAACTATTCGGGGTACAGCAACCTCGGTGGGATCTACCTGAGGCTCGGCCGCGTCGAGGACGCGGAGCGGACCTTGCGCAAGTCGCTCGACCTCCGCCCGACGGGTGGCGCGTACTCGAACCTGGGAACCGTGGCTTATCTACAGGCTCGCTACGCTGAGGCGAGCGAGCTCTATCGCAAAGCCACCGAGCTGAACCCGGTCGACGACCGCCTGTGGGGCGCACTGGCCGACTCGTATCGCTGGACGCCGGGACGCGAAGCGGAAGCCGTGGCGGCATTCCGGCGCGCTCTCTCGATCACGGATCAGCAGAGCTCGGTCGATCCGGACAGCGCGCAACTCCGGTCCCGCCGGGCGCAGTACTGGGCCGCCCTGGGGGACCACGAGCGAGCGCAGAAGGAGATCGGGCAGGCGTTGCGCGACGCCCCCGCCAACGGCCAGGTGCTCTTCCGCGCCGCCATCGTGCACGAGCAGGCCGGCCGCAGGAACGAGGCGCTGCGCGAGCTGAAGGCCGCCATCGGAGCGGGATTCTCCATCAAGCAGATCGTGAGCGCACCGCCGCTGCGCGCCCTCCGGGAAGACCCGGAGATTGCGGAGATCATCGCCGGCCGCACCGTGAGCCAGCCGGCACCGCGCCGCTGAAAGAGGAGGGGAACATGCCTGCGGGAACTGGCGATCCGAGCAAGGGGGTGTCTGGCAAGACGAGCGGTGCAGAACCTGACCACGACAAGATAGGAACGTCGCTCCGGAACACTGTCGGGCAGATCGATAGCAAGAAGCACGGACAGCGGTCGGTGATCTACATCGTCGTGGGTCCAGAGGTGCCGGGATATGAGGTCGACATCACGGTCGTACCGACGATGATCCATTTGAAGCGGGATGTGAAGGACTCGGTCGAGTGGCGCCTCGAAGGAGGGAGGTTCTTTACTCTCCAATTCGTGGACGAGTCGCCATTCCCGCAAAAGGAGTTCGACAGCAAGAACAACGTGGGCATCGTACGTCCCGATGCGGACTATCGTCGTTACAGATACAACCTCACGACCCTGACGACGATGAAGGGCAAGAAGATCGAGTACGGCCCACCGCAACACTGCCCCGAGATCATCATCCAGAGGTGATCGCTTTCCGGAGTTGAGATGAACGTCTGATACCCCGCGCAGGCCGGCCCTTGCGCCGCGCGCCTTGACTTGACGATCGTGCATGCGCCTTAGGTCTCAGTGCCGGAGCATGGGGGCCCCGGCACCCAGGTCCACCATCCTCAGCACATGTGAAGGAGAGTCGCCATGGTGCGATTTCTCGCAAGATGCGCTTCGTTGGTAGTGGGCGTGTTGGTGGTCTCGATCCGGACGGCTACATGACGAACAACGTCGAAGTCGACAATCGCGGGTTCATCTTCGCGACTGACCGTAATGGCTCCGGGCTGGATATTCTGGAGCTGCGCGGGAAGGCGAAGAGCATCGGCCTCGGCAAGGAGAGCCACGGCGACGACGACGACGACTGAGCGAAACCTGTATCGGACGAAAGTCTCATACAGCGACTTCGCTTACGCCGCGCGCCGCCTTGACTGGACGAACGTCCGTGGGCCTACCGTCTCGACGCCGGAGCAAGGGGGCCCCGGTCCAACTGCTCGTTTCCCGCCAGCCTGGAAGGAGAGTCGCATGACGCGATTTCTCGTGAGATGCGCTTCGCTCGCATTCGCGATGGCCTTGCTCGTCGTCGGCACGGGGAGGGCCGACGCCCGCGACGACGATGACGGCGGTGTGGAAGCGAAGAACATGAAGCTGGTCGGGTTCAACGACCTGCAGGCGCGCTCGGCCTACCAGCCGATCGTGCACGAGCAAGGCGGCCGGTCCATCGCCTACGTCGGGCACCACGGCGGAGAGGCCCTGAACACGCTCAACAACACGGTGGAGAAGAACGGCACCTCGATCGTCGACGTCACCAACCCGCGCCGCCCGAAGTACCTCTTCCACATCGCGGGCCCGTCCGGCGTCGGCGAGGCCGGCGGCGCGCAGATGGTGCGTGCCTGCAGCGAAGCGGAGCTTACGCACGACGCGACCCGCACCAAACAGTTCCTGCTCAGGGCCACGGCCAGCTCACACGAGGTGTACGACGTGACGAATCCGAGCAAGCCGACCTTGGTGAGCACCGTGGTGGCGAACCTGCGGAACACGCACAAGAGCTGGTGGGAGTGCAGCAGCGGAATTGCTTACCTCGTGTCGGACGGCACCGACCTCGCGCATGCCACTCCCTCGCACCCGAACTGGCGCACGACCCGGATGACGCAGATCTTCGATCTGAGCAACCCGGCGAATCCGAAGTTCATCCGCAATTATGGCCTCGTCGGCCAGCAGCCGGGCGCAATCGGTGCGAACCCAACCGGCGTGCACGGCATGATCGAGCTCGGGGATCGGCTGTACTTCGGACATGGGACCGGATCGAACGGCATCATGCAGATCGTCGACCGGGCGAAGCTCCTGGACGCAACCAAGTGCTCGACGCCGCCTTCGGCGAACTTCCGGACGAACCCGACCGAGGCAGACCTGCTCTGTCCCCAGCTGGGACGCCTGGACACCTCTCCCACCATGGGTGCGCACACCACGTTCCCCGTGATCCAGCAGCCGGTGCCCGATTTCGCAGGGAGCCAGAACAGCACGCGAGACTTCATCGTCCTGGTGAACGAGGCGGGCGGAAACAAGTGCTCGGACAACCGGCAGATGGTCTACATCGTGGACATCACGA
>DASWGQ010000470.1:0-12180 GCA_036393595.1 Myxococcales bacterium | reverse complement strand
ATCCTCGGCGCCCAGAAGCCGTCCCGCTACGCGGGCGGCGAGCTGAATGCCGTGCACAAGCGGCTGGACCGGGTAGCCCTCAAGTGGGGCCTGGCGTTTCCCGACACGTACGAGGTCGGGATGAGCAACGTGGGCTTCCGGCTCCTCTACCACGCCCTCAACGAGCGTCCCGAGGTCGCCTGCGAGCGCTTCTTCATGCCCTGGCCGGACATGGAGTCCGCCCTGCGCGCCGAGCGGCTGCCGCTCTTCTCGATCGAGAGCCGCACGCCGCTGCGCGCCTTCGACGTGCTCGGGTTCACCCTGCAGTTCGAGCTCTGCTACACGACCGTGCTCGCCATGCTGGAGCTGGGCGGCGTGCCGCTCGCGACCAGCGATCGCGGGCGCGACGATCCGCTGGTGCTCGGCGGCGGCCCGTGCGCCTACAACCCCGAGCCGGTCGCCGACTTCTTCGACGCGCTGGTGGTCGGCGAGGGGGAGGAAGCGATCCACGAGATCAGCGACTTGGTGCTGGACTGGAAGCGCTCCCGCGGCTCCCGCCAGGACCTGCTCTGGCACCTGGCCGAGGTCCCGGGCGTGTACGTGCCCTCGCTGTTCCGGCCCCGCTACGGCGCGGATCGCACGCTGGCCGCCCTCGAGCCACTCAAGCCCGGCTACGAGACCGTCGTCCGCCGCGTCATCCCGGACCTGAACCTGGTGCCGCAGGCGGAGAAGCCCATCGTTCCGTTCATGCAAGCGGTGCACGACCGGCTGCCGCTCGAGATCCAACGAGGGTGCACGCGCGGCTGCCGCTTCTGCCAGGTGGGGATGATCACGCGGCCCACGCGGCAGCGCGATCCGAACCAGGTGCGGCGCATCGCCGAGGTCGGCCTGCAAGCGACGGGCTACGAGGAGGTCGGCTTCCTCAGCCTCTCCGCCGGCGACTATTCCTGCATCAACGGCGTCCTGGAGGATTTCTTCGACGAGTTCGGAGCGGAGAACGTGGGCATCTCGTTGCCCAGCCTGCGCACCGAGACGATGAACGCCCGCCTGGCCGAGCAGATCGGCCGCGTGCGCAAGAGCGGCTTCACCGTCGCGCCGGAGGCGGCGACCGAGCGCATGCGCCGCGTGATCAACAAGGGCAACGCGGAGAAGGACCTCCTCCACGCCGTCGACACCATCTTCCAGGCGGGCTGGGACCTGGTGAAGTTCTATTTCATGATCGGCTTGCCCACCGAGCGCGACGAGGACGTGCGCGCCATCGTGCAGCTCTGCGGGGAGGCGCTGCGGCGCGGGAAGAAGCTGCAGCCGCGCGCCGAGATCAACGTGGGCGTCTCCACCTTCTGCCCCAAGCCGTTCACGCCCTTCCAGTGGGACCCGATGATCCCCTTGGAGGAGACGCGCCGGAAGCACGGCCTGTTGCGCGACGAGCTGCGCAAGCTCGGGCGCGGCTTCCGCGACCTGCACGTGAAGCCGCACGATGCGCGCCAAGGAGCGCTGGAAGGCGCGCTGGCGCTGGGCGACCGCCGCCTCGCCACCGCCGTGCTGCACGCGTACCGGGCCGGCCAGCGGCTCGACGGCTGGACCGAGCACTTCCGGCTGGAGGCCTGGCACGAGGCGTTCGCACACGCCGAGGCGGAGCACGGCGTGGGCCTCGCCTTCTTCGCGCACCGCGAGAAGGGCAAGGACGAGGTCCTGCCCTTCGATCACATCGATTGCGAGGTCACCAAGCCGTACCTGTGGAAGGAGCGCCTCGCCTCGCTGAAGGAAGGGGCTACCCACGACTGCGCGTACGGGGACGAGCGCTGCACCGCCTGCGGCACCTGCGATTACGAGGTGGTGGACACCATCGTGTACCACCCGGAGGACTACAGGCCGCAGCACCGGCCGCCCGCGCCGCCTCCTCCAGAAGGCCGTACCACGCTTCGCCTGCGCTACGCGAAGGAGGGCCGCGCGATCGCGCTCAGCCACCTGGAGACGATGACCGCGCTGCTGCGCACGTTCCGCCGCGCGAAGCTGTCCATCCCGCACACGCAAGGGTTCCACCCCAAGCCGCGCGTCAGCTTCGGCCCGGCCTGCCCGGTCGGCACCGAGAGCCAGGCCGAATACCTCGACCTCGAGCTGCACGGGACGCCCCTGGCCGGACAGGTCGCCGACCGGATCCGCCTCGAGCTCCCGGAGGGATTCCGCCTGCTCTCTTGCGAGCCGGTCGACGGCGACGGGGCGTCCCTCAGCCGAGCCATCCGCGCCATCGAGTACCGGGTGGAGTTGCCCGACGGCGCGCCGGATCCCGCGGAGCGGCTGGCCGACTTCGCCGCGCGTCCCGATGCCGCGATCCTGCGCGAGCGCGAGGGCAAGGGTCCGGTGCGGATCGACCTCAAGTCCGCCGTGCAGGCGCTCTCCGCAGGCGGCCCCGGCGAGGTCCGCTTCACGCTGCGCGCGGGCGAGACCCAGGCGACCGCCCGGCCGTCGGAGCTGCTCTCGGCGCTGTTCGGCCCGGACTGGGTGAAGCCCGGCGCCGTCCGCATCGTGAGGGAGAACGTGGTCTTCGGCGAGCCCGCGTAGCGCGAAATTGCAGGTTTGCTTGCTGGCCCGAATCCGGGGTGCTAGCCTCGGGAATTGGCCGTCCAGGACCTTTCCGGCCCTGGGCGGGTGCTGGGGAGCAGACCGGCTGCGGGGGTCCGGTGCGCATGGCGCGCCCGCCCTGGCGGCTCGGAGGCAGGAACGGGTGTCCGTCCAGGCTTCTCACTCCGCTTTTTCTGCGCGCGGGCGCCCAGGCGCCCTGCCGCGTTCGCCCGCAAAGTGCGCCGTTTCGCACGCGGGCCCGTCACAAGGATCCTTCGATGTCCAACATCTTGGTGATCAACGCCTCGGGTCAGGAGACCCGGGTCGCGCTGATCGAGCAGGGAACGATTTCTGAGTACTATCTGGAGCGCAAGAACGAGAAGGGGATCGTCGGCAACATCTACAAGGGAAGGGTGGTCCGGGTCCTCCCCGGGATGCAGGCCGCGTTCGTCGACATCGGCCTGGAAAAGGCCGCGTTCCTCTACGTAGCCGACATCGTCTCCGACCCCAGCTTCCCAGGCTTCTCCGAAGAGATCGAGATCCAGGCGGGCGCCACCGAGGGCGATCCCTTGGACGTGGACGACCTCACCGAGCCGCCCACCGAAGACGTGGCTCCGGCGCCCGCTGCCGCCGAGGAGCTCGCGCCTCCCACGCCGGCGCAGGACGCAGAGCGAGCGCCGTCCGTCGAGCAGGTCGCGGCCGGGGGTGGGTCCGAAGCGGCCGCCGCGCCGGCGCCTGCGTCCGGGCCAGCCGCCGCCGGCAGTGCCTTGCTCGAGCAACCGGAGCAGGCGCCGCCGGCGTCCGGCGCGTCCGAAGGAGCCGAGCCCGGGCAGGTCCCGGCGAGCGCGGCCGCCGGCGCGGAGAGCGATGAGGTCGTCGAGCTGTCCGCCGAGGAAGCGCTCGAAGAGGACGACGAAGAGGACGATGAGGAGGAGGACCTCGACGAGGGCGACGCGGCCCACGCCGCCGCCGAGGCGGCGATCGCCGCCGAGCAAGCCGGCGCGCAGGAACCTGCGACCGCGGCTCCCGGCGAGGCCGAAGCGGCCGCGCGCGCCGCCACCGACGGCGCGGCACAGTCCGCGGCGGTGCAGGCTTCCACGGAAGGGAAGATCGGTGTTCCCGCCGAGCAGCGACCCGCCGCGCGGGAGCGCCGCGGGCGCAGGCGGGGAGGACGGGGCAGGCGCCGCGGCGGCCCGGGCAAGCCCGCCGAGGATCGCAGCCCCAAGCCCGAGCAGCGCCAGCAGCAGGCCCGCGACCGCCAGGGCGAGCGCAAGGGCGGCAACGGCCACGCGCACGGGAAGCGCGCGCAGATCCAGGACCTGCTCAAGGAGGGCGACGAGGTCATCGTGCAGGTGGTGAAGGACCCCATCGGCTCGAAGGGCGCCCGCATCACCTGCCACATCTCGCTGCCCGGCCGGCACCTCGTCTTCATGCCCACCGTCGACCACGTGGGCATCTCCCGGCGCATCGAGAACGAGAAGGAGCGCCGCAGGCTGCGCGAGCTGGTGGACCGGTTCCGCCCGCCGGGCACCGGGTTCATCGTGCGCACCGTCGCCGAGAACGAGCCCGAGGAGAAGCTCACCGCCGACATCAAGTTCCTGCTCGGCCTGTGGAACGAGGTGGGCAAGAAGCGCGAGACCCACAAGGCGCCCGCGGTCATGCACCCCGACCTGGACCTCATCCTCCGCTCGGTCCGCGACCTCTTCTCCGACGACGTCAACAAGCTGGTGATCGACGACCGCGCCGAGTTCGAGCGCGTGCGCGCCTTCGTCGAGCAGGTCGCGCCGGAGCTGAAGGACCAGGTGGAGCTCTACACGGGCGACGAGCCCATCTTCGACGAGTACGGCATCGAGCAGGAGCTGCAGAAGGCGCAGAACCGCAAGGTGTGGCTCAAGTCGGGCGGCTACATCATCATCGACCAGACCGAGGCGCTGGTCGCCATCGACGTCAACAGCGGCCGCTACACGGGGAAGAAGGGCGCCGGCGCGTCGCTGGAAGACACCATCACCAAGATCAACTGCGAGGCCGCCAAGGAGATCGTCTACCAGCTCCGGCTGCGCAACATCGGCGGCATCATCATCATCGACTTCATCGACATGGACAAAGGGTCCAACCGGGAGAAGGTCTTCAAGACCCTCCAGGAGGCCCTCGGCGCCGACCGCGCCAAGACCAACGTGCTCAAGATCAGCGACATCGGCCTGGTGGAGATGACGCGCAAGCGCGTCCGGGAGAGCGTCACCCGGCTCACCACCGAGAGCTGCCCGACCTGCGACGGCCGGGGCCACGTGCGCAGCAAGACCACCATCGCCTACGAGATCATGCGCGAGGTGCAGCGCGCCGCCCGCAAGCAGCGCGAGGACCAGATCATCGTCTCCTGCCACCCGGAGGTCGCCAAGCTCCTGCAGGGCCCCGAGCGGGAGGCGATGCGGCTCCTGATGATGAAGCTCAACAAGAGCATCACCGTCCGGCCGCAGCCGCAGTACCACATGGAGCAGTACGACCTGCACGGGAAGTGGTCGCGGCCCGATCTGCAGCAGGCGCAGCGGGGGCTCTCGTCGCGCGGTGCCGGCGGCGGCCAGCGCGGGAACGGCAACGATCGCAACGACCGGCGCCGCGAGGACCGCCGGCAGGAGGGCGAGGGCCGTCCGGGCGAATCGGCAGGCCAGGCCAAGCCCGAGCCGCAGCCCGCCACCGAGAAGGTGGGCGACTGACCGGGCCCGACAAGGTCCTGCTCGCCGACTCGTGGGAGCGGGTCCGCCGCGTGCCGTCGGTGCGGCGGTTCCTGCGCGCGCTGGCGCTGATCGGCCACGGGTTCCGCGGCGAGGCGATCACGCTGCGCGCCTCGGCGCTCACCTACCTGACGCTGCTCTCGCTGGTGCCGCTGCTCGCAGTGGCCTACAGCGTGGTCGACCTGGTCAGCGGACAGGCGCCGTTCCGCGACACCGTGCAGAAGTACGTGAACGAGCAGCTCGGCATCGGCGCCGGCGCGGCGATCGCCGGCGCGCTCACCGATTTCACCAACAAGGCCACCGTCAAGACGCTGGGCGCGATCGGCTTCGCGCTGCTGCTCATCTCCTCCCTGTCGCTCCTGTGGAACATCGAGAGCGCCTTCAACCACATCTACGGGGTCAAGCGGCCGCGCGCGCCGGTGCAGCGGCTGCTCACCTACTGGGCGTTTCTCACCCTGGGGCCGGTGCTGCTCTCGGCGTCGCTGGCCGTGACCTGGAAGATCGGCCAGATGCAGGGCGCGCACGGGCGCCACGGGGCAGTCGGGCACAGCGAGGTGCTGCACGTGCTGGCCGCCGTCTCCTCGGTGACCATCACGTACGCGGGCCTCGCCTTCCTCTACAAGGTGCTGCCCAACGCCCGCGTCCGGCTGCGATCTGCGCTGATCGCCGCCTTCGCCGCGGGCACCGCGTGGGAGCTGGCCAAGTTCGTCTTCGCCGATCTCTCGGCGCGCATGGTGCAGGTGCACAAGATCTACGGGTCTGTCGCGGTGCTGCCGATCGTCCTGACGTGGTTGTACATCTCCTGGTTCATCACGCTCACCGGCTGCCGGCTCTGCTACGCGATGGACGCCTCGCGGACGCCCGAGGCCAGCCCGCTCCTTCTCGCCGCGCAGGCGCGCGAGACGTTCATCGCCCGCGTCATGCTGGCGCTCGCCCAGCTCCACGCGCGCAGGGCGGCCCCGGTTGAAGTGGCTCCGCTCGCCGACGAGATGCGCATGCCCAAGCGGCTCATCCGCGAATCGCTGCGCGCGCTCGAGCAATCCGGCCTGGCGGTCGAGGCGCGGCGGGGCGGGTGGTTGCCCGCCCGCGACCCCTCGCGGATCACCCTGGCCGAGGTGCGCGCGGCGGCCCGCGGCTCGCTGGGCTTCCCCCGGCACGAGGCCGACGAGACCGGCCAGGCCATCACGCAGGCCTGGGCCCGCGCCGAGGGCGCCGCCGCGCAGGCGCTGGAGGAGTCCGTCGCGGAGCTCCTGGCGCGGGTCCGCCAGCCGACCGGGCTGCCGGGATATGCGCCCACGCCGGAACCAGCCCGCGCCACTCCGCCCACCCCCGCGGCCTCTTTCAAGCCGGGGCGTTCGTGACCCCAGCGCATGACTGGCCGCGGAAAGGCGCAGCGCCGCCCTATCTGGCGGCGGCCGATGTAGTCAATTGTCGCCTGCTGAACGGCCTGCGCGGCGCTTGCCCGGCCCCCACGACCTCGGGTAACGTTCCCATTCGTCGTTGGTTTTTGGCGCACCAGCCCTCCAGGAGTCCGAGAAACGCCCATGCTGAAGAGCGACCTCATCGCGATCCTCGTGGCCAAGCGACAGCTCACGCAGAAGCAGGCTGAGCTGACCATCGAGACGATCTTCGACTCGATGAAGAAGGCGCTCTGCAAGGGCGACAACATCGAGATCCGCGGCCTCGGCGCCTTCCACGTGAAGGACTACCAGGGCTACAACGGGCGCAACCCCAAGACCGGAGAGGTGATCCCGGTCAAGCCCAAGCGCGGCATCCTCTTCCGCACCGGCAAGGAGCTGCGCGACCGGGTGAACCGCGCCGGCAAGTCCGCCGAGCCGGTCGCCGTCCCGGCGAAGTCGGAGACGGGCACCGCGTAATTTCCGCTGGCTTTTCCCGCGCCAACGTGGGTTGCCGGCAGGCATGCCGGCTCCTCCCCGAGTCGAATTGACACTCCTCGGACCGCGCGTATACTCGCGCGCTCTCAAAAGCAGGGGCACTCGTGTGCCTCGCGAAGGGTGGTGATTCCGAGAATGCCGGGCGTGCGCGTCAAGGAAGGCGAGTCGTTCGAGAACGCCATGAAGCGCTTCAAGAAGCAGTGCGAGAAGGCAGGCATCCTGAGCGAGATCAGGAAGCGCGAGCACTATGAGAAGCCGTCGGTCAAGCGCAAGAAGAAGGCGCTGGCGGCCAAGAAGCGCGCCCTGAAGAAGGCACGGAAGGGGATGATGTAGCCTTTTTCCAGGCTCGGAGTTTCACCGGCCCTTCGCGCCGATCGAGGCGCGCGGGGCCGCGTCCCAAGGTGGACATGCTCAGCGAGCGGATCGACGCGGAGATGAAGGAGGCGGCGCGCGCGCAGGACAAGCGCCGCCTGGGCACGCTGCGGATGCTGAAGAGCGCGCTCAAGTACCGCGAGATCGAAACCGGCAAGGCGCTGGAGGACCCGGAAGTGGTCGCCGTCACCCAGACGCTCATCAAGCAGCGCCGCGACTCGGCCGCCCAGTACAAGGCCGGCGGCCGGCCGGAGCTGGCCGACAACGAGAACGCGGAGATCGCCATCCTGGAGGCCTTCCTCCCCCGCCAGCTGTCCGATGCGGAGCTGCAATCCCTCGTGCAGGAGGCCGTTTCGGCGTCCGGGGCCAAGGGCCCCAAGGACATGGGCGCGGTGATGAAGGCGCTCATGCCCAAGGTGCAGGGCAAGGCGGAAGGCAAGCGGGTCAGCGAGGCGGTGAAGGCGGCGCTCGCCGCCAAAGGCTCGTGATGGGTTCGGCGTCGGCACGGCCGCTTCACGGGAGCAGAGTGGCGGGCATCAGCGACGAGAAGCTGCAGGAGCTGCGGGACCGCGTCGACGTCGTCGCGGTGGTGCAGCGCCGGGTCGGGCTCAAGAAGTCGGGCCGCGACTGGAAGGGGCTGTGCCCGTTCCACGGCGAGAAGACGCCCAGCTTCTACGTGGTGCCGGACAAGCGGATCTTCCACTGCTTCGGCTGCGGCGCGACCGGGGACGCGATCAAGTTCGTCATGCAGCTCGACGGCAAGAGCTTCCGCGAGGCCGCCGAGCAGCTCGCCGCCGAGGCGGGCGTCGACCTGAAGCCGGAGGACCCGGAGGAGGCGCGCCGCAGCGCCCGGCGGGCCGCGCTGGCCGAGGTGAACGAGAAGGCCTGCATCTTCTACGAGCGGGTCCTGTGGGAGCACCCCCGCGGGGCGGTGGCCCGCGACCATCTGGAGAAGCGCGGCGTCACGGTGGACACCGCCAAGGCGTGGCGGCTGGGATACGCCCCGGACCAGTGGGACCAGCTGTGCAAATCGATGGCGCGCAGCAAGGTGGACGCGAAGCTCGTCGAGGAAGCGGGGCTCGGCGTCCCGCGCAAGAAGCAGCAGGGCCTCTACGATCGCTTCCGGGGCCGGCTGACGATCCCCATCCGGGAGGCGGGGCGGACGGTCGGGTTCGGCGGGCGGCTGCTCGAGGGCAAGAGCGAGGCGAAGTACCTCAACTCTCCGGATACCCCGCTGTACACCAAGGGCGGCGTGCTCTTCGCGCTCGACAAGGCGCGGGACCCGATCCGGCGCGAGGGCGTGGCGCTCTTCGTGGAAGGCTATTTCGACGCCATCGGGCTCCACCAGGCAGGCGTGCAGACCGCGGTCGCGACCTGCGGGACCGCCCTGACCGAGAAGCACCTCGAGCTGGTGCAGCGCGCCGGCGCGCGCGAGTTGGTCTTCGTCTTCGACGGGGACGCGGCCGGCTTGCGCGCCGCGCAACGCGCCTCCGAGATCGCGGCCGCGGCGGCGGTGCCGGCGCGGGTGCTGGTGCCCCCGGGCGGCGAGGATCCGGACGAGACCGTGCTGCGCATGGGCGTGAAGGCATTCCGCGACCTGCTCTCGTCCGCGCAGCCCGCCCTGGAGTTCCTGCTCGACCGCGCCCTGGAGAAGGCGGGTGGGTCGCAGGCTCCGGTCGAAGAGAGGGTGAAGCTGGTGGAGGCGGTGGCGGGCATCGTGCGGGCCGCACCCACCCCGCTGGCGCGGGACCTGTATCTGGAAAAAGTCGCCCAGCGCATCGATGCCCCCGTCGACGCAGTGCGTGCGGCGGTCGATGGACGGCGTGTTCCCCCCGGGAAAAAGCCCGCGCAGCCCGCCCCGGGCCAGTCTTCCGCCCGGCCCGCCCCCCCCGGGAACCTGGCCCTCGTCCGCGAGGAGCTGGCCATCCTCGCCTACGCACTGCATTCGACCGAGTTCGCCAAAGTCGTGGACGATTCCGGCGCGCTGGCGCGTTTCACGGTGGCGGCCGTCCGGGAGGTCGCCGAGAGGGCCCTCGCCGGGGCCCGGGAGGGGAGTCTCGCGGCCGATGCGCTCGTCTCATCCATCGATTCGGACCGCCTGCGCGAGGCCCTGCTGCGCGAGTGCGCCGAGCAGGACCGCGCCGGCCGATCCCGCCGCGACCTCGAATTGAAGCTGTCCCACCACCGCCGCATTGCCGAGCAGGAAGCCGCCCTGCGGAAGGTGCTGAAAAATCCGCGCGTTGAGAGGATCCGGCCTCGGTAGGAAAACGGGCGCGACGACGATTTTCCCATTACTCTTTCCGATTCGCACGAGATCTGGAGCTGACCACGATGGCCCACAAGAAGTCCGCCGCAGCTGAACGCCTCGACCGGGAGCGCAAGCGCAAGCCCTCGCCGGCCAAGAAAGGCGGAAAGGCCGACGGCCGCGCCGCGCCCGGGCACGAGAAGGCGAAGAAGGGCAAGGCCGCCCGCCCCGCGACGAGGGCGGCTCCCCCGGCCCGGACCGCGCGAGAGAAGGACCACCCCGCCGATCCCGCCAAGGCGAAGGGCAAGGAGAAGCCCCCCCGCAACGTGAAGAAGCCGGGCGAGGAGGAGGAGGGCGACGAGCCGGAGATCGAGGCCGAGGTCATCGCCGAGGTCGACGAGGACGAGGAGGGGGGCACCGCTGCCGCCAGCGACGACGACGAGGACGAAGACGAGGACGAGCCCTCGGGGAAGAAGCCGGGAGCGAAGGCGACCGATCGCAAGGAGGTGCGCGATCTGCTCGCCATGGGCCGCGACAAGGGCTTCCTCACCTACGACGAGGTGAACGACGCGTTGCCCGCGGACATCGTTTCCTCCGACCAGATCGACGACGTGATGTCGATGTTCGGCGACAACGACATCGCCATCGTCGACGAGGCCAACAAGGTCAAGCTGCCCGACACCAAGCCGCCCGAGCCGGAGCCGGTGCACGCCAAGGCGGCCGAGGAGGAGGCGGAGGAGAAGAAGGAGCAGGAGGAGGAGGACAACTACTCCAAGTCCAACGACCCGGTGCGCATGTACCTGCGCAAGATGGGGTCGGTCTCCCTGCTCACGCGCGAGGGCGAGGTGGAGATCGCCAAGCGCATCGAGGACGGCGAGAAGGAAGTGCTGGAGGCGGTGCTGCACTCGTCGATCGCCATCAAGGAGATCATCCAGATCGGCGACCGGCTGCGGAAGGGCAAGATGCGCGTGCGCGAGGTGATCCGCGACGCGCCCGACGAGGACGACGAGACCTTCGACGAGCAGGGACGCGCCGATCAGGTGGTGAAGCTGATCGACAAGATCCGCCGGCTCGACCGCGACAACGAGAAGCTGCACGAGCTGCTCGACAGCAAGACCCGCAAGCTCTCCGCCAACAAGCACAAGGAAGTGCGGGAGGAGATCGAGCGCAACGAGCAGCAGCTCGCCGAGACGCTGGCCGAGATCAAGCTCAACAAGCGCCAGATCGAGCGCATCATCGAGAATCTGAAGAAGCTGATCGAGCGCGTCGACGACGTCGAGCGCGAGATCAAGCACATCGAGCGCCGCGCCTCCATGCCGCTGCGGGAGCTGAAGGTGCTCCTGCGCTCGGGCGAGGAGGACAACAAGGTCGGGCTGGCCGCGCGCAAGCAGCTCAAGAAGATTGGCTTCGCCGACGAGGAGGTGGCCGAGATCGGCCGCATCATCGCCGCCGCGCCGCGCAAGGTGAAGCGCGTCGAGGAAGAGGCGATGCTTCCGATGGACGAGCTGAAGAAGAGCTTCAACGCCATCATCGCCGGCGAGCGCAAGGCGGAGAAGGCCAAGGCCGAGCTGGTGGAGGCGAACCTCCGCCTGGTGGTGTCGATCGCCAAGAAGTACACCAACCGCGGGCTGCAGTTCCTCGACCTCATCCAGGAAGGCAACATCGGCCTGATGAAGGCGGTGGACAAATTCGAGTACAAGCGCGGGTACAAGTTCTCCACCTACGCGACGTGGTGGATCCGGCAGGCGATCACCCGCGCCATCGCCGACCAGGCGCGCACCATCCGCATCCCGGTGCACATGATCGAGACCATCAACAAGCTGATCCGCACCTCGCGCTACCTGGTGCAGGAGATCGGCCGCGAGCCCACTCCGGAGGAGATCGCGGAGAAGATGGAGCTGCCGCTCGACAAGGTGCGCAAGGTGCTGAAGATCGCCAAGGAGCCCATCTCGCTGGAGACGCCCATCGGCGAGGAGGAGGACAGCCACCTCGGCGACTTCATCGAGGACAAGGCCATCACTTCGCCCTCCGACGCGGTGATCAACATGAACCTGGCCGAGCAGACCCGGAAGGTGCTCGCCACGCTCACGCCGCGCGAGGAGAAGGTGCTGAGGATGCGGTTCGGCATCGGCGAGAAGTCCGACCACACCCTCGAGGAAGTGGGCCAGGACTTCGAGGTGACGCGCGAGCGCATCCGGCAGATCGAGGCCAAGGCGCTGCGCAAGCTGCGCCACCCCAGCCGCTCGAAGCAGCTCAAGAGCTTCATCGACTCATGAAGCTCGCGGTGTTGCTTGCGTCCGCCGCCTTCCTGCCGGCGCTCTCCGGCTGCGGCAAGACGCTGACCGAGGACGACTGCAAGAAGATCGACGCCAAGGTGCGCGAGGTCTGGCAGAGCGAG
>DASWGQ010000469.1:0-8213 GCA_036393595.1 Myxococcales bacterium | reverse complement strand
GGGCGCCCGACGGTGGCTTCCATGGTGGCCTGCGCCTTCTTCGCCTCCTCCGGGTCGAGGTAGGTCACCTTGGAGGAGAGCTGCATCGCCTGCGCCTGCAGCCGCGCGTTCTGCTCGGTGTAGACGCTGCGGAAGACCGCCCGGGGCATGTCGGGCGCCACCACCACCGCTCCGTGCCCGCGCATCAAGGCGGCGTTGTTCGCGCCGAGCGTCTTCGCGAGCGCCTGGCCCAGCGGCAGCGTCTTGACCAGCATGTCGGTGTCGCCGCCGGCGGCGCGGATGTCGAAGACCGGCACGCCGGCGCCGAGGAAGGCGCTCATGTGGTACAGCGGCCGCAGCGGCACGCCGGTTACCCCGAACGGGATCAACGAAGGCGCGTGGTTGTGCACCACCGCCTGCACGTCCGGCCGCGCCGCGTAGACGGCGGCGTGGATGAACCGTTCGCTGAAGAGCGTCGCGCCCGGCGGCGCGGTCGCGTTCCCCTCCAGGTCGTGCTCCAGGATGTCCGCCGGCGTGACCAGCTCCGGGGCCACCGAGCGCGCCAGCAGGAAGTGCTTCGGGTCGCCGGGCACGCGGATGCTGACGTGGCCGTACGCGTCGAGCACGCCCTGGTCGGCGAGGATGCGGTTCGCGGCCACCAGGTCGTCGATGGCCTTCGCGCGCGCCTGCTCGGGGGATGCCGCCGGCTGCGCGGCGGGCTGCTGCGCGCGCGCCGGCGCGACCAGGGCGGCGGCCATCAGCGCCAGCGGCGAGAACCGATGCAGGAAGCTCTTCATGGTTCGCTCCGTCAGAAAGTGATCTTCTCGCCCGGCTGGATGGCGAACACCTTGACCTTCGCGTCACCCAGCGCCTGCTGGTACTCGGCCGGGGTACCCGCCAGCTGCGGGATGGTCCCGTAATGGAAGGGCAGCGCGAACTTCGGCTTGAGCAGCTCGCGCGTGGCGTACGCCGCGTCCTTTGGATCCATGACGAAGTGGCCGCCGATGGGGATGAGCACGAGATCCGGGTGGTAGCGCTCGCCGATCATCTTCATATCGCCGAACAGGCCCGTGTCGCCCATGTGGTAGATGCGGAACCCGTTCTCCAACTCGAGGATGAACCCCACCGGCTCGCCGCCCACGTGGGTCTCGTCCTTGTCCGTCGCCGGGTTGTGCCAGACCAACTCCGAGCTGTGCTCGGCGTGCACCTGCGTGATGCGGATGCCGGGGCCGAGCGGCATCACGGTGCCGCTCTTGTTCATGCGGATCGCGAGGTTCGCCGGGAGCACGCCGAGCGTGATCAGCGACTGGCAGAGCCCGGCAGGCCCGTAGAGCGGGGCGTTATTCTTCTTGGACAGATCCGGGGCGTCGCCGAGGTGGTCTCCGTGCGCGTGGGTCACGAGCAGCAGGTCTACCTTGCCGAGCGCGCCGAGGTCCTTGTACTGCGCCGGCGTCTTCGGGTTCTTCGTCAGGTATGGATCGATGACGATGACCTTGCCGCCGGGCGTGGTGAGCCGGATGGCCGACTGCCCGAGCCAGAGCACCTCCACCTTGCCGGCGGGCTTGGCCTGCGGTTGCGGGGTCTGCGCCTGCGCCGCGAAGGAAGCGCCGAGCAGCAAGACCGGGATCGCGCGATTGAGCATGTGCCCTCCCCAGGCGCGCCCTTGTAGCGTTCCCAGGGAGAAAGCTCAACCGGGCGGGGGTTTTACTACTTCTTGCGCGACAAACGCTCGATCGCTCGCCGGCGGCGCTCCCGGGCCTCTTCGCCGGACCAGGTCTCCGCCCAGCGCGAAGCATCCTGGCTCGCGAGCTCCCGCACCCGCTGCGCGACCGGCGCGCGGAGCCCTCTCTTGACGGTGGCGAACGCCGAGCCCGGCAGGGCTCCCAGCTCCATCGCGCGGGCGACGGCGCGCTGCTCGAGGCGATCGGGGGGCAAAAGCTCGTGCAAGAGCCCGACGGACAGCGCTTCCTCGGGAGAGAACAGGCGCCCTTCCAGCGCGATGGGCAACAGCGACGGTGGGGGCACCTGCGCGCGGAGCGATTCCAGCACGACCGCCGGCAGGCCGATGCCCAGCTGCACCTCGTTCAGCCCGATGCGGAAATCGGACGTTGCCCCGATGCGCACGTCGGCCTGCAACGCCAGCACGCACCCGCCGGCGATCGCGTGTCCGTTCACCGCCGCCACCACCGGCATGGGCAGCTCGAAGATGCGCAGCATCGTCCGCGAGAAGCCGGACATGAACGCGCCCATGGCCTGCTCGTCGAGCGCGTCCAGCGCGGGAAGGTCGAGCCCGGCGGAGAAGAACCCCTCGTAGCCCGTGATGACCAGCGACCGCGCGCGCGCGGCGAGCACCTCGTCGAGCAGCGCCTCCATCCGCTCGAGCCAGGCCGGGCCGATCGCGTTGGCCTTCCCGGCCCGCATCCGCAGCACCATCGCCTCGCCGACCCGTTCGAGCTGCATGCACCCTCTCTACGCCCCGGCGTGCGTACCGTCGAGAGGTGCGTCACGGCCCCGACCTGCACAAACCGTCTCTCGACCACCCCAATGCTCGTTGCTCAAGCTCTCCCGATAGAAGAGGAGGAAGCGCTCGAGAAGCGCTTTGAACGCAGCGTCGTCCTTCGCAACGATGCTGCCGTCGACGACCATCGTTCGTCTCATGGTCATTCCGGCAACCGCCACACGGCGCAGCCGGCGGGTCCGTCCTGGTCCAGCTCCCAGCCGGCGAGGCGCTGCTGGAGGCGCTCCAGCAGGAGGCCCTTCCCGCCGTCCACCGCGATGGTGGGCACCGCCGGCCCCTGGCGGATGGTGGCGAGCAGCTCGGCGGCGCGCACGGTTGCGGCCGCCGCCAGCCCGGGCCTGCCCGACGCGTCGTCGTACACGGCGCCCTCGCCTGCGCAGACGACCGCGCGCACCACCACGCCGTGCTCGAGCGAGGCGCGCGCCACCTCGCGCGCGAAGCGCGCGGCGCCGACCAACCCCTCGTCCGGCCGGGTGCGGAACGGCGGGCGCTCGAAGGCGCCGAACGCGAGGCGGTCGCCGAACTGCGCCACGCTGGTCTCGTACGCCTCGAGGAAGGCGCGCGCGTCGCGCGCCGCGCGGCCGACCAGCTCGTGCGCCGCGCCGGGGTCTTCCAGCCCCCCGCGGCCGGCGATCTCGCCCAGGTACACCACCGCCCGCACGGGCGGCGGCGGAGCGGCGAGCGCGGACCCCGCGCGCCGCAGCGCCTGCTCGAGCGCGGGCCGGGGCGGGTCGGCGGCGAACCACACGCGCAAGAGCTGCAGCTGCGCGGCGCTCTCCGGCTCCTGCTGCTGCAGGATGCGGTCGACCATCTCGCTGGGGAAGCCGGGCCGCTGCGGCGGGGTTTCCCGCTCCGGGCGCACGGCGCGAGCGTTCCAGAAGGGCAGGAGCATCGGGTCGGGGGGCGCTGCCTGGAAGGTCCCGTCCGGCAAGCGCCAGACGAGGTCGATGCCGTCGAAGGTCCGGTAGTCGAGGCCGGACCCCTGCAGGAAGAGCACCTGCCTCCGCGCCGCCGGATCTTCGGACGTCCCGCACAGCACCGCGAAGGGAACGCGGAGCGTGTCTTTCACGCGCTCGGCGAGCTTGTCGTCGGGCAGCGCGGCGGCCTTCTTCGCTACCCATCCCATCTCGCGCCAGCCCGCTGCCAGCTCGCGCACCTCGTCGGTGAGCAGGCGGAACACGTCGAACATCGAGGCCACCCGCTCCGCCTCGCCCAGCACCACCAGCACCACGTGGCGCAGCTGCCCGCGCACCTCCTCCAGCCGCTCGGGCAGGACCAGCTCCTCCAGCCCGTCGAAGCTGAGCCGCGACACCTCGTCCGGGCTGAGGGCGCGCAGCGCGCTGCGGATGCTCACGTAGGTGGTGGCCTCGACCAGCCACGGCTCGCCCGGGCCGCGGAGCCGCGAGAGGTGCGCGCGCGCCACCAGGCCCAGCTGGTGCCTCCGCGCGCGCCACTCGTCGACCGCCGGCGTGCGTTCCGGTTGCCCGACCCGCAGCAGGGCGCGCTCGGCGAGCGGGCGGAGGCGCTCGAACCCGCCGCGCAAGAGGCTCCCGACGATGTGCGAGAGCGGCCCGCCGACCGAGGTGGTGTAGGCGATCGCGCCGCTCTCCCGGAAGCCCTGCCGCTTGGGTCCCGGGCCGTCCTGCAGGTAGCGCTCGTCGCCGCTGAACAGGTGGTGCGCCTTGTTCACCTGCACCAACCCCGAGGCGCCCAGCGCGTGGCCGAAGCTGAGCAGCCCACCGAAGGGATTCGACCAGCCCTCCTTCATGCGCTCCGCGCTGCGCTCCCAGGAGAGTCCCATCGCGAGCAGGAAGGCCAGCTCGATGCTGGGGAACGCGTCGTGCGCCACGCCGAACCCGCAGGAGACGAACGCCGACAGCGGCACCCGGGCGTCGTCGGCCGTGGCGGCGAGCGCTTCGCGGATCGCGGTGCCGAAGACGATCGGCGACTGGCGGTGGAGGAAGTTCTCGTTGCTCGACCCTTCGCCGACGCCGAGCACCTCGGTCACCGGCGCGACCCGGTACCGCTTCGGCCGCGCGTTGGCGACCGCCTGCGCCAGCTCTTCGTCCGAGGTGATGATCGTCGCCGCCGCGCCGCAGCACGGCGCGGCGATGTCGGAAGCGTGGAAGTACGGCGTCCGAGGCAGCTCGCGGCGGAACGGCTTCCCGGCCTGGATGCCCGCCGGGTACTGCGCGCCCGCCTGGAACTTCCGGGCCGCCACCCGCGTGAGGAAGTCGGACACGTCCTCCTTCGAGAGGCCGAGGTTGCGCTTGAAGGCGTCCATCAGGAGGTCGCCCACGGCGAGCATGTCGAGCCCGCGCCGCTGGTCGTCCTCTCCGAGCACCGTGCGGATCTGGTACTGGGACGCGTAGCCCGAGGGGATGATCTGGCCGGCGACCACCACGATCGTCGCGGGCTGCTCGGCCGTGCGCGCGGCGCGCACCGCCTGGGCGAACGCCCACGCGCCGCTGTCGGAGGTCCCGACCACGTACTGCGCCACCACCCGCGGCGAGAGCGCCAGCGAGGCGCGCAAGGCCTGCGGCACCAAGCCGATGTTCATGCGCTCGTTCGGGTCGAGCCCCGGCATCGAGGTGACGTACAGGTCGGTGATCAAGTCGCGCGCCCGGACGTAGTCGCCGCCGGTGAGCTGCCACAGCGAGGTGAGCGCGCGGTGCGCGGCGGAGGCGAACAGGTCCGTCAGGCCGACGGGCGAATCGAGACCGAACTCGCGCTTCCAGTCCTCGGGCTTGGTGCGCCCGTCCTCGCTCCGGTTCGGGTAGCGGAAGAACAGGCGCGTCACCTCCTCGCGCGTCAGCTCCGGATGGGGCTCGGCGAGGAAGGCTCGCCCCCGCCGGGAGGGCGGCAGGAAGCGTGGGTTGGCGCTGTACTCCCCGGCGATCACGAAGACCCGACGGCGCATGGCGCCCTCGTAAACCACGCTTACCGTCCCGGAGGAAGCGCCCAGCCGCCGCCTCTAGGGCGGCGCTGCGCTTTTTTTTCGTTGCATCCCTCGCGCCCGAGAGGCATCGAAGAGCAGCTTTGAGTCCGGAGCCTGCCCAGCATGTGGATCGTCCGCCTCGCCCTCCGACGTCCGTACACGATCGCGGTGCTCTGCTCGCTGATCGCAATCTTCGGGCTGCTCTCCACCAGCCGGATGAAGACGGACATCCTGCCCGCCATCGACATCCCGGTGGTGATCGTGGTGTGGAACTACCCGGGCCTGTCCGCCGAGGACATGGAACGGCGCGTCGTGTTCATCAGCGAGCGCGCCATGTCGACGACGGTCAGCGGCATCCAGCGCATCGACTCGCAGTCGATGAGCAGCATCGGCATCCTGAAGGTCTACTTCGAGCCGGGCAGCGACATCGGCGGCGCGATCGCGCAGATCGTGGCCGTATCGCTGACCGCCAGCCGCATCATGCCGCCGGGCATCACGCCGCCCGCCATCATCCGCTACAACGCCAGCAACGTCCCGGTCGCGCAGCTCACCATCTCCAGCAAGACGCTGAGCGAGCAGGAGCTGTACGACTATTCGCTCAATTTCGTCCGGCTGCGCCTGTTCACCATCCCCGGCCTGGCCACCCCGGCGCCGTTCGGCGGCAAGTCGCGCCAGATCATGGTGGACATCGATCCCGCGCGGGTGACTTCCAAGGGCCTTTCGCCCAACGACGTGGTGCAGGCGGTGCTCGCCAGCAACGTGCTGGTGCCCGCGGGCTCCGCGCAGATCGGCGGGACCGAGTACGACGTGAAGCTCAACGCCAGCCCCGACTCGGTGGAGGCGTTCAACGACCTGCCGGTGAAGGCGATGGACGGCGCGACCATCACGCTCGGCGACGTCGCCCGCGTGCGCGACGGCTACGCCGTCCAGAACAACATGGTGCGGATCGACGGGCGCCGCGCCACCTACCTGGCGATCTTGAAGAAGGCCGACGCCAGCACGCTCGCGGTGGTGGAGGGCGCCCGCGACCAGCTGCCCATCATCAAGGCGGCCGCGCCCGAGGGGATGGAGCTGAAGATCGACTTCGACCAGTCGGTCTTCGTGCGCGCCGCCGTCCAGAACGTGCTGCACGAGGCGGTGATGGCCTCGGTCCTGGTCTCGCTGATGATCCTGTTCTTCCTGGGCAGCTGGCGCGGCGCGGTGCTGGTGGGCACCAGCATCCCCCTCGCCATCCTGGTGGGCCTCATCGGCCTGTTCCTGGGCGGGGAGACCCTGAATCTGATGACGCTGGGCGGACTTGCGCTCGCGATCGGAATGCTGGTCGACGACGCCACCGTGGAAGTGGAGAACATCCACAGGAACCGCCACATGGGGAAGCCGCTGACGGTGGCGATCCTCGACGGCGCGCGGCAGATCGCCGTGCCGGCGCTGGCCGCCACGCTGACCATCTGCGTGGTGTTCTTCCCGGTGGTGCTGCTGGAGGGGCCGGCGCGCTTCCTCTTCAGTCCGCTGGCTCTCGGCGTCGTGATCTCGATGTTTGCCTCGTACCTGCTGTCGCGTACGCTGGTGCCCACGCTCGCGCGGATCCTGCTCGAGAAGGAAGACCTCGAGCAGAAGGGGCCCGGGTTCGCTGCTCGCTTCAACCGCTGGCGCGACGCGGGCTTCGCACGGTTCCGCGAGGCGTACGGGCGGGCGCTGTCGCTGGTCCTCGGCCACCGGGGGACGGTGATCGGCGCCGCGGGGCTGCTGCTCGTCTGCACGGCGGCGTTGCCGTTCGTGATCGGGCTGGATTTCTTCCCCTCGGTGGACGCAGGCCAGATGCGCCTGCACTACCGCGCTCCCATCGGCACGCGCATCGAGGAGACCGAGCGGCAGGTGGCGCGCCTCGAGCAGCGCATCCGCGACATCGTTCCGGTGGACGAGCTGCAGACCATCAACTCGATGCTCGGCGTGCCCGTCTCGTACAACCTGGCCTTCGTGCAGACGGACAACACCGGCAGCCAGGACGCGGACGTGCTGATCGCGCTCAAGGCGCGCCACCGGCCGACCGAGCAGTACATGGATCGCATCCGGAGCGAGCTACCCGACGAGTTCCCCGGCGCGAGCATCTACTTCCAGCCGGCCGACATCGTCAGCCAGGTGCTGAACTTCGGTTTGTCCGCGCCCATCGACGTCCAGATCGAGGGTTCCGACGTCGAGCAGAGCTTCGGGGTCGCGCGCGAGCTGGCCAACCGGATCCGCCGCATCCCCGGCGCGACCGACGTCCATATCCCGCAGGTGCTCGCGCACCCTGCCCTGGCGCTCGACGTGGACCGCGCCCGCGCCGCGCAGATCGGCATCACCCAGCGGGACGTGGCGAACAACCTGCTGGTCTCGCTCAGCTCCAGCACGCTCATCGCGCCGTCGTTCTGGATCAGCCCGAAGAACTTCGTGAACTACCCGGTGGTGGTGCAGACGCCGCTCCACCAGGTCGACTCCGTGCCTTCGCTCCTGGGAACGCCGCTGGGCCGCAACGTGCAGCTGATCAATTCCTCGGTCCCGGCGACGCCCGGAGAGCAGCCGGCGGGAGGCGCCTCGTACCTGGGCGCGGTGGCCAGGCTGCGGCCGGCCAGCGGCGTGTCGATGATCAATCACGTGTCCGTGCAGCGGGTCGTCGACGTGCAGGCCTCCGCCAGCGGGCGCGACCTGGGCGGCGTCACGATGGACATCGAGAAGGCCATCAAGTCGCTGCCGCCGCTGCCCAAGGCGACGCGCATCCACATCCGCGGGCAGAGCGAG
>DASWGQ010000468.1:0-8015 GCA_036393595.1 Myxococcales bacterium | reverse complement strand
ACCTGGTCCATGGGGAGCCCGGGCCGCGCCTTCTCCCGGTAGAAGCGGAGGAAGGTCGCCGAGGACGCGACTCCGTCGAAGCAGTGGTCGTGGTACCCGATCTGGAGCGCGGGGCGCGCCATCGGACCTCCCGGCGAGGGGGCGGAACCTAGCTGCGCCGCACGCTCGGGCGCAAGGGCGATCCGAGCCGTGATTGCGAGGTCGGAGCGTCCGCCGCCCGAGCAGTGCGTCAAAGGAGCTGGCCTGAAGCCGGATTCGCGCGGCGCTACTTGTTCGGGGGCTTCGACTCCGCCTGGGCTTCCTTCTTGGCCGCCGGCGGCGAATCGTTCAGCTCCAGGTCGACGGTCAGCTGCACTTCGTCGCCCACCGCGACGCCGCCCGCCTCGATCGCCTGGTTCCAGGTGAGGCCGAAGTCCTTGCGGCTCAGCTTGCCGGTCGCCGTCGCGGCGTACAGGTTCGCTCCCTGCGGTCCCTTCACCGGACCGTTCAGGCCCTCGACGTCGAGGGTGACCGGCTTGGTGGTGCAGTGCATGGTGAGATCGCCGGTGACCTTGTACTTCTTGTCGCCCGCCTTCTCGACCTTCGTCGATTTGAAGATCATCTCGGGGCACTTCTGCACGTCGAAGAAGTCGGCCGACTTGAGGTGCGCGTCGCGCTTCTCGACACGCGTGTCGAGGCTGGCGGGGTCGATCTGGATGTTCGCGCTGCTCTTGGTCGGGTCCTTCGGATCGTGGTCCACCGTTCCGGTGACCTTCCCGAAGTTGCCGTGCACGGTGCTCACCATCATGTGCTTGATGGCGAAGGTGGCGGTGGAATGGGCGGGGTCGACCTGGAGCTCGACGCCCAGCGCGGGCGCGGCGAACAGCAGGAGTGCCAGGGCGGCGCTCTTCATGTCTTCTCTCCTCAGGTGATGGAGCCCGATCGGGTCGGGTCTACGCCTTCTAGGCGATTTGCCAGAAACGGACCAGCGCCGCGGAATCGCCGCGGGCTTCCTGCAGGACGACCAGCGCCCTCTCTGCCAGCGTCCCGCGGGCGAGGACGTCCTCGAGCGGATCGAGCGACCCGCGCACGTCGTCGCCCGATTCGGCCGCCCAGGCAGACAGCCCGGCGCGCGCGGCGAAGAGCAGCTCGCGGGCCAGGTCGCGCGCGGTGCGCCCGCCGGGGCCCCGCGCATCGAGCGCACGTCGCGCGACGTCCCCCTGGAACTCGAGGCGCTGCGCGAAGGTCCACCCCTTCGTCAGTTCCCAGGCAGCCTGGCGGGCCGAGGCGTCGTGCAGGAGGCCCACCCAGACGGCGGTCAGGGCGTGCAGGTAAGGAGGAGGAACCATGTCCGCGCCGCGCAGCTCGAGCACCCGCTTGACCCGCACTTCGGGAAACAGCGTGGTCAGGTGATCCACCCAGTTGCCGAGGCGCGGCTCGGCCACCCCGCCCGACCGCGGCCGGCCGGTCCGCAACCAGTCGCCGAAGGTCTGGCCCCGCGCATCCAGGTATTCGGTGCCGCGGCGGACGAACAGCATCGGCACCGTCAGGGCCCAGTCGACGTACGCCTCGTATCCCCAGCCGTCGCGGAACATGGGCTCGAGCAGGCCGCAGCGGTCGGGGTCGCACTCGCGCCAGACCTGGTAGCGGAAGTCGAGCCACCCGCTGTCGCGCCCGGCGATGACCGAGCTGTTGGCGAACAGCGCGGTCACGAGCGGCGAAGCGGAGCTGGCGGCGCGCACCTTCTCGGCCAGGTCCCGCTCGTCGCTCCAGTCCAGGTTCGCCTGGACTGTGGCGGTCATGAGCATCATGTCCAGCGCGAGCCGGCCGCGCGGGCCGAGCGACTTGCGCATCGCGGCGTAGCGCCCCTTGGGCATCCAGGGCACCTCGTCGCGCGATCCGAACGGGCGGTAGCCGGTCGCCAGCCAACGCACGCCGCGCTGCCGGCTGACGCCCCGGAGGACCGCAAGGTGGCGCTCGATCTCGTCCCGCGCGGCGCGCAGGCCCCGGTGAGGCACGCCGGACAGCTCGAGCTGGCCTCCCGGCTCGAGGGTGACGCTGGCGCCGTCCTTGAGCACCGCGATCGGCTGGCCGTTCTCGCGGTGCGCGTGCTGCGCCCCGCCGGCCTCGCGAGCGAGCGCGTCGAGGATCGAGCGGATGCCGGTTTCCCCGTAATAGGGGACGGCTTCGAAGGTGCCGTCGACGATGCCGATCTTCTCGTGCTCGACCCCGATCTTCCATTCGGCGCGCGGCTTCTCGGCGCCCCGGAAGTAATCGATCAGCTGGGCCTTGCCGGCGATCGGCTCGGACAACCCGGCCGGACCTTTCAGGTCGAGGGACATGTGGGAGATAGTGTAGATGCCCGGGGCCCCGATTGGGAGCGGGCAGCCGGGTTTGAGGCGGATGCCGCGACGTCCGCGCTTCGAAAGCGCACCGCGGCCCTATGGGCGGCGACTGAATGCCGCCAGCTCCGGCCGTCCCTTGAACGCCCGCGCCGCCGCGGCCCGGATCTGCTCCTCGGCCGCCTTGGCGGCGGAGCCGGGATCCGCTCCGCCCAGCTCCTTTTCCAGCTGGTCGCAAAGGTACGACAGGTGCTTCACGGTGGCGGCATTGATGGCGTACTTGATCAGGTTCGCCGAGTAGTCGGGCGCCTCGCGCGCAACCAGCCGTCCGAGCGCCAGCAGCTGGCGCGGCTCTCCGGGGACGGGGGCGTCGGCCTTGAACACCGACTGGAACGCCGCGTTCCCGGGGAACTCCTTGCGTACGGCTGCCTGGATCTCGCCCACCTCGCGCGCCAGGTCGCGGATCAGCACCTGCGCCGCGGGGCCCGGCTGACCGCCCGCCGCCATCCCGCGCAGCGCGGTTTCCAGATCCTCCAGCACCTGCGACGGCAGGCCGGCCGCGAGGAGCGCGTCCTGGTGCTCGCGGGCCGCCTCGAGCAGGCTCCTGCCGCCGCCGGATTTCGCCGTCCCTTTCTTCCTCGCAGCCACGTTGGAAGCCCCCGCCCCTTCAGACCTGCATCAGGTCCTTTTCCTTGCCGGCGATCGTCTCGTCGACCTTCTTGATGCCTGCGTCCACTTCGGACTGCACCCTCTCCAGCGCCTTCTTTCCCTCGTCCTCCGCCAGGTCCCCGCCCTTGACCAGCTCCTCGATCATCTCCTTGGCGTCGCGCCGCTCGTTGCGGATGGCGATCTTGTGCTCCTCGCCCTTCTGCTTGACGATCTTGACGAATTCCTTCCGGCGCTCCTCGGTCAAGGCGGGGATGGGCACCCGAACCACCTCGGCGTCGGGCAGCGCGTTGATCCCCAGCCCGGCCGCGTTGATGGCCTTCTCGATGGGCTGGATCATCGACTTCTCCCACGGCTTGATGACGATCAGCCGCGGGTCGGCCACCGTCACGTTCGCGACCTGGTTGAGCGGCGTGGGCGTGCCGTAGTACTCGACGCGCACCGAGTCGAGGAGCTGCGGGTTGGCGCGCCCGGTGCGCACCTTGGCCAGGTCGCGCCGGAGATCGTCCAGGGTCTTCCCGATGCGCCCGTGCAGGTCGGAGATGACGTCCTCTGCCATGCCCATGGTGCCCTCCTCAGGCGGCGCGCGGCTTGAGCGTGCCCACCGTGGTCCCCACCGCCTCGCCCCGCACCACGCGAAGGATGTTCCCGCGCACTCCCAGATCGAAGACGATGATGGGCAAGTCGTTGTCCATGCAGAGCGAGATGGCGGTGGAGTCCATCACCTTGAGGTTCTTCTTGAGGACGTCCAGGTAGCTGAGCTGCGTGTACCGCTCCGCGCTCGGGTCCTTCACCGGGTCGGCCGAGTAGACGCCGTCCACCTTGGTGGCCTTCAGGATCACCTCGGCGTGGATCTCCATCGCGCGCAGGGATGCGGCGGTGTCGGTGGTGAAGTACGGATTGCCGGTCCCGGCGGCGAAGATGACCACCCTTCCCTTCTCGAGGTGGCGCACAGCGCGGCGGCGGATGTACGGCTCGGCGAGCTGCTGCATCTCGATGGCCGACTGCACGCGGGTATAGACGCCCCGCTTCTCGAGCGAGTCCTGCAGGGCCAGCGAGTTGATCACCGTGGCCAGCATCCCCATGTAGTCGGCGCTGGCGCGGTCCATCCCTTCGGTCGAGGCGGAGACGCCGCGGAAGATGTTGCCGCCGCCGATCACGACGCCGATCTCGACGCCCAGCTCGATGACGTCGCGGATCTCCTCGGCGACCTGCTCCAGCACCTTGGGGGAGATGCCGTACTTGTTGTCCCCCATCAGCGCTTCGCCGGAAAGCTTCAGCAGGATGCGCTTGAACCGCGTGGTCGTTGGGTTTTCCGGCAAGGTGCGACCTCGGCGCGCTCTTGCGCCGCGGGAAGCTAACTTGCGAGGTCGGGACGGTCAAGGACGGCCCGGGCGGGCCGGTCCAGGAGCGCAGCGCCGTCCTATCGGCCGCGGCTGTCAGTTCGCGTCCTCGGGGACCTCCTTTGCCGTCAGCTCGGGCGCGAGGAGCGGCCGGGGCGCGCTCTCCAGCGCCACGAGCGGCTCGATCTCGAGGTCGGCGTGCGACGCTTGCAGGTCCTCGAATCGCCTCGCCGCGGGCAGCACGCGGCGCTCGAGCGACCCGACCGTGTCGTTGTACGCGCGAACGGTCCCTTCGATGTGGCGGCCCAGCTTGCCGAGGTGGGCGGCGGAGTCGGAGACCCGCTTGTGCAGCTCGCGGCCGAGACTGGCGATCTCGCGCGCGTTGATCTCGACCTTCTCCTGCTTCCAGCCGTGCGCGACGGTGAGGAGCAGCGCGAACAGGGTGGCGGGAGTGGCGAGCACCACGCGCTCCGACAGCGCCCACTCGAGCAGCTCGCCGTCCTGTTCCTGGGCTGCCGCGAGGAGCGCGTCGTTGGGCAGGTACATGACGATGAACTCGGCGCTGTCCTCGAATCTCTCCCAGTAGGATTTGCGCTTGAGCTGCGAGACGTGCTGGCGCACCTGCGCCGCATGGTCGCGCAGCCGCGCGGTTCGCGTCGGTTCATCGGAGGCCTGGGCGGCCTCGAGGTACGCGCCGAGCGGCGCCTTCGCGTCGACCAGCACGGTCCGTCCCGCCGGCAGCCGGATCACCATGTCGGGCCGCAGCGTGGACCCGTCGGCCGCGACCGTGACCTGCTCGAAGAAATCGCAGTGCTCCGAGAGACCCGTGAGCTCGACCACGCGCCGGAGGTGGATCTCGGCCCAGCGTCCACGATGCGCGGGCGCCCGCAGCGCGGTCGCCAGCTTCCCCGTCTCGTCGTGGAGCGATTTCACCTGCTGCCACAGCGCCGCGTACGCGCCCGCGCGGGACTTCTCCAGCTCCTGCACCTTGCCGTCCACCTTGTCGAGCGACTCGCGCACCGGAACGACCAGGTCGGCGATGGCCTTCTGCCGCTGGTCGAGGTCGCCGCGCGCCGCCTCCTGGAACTTCTCCATCGACAGCTGCGCGACGCGCAGGAACTCGTCCCTGTTCGTGCGGAGCGCGTCCACCGAGAGCGACTTGAACGCGTCCTGCAACCGGGCGTTCATCTCCTGGGAGGACTTCGCCTTCTCCTCGGCTGCCCTTCGCTCCGCCTGCAGGACCGCCTCGAACCCCGCGCACCGGGACGACTCGGCCCGCAACGCGTCCTGCAGCCTGGCCTCGCGCCGGCCGGCGCGCGACAGCGCGAGCAGCCACGCGAGGCAGAACGCGACGCCTCCCACTCCGAGCGCAAGAGCGAACCCCACCACGGCCGTCATCGGCGACCTCCCAAGTTGCGCTCAGGCTACGCGGGGGGTCTGACACTCCTGCGCAAGCTTCGGGAACTCCACCGGAAAGCGCGGACCCCAGAACCCGCGCTCCGCCTCGGCCACCTCCTCTTCGCCGAGCCCGAAGAGCCGGTACACGGCGGCGTCGATCACGCGTTCGAGCGCGGGGGCGGCGGCCTGGATCGGTGCCCTGGCCTGGTGGGCCGCGCCCGCCCCCGCTTCCGCCGCCCGGGCCCGCGAAAGGCCCGCGAGCGCGCCCGCGGCCCCCGCCTGGAGCAGCGCGCGCGGGACCGGCAGCTCGCGCAGGACGGCGGGCTTGACGTTCACGTCGGTGGTGCGGAGCCGGTGGTAGCGCTGCAGCGCGACGCTGCCGAGCACCGCGAGCAGGGCCCAGAGCCGGTCGGCGTCGTCGCACGAGAGGGTGGACAGCGAGTCGAGGCACACCAGGTCCGGGGGAACGGGCGCCGCCTCCAGCCAGCGCGCGTGCGGGGCGCGCGAGTTGGTCCGGATCCGCTGCACGCACACGCGTGGGCGGCCGAGCTGCCGTTCCGCGAGGGCGCGCAGTTGCGCGGTGGGAGCGCGCAGCGCCTTGGGACGCAAGCGGAGCGCGAAGGGCACCACGTCCTCTCCGCCCACCAGCGCGACCTCCCCCGGACGCGGCGGCCGCCGCGCGACGAAGCGCGCGTTGTCGCCGGTGCGCAAGCCGTATCCGACCGCGCAGAGCTCTTCGAGCGGCGCCCCGGCGGCCTCGAGGGCTGCGCAGAGCCGCCGCTCGGCGGCGCTCCGGTAGATCTGCCACCCGCGCCGGACACCTTGGCGCAGCTCGGCGCGGGGCGCGTCGGCGAGCCGCTCGCGCCCGCGCAGCACCCGCGCGCCCCGGGGCGGGCGCCGGCCGGCCGTCCTTCGCACCAGCACCACCGCCTGCACGCGCGTGTCCTTGGCCGCGGCGAACGGCTTGCCGAGGTCGCACACCGCCGCGAGCTCGGCGGCGTCCAGCACCGCCTCGCGCAACGGGCCGGAGCGGGCGTTGGTCATCCAGGTGTCGGGGACCAGCAGCGCCGCCGTCCCTCCGGGCCGGAGCAGCGACAGGCTCCGCAGCAGGAAGGCCGCGTAGCGGTCGATCTCGCCCCCGCGGAGCGCGGGCAGCCTGTTCAAGAGGAAAGCGCGCTCGGCCGCGTCGGCCACGTGGCCATAGGGAGGATTTCCGACGAGCAGGTCCGCGGGCGGCAGCCGCGCGCGCAGCGAGTCCGCGCGCCGCAGCTCCGCCCGTGCGCCCAGCAGGGCCAGGGCGGCGCGCGCGGCGCGCAGGGCGTCCGCGTGCAGGTCCGCCCCGGACAGCGCCGCGGCGGGGGCAGCGGCCGCGGCCGCGCAGAGGAAGGCGCCCGCGCCCGCGCAGGGGTCCAGCACGCGCGACGGCGATCGCGACGAGCCGTGCCGCAGCGCCAGCGCCACCACCTCCGCCGCGACGGCCGCCGGCGTGTAGTACAGGCCCGCGGAGCGCCTGCCGTGCGCGCCGAGGTCGAGCGCGAAGAGCTCTTCCGCCGCGGCGCAGAGGGAGAACGAGAACCGCGTCGGGGCGGCGCCGGCGCGCGCCGGTCCGCCTCCTGCGGCCCACGGCGGCGCGGGTTCGGGCTCCGGGGCGGGGCCGGCGAGCAGCGCGCGCGCAACCTTCCCAAAGGCCCCTCGCGGCAGCGGCCAGGGCGGCAGCGCGCCGCCCGTCCGGGCCCGCAGCTCGCGCGCCACTTCCTCCGCCTCGCCCCGACCGGGGATCCGCGCGCACGTCCCCGCGGGAAGCAGCCCCGCCGCCTCGGCGAGCCGCAACGAGAGCAGCGACAGCGCGGCCCGCCCCGAGCGCAGCTCGGCAGCGAGCGCGCCGATCAAGGCGCGCCCGTGACGACGATGGGGATGTCCACCGCGAACGGCTCGCCGGCGAAGGGCGGGAACTGCATCCGGCGGGCGGCCGATTTGAGACACGTGCCCAGCGGGCTCTGGTCGACGGCCTTCTGGTCGATCCGGGCGCTGGTCACGGCGCCGGAAGGGGCGATGGTGGTCGAGATGAGGATCTTGCCCAGTTGCAGCGAGGGGTCCCGCTTGATCGCCTCGTCGACGCAGCCCTGCAGGACGGGCTTGCTCTCGTCGACCTTGCGCTTCAGCTCGTCCGGGCTGAGCGCCGGCGCGGCGGCAGGCGGATCGCCGGGAGCGGCCGCCCCGGCCTTCTCCTCCGGCTTGCGCTCGCCGTCCGTGGGAGTGGGCGTCTGCGCGGTGCCGCTCGGCGCGG
>DASWGQ010000467.1:0-4225 GCA_036393595.1 Myxococcales bacterium | reverse complement strand
GCGCGCCGCAGCCGCTCCGTGTGGCTCATCGGCTCGGCGCTGGTCGTCCTGCTCGTCGGCTACAACTCGTGCACCACCTACGTGCGCCCGGGCGAGGCGGGCGTGAAGCAGATCAAGTTCGGCATCGGGAAGGGCATCGAGCCTTCGGTGTACGGCGTCGGGCTGCACTACGTCGGATTCGGCGAGACGATGCACCGCTTCCCCACCCGAGTGCAGGTGCTGGAGCTGACCAACTCCCGTAGCGAGGCGGCCCAGGACGACGTCGAGGGCCACCGCACCACCGCCGCCATCAACATCCAGACCAGCGAGGGCTACAACGTCCGGGTCGACGCGACCGTGCTGTACCGGATCGCCGATCCGCTCCAGCTGATGCGCAGCATCGGACCAGGGCGCCTGTTCGAGGACAGCGCGGTGATCCCCCGCGCGGCGCAGGACCTGCGGCGGACGTTGGGCGAGCTGGACGCGGAGGACTTCTACCGGGGCACCAAGCGGATGGAAAAAGCGCGCGAGGCGCACGCGCAGCTGGCGGCCGAGCTGAAGGACAAGGGCATCGAGGTGGTGCAGGTCTTCGTGCGCAAGTACATCTACGACTCGCGCTACCAGAACGCGATCGAGCAGCGGAAGATCCAGGACCAGACCGTCTACAAGAACGAGGCCGAGGCGAAGTCGGCCACCGCGGCGGCGGCGAAGAACAAGATCGTGGCCGAGGGCGCAGCGGCGGTGCAGATCGAGCTGGCGCGCGGCGAGGCGGAGGTGAAGAAGCTGGAAGCGGACGCCGACCTCTACCGGCGCAAGCGCGCGGCGGAAGGCGATCTCCTGGTCAAGCTGGCCGAGGCGCAGGGCACCGAGCTGGAGAACCAGGCGCTGCGCGGCGTGGGCAGCGAGAACATGGTGGGCCTGCGCATGGCCGAGGCGCTGCGCAACACGCAGGTGATCGTGCTCCCGACCGACGGCGACGGAGGCACCAACCCGCTGGATCTGAAGTCGATGCTGCGTCGCTTCGACGTGAGGGGGGAATGATGGACCGGCTGACGGCTGGCGGCGGGCGCCGGGCGGCGAGCGTCGTTCTCGCGGCGCTGTGCGGCGCGTGCACCTTCCACTCCACCGACTCGACGGAAGTCGGCGTGCTCACCCGCAAGGTGACGTTCTTCGGGCTGCTCGGCCACCAGGGCATCCAGGAGGAGACGTATCTGCCCGGCGCGACCTACACGTTCCCGGCGATCATCACCGACTGGAACGTCTACAACGTCGCGCTGCAGAACCTCCAGATGGTGGGGACCAAGGGCCGCACCGACCCCGAGTCGCGCGAGGACCTGGAGTTCAAGACGCACGACGGGAACGACATCGCCGTCGACGTCACCGTCGCCTGGCGAATCGATCCCGCCAAGGCCGGGTACCTGCTCGCGCGCGTCGGAGGGAACACCAGCGAGGTGAAGGAGCACCTGGTGCGGCCGGCTTGCCGCAGCGTCGTCCGCGACGTGTTGAACACGATGACCAGCGAGGAGTTCTACGTCTCGGACAAGCGGTTCGCGAAGGCGGAGCAGGCGCGGCAGCAGCTCGCGGCGGTGATGGGGCCCGAAGGCGTGGTGGTCGAGCGCGTGATCCTCGGCGAGCACCGCTTCAACCCGGAGTACGAGAGGGTGATCCACGACAAGAAGCTCGCCGAGCAGACCGCGGAGCGGATGGTCAGCGAGGGGAACGCCGCCCTGCAGGAGGCGCACCGGAATCTGGAAACCGCCAAGGGCCAGGTGTCGCAGGTGATCGCCAAGGCGCAGGGCGGACTGGGCCAGGTGAGGCTGGCGGCGGACGCCGACTACTTCAAGGCGCAGCGGGAGGCGGAGGCGATCCTGGCGGAGAAGCGAGCCCGCGCCAAGGGCATCGAGAAGCAGAACGCGGCGATGAGTGGCGCGGGTGGGCGCACGATGGTGAAGCTGCGGGTGGCCGAGGCGCTGGAGGGGAAGCAGATCCTGTTCATTCCTTCGGGGTCGAAGGGGGCCGCGCTGCAGACGATGAACGTGAACGACCTCATCTCCCGGTACGCGGCCGCGCGCATCGAGGACGAGCGGGGCCACAGCGCGCGGCCCGCGGTCGAGCACCCGAAGTAGGCCGTGCTGAAGCTGACGCTCGAGTACGACGGCGCGCCCTTCGTGGGGTGGCAGGTGCAGCCGAACGGGCCGAGCGTGCAGGGGACGGTGCAGGACGCGGTCGAGAAGCTCTGCGGCGCGCCGGTGCGCGTCACCGGAGCCGGGCGGACCGACGCGGGCGTGCACGCCCGCGGTCAGGTCGCCTCGCTCGATCCGCCGCGCGACCTGCCGCTTTCGGCCTGGACCGCCGGCCTCAACGCGCACCTTCCTCCGGAGGTGGCCTGCGTGCGCGCGGAGGAGGCTCCGCCCGGGTTCGACGCGCGCAGGTGGGCGCGGGGAAAGCGGTACGTGTACACGCTGCTGCGCTCGCCGGTGCGGTCGCCGCTGTGGCGCGGGCGGGCGTGGGAGGTGCGGCGGCCGCTGGACGCGGCGGCGATGGCGGCGGCGCTGCCGCACCTGCGCGGGCGCCACGACTTCTCGGCGCTGCGCGCAGCGGACTGCCCGGCGCGGACCACGGTGCGCGAGGTGCGCGACCTGTCCCTGCGGATCGAGCCGCTGCGGGAAGGGGAGCTGATCGAGCTGCGCATCGAGGCGACCGCCTTCCTCAAGCACATGGTGCGCAACCTGGTCGGCACGCTGGTCGAGGTGGGGCACGGCAAGCGGTCTCCGGACTCGCTGCGCGACCTGCTCGACTCGCGCGACCGGACCCGCGCGGGCCCGACGGCTCCGCCGCACGGCCTCGTGTTGGACGAGGTGTTCTATCTGCCGGGCAACGCGGATCCGCACGCCACGGGGCCGGACGACGACGAATGATCACATCTGGGGCGAGGTCGAGGGCGTGGTCGAGGTCGTGGTCGTGGTCCCGACCGGTCAGCGGGCCTTGATTGGCTCCGGTCCCGCATCGCTCCCGATGCGGTGGCGCCGGCCGGCCAGCTCCAGCCAGAACGCTCCCGCGTCCTCGCGGAGATGGTCGGCGAGCGACAGCTGCGCCGTGCGCGTCAGGCGCGCCCGGTCGCCGTCGGGCGTGCGCACGTACAGCGCATCGTCCGCGCCCGACGCGAGCGTGGCGGGATCCACCTCGACCCACTCGCCCGTGGCGAGCTGAGCGCGCAACCCGCGTCCCCGGCGCTCGATGCGCCGGATGAAGCGTCCCGTGTCCTCGACCTCCACGTAGGCCCACTCCGGCCCGATCCGGACCGCCCACCTCCCGTCCTCCGCCCGGTGCAGCCCGCGGTGCAGCGCCGCGATGGTGCGGGCGTGCTCGAGCAGGTCGCCGCGGTGCCAGAACCGGCCTTCGCGGTCGAGGCGCAGGCCGCTCTGCTCGCGGAGCTTGCGCAGCAGCTGGGGATCCATTCGCCAGGCATTCTAGGCGGATGGCGGCCGTGCGCGACCCCGGTCGCTCAGACCGTCGGCCCTCCTCGTGACGTCTGTCACTGCGCGCCGGGAGCGGGGGTTATAGGTGGCAGCCGGGGGGACGGGCGCCCGACCTCGCCCCACAGGGAGCGGTGCGCGCCTCGCCGGCAGCAGAGGAGGTTCCCATGCGGATCCATGCCTGGAAGGTACTTTTCTTCGCGCTCGCGCTCACGGCGTGCGGCCAGGGCTCGTTCCTGCCGGGACAGGGAGCGCGAATCGAAGGAATGCTCGATCCGGCCTCGCTCTCCGCGATGCGCGGCCAGCCGGTGCAAGTCTCGATGGTCGGGACGCCGCGCAGCACGGTCACCGACGCGTCGGGGCAGTTCACCTTCGACGGCGTCGCGCCGGGCGACGTCACGCTGCGCTTCAGCGGGCGCGGCATCGACGTGACGGTGCGCATCTCCGGCTTGCAGGGGGGGCAGACGCTCCAGATCACGGTGCAGATCAGCGGGAAGGGCGCGGTCGTGCGGCGCGCGAAGAGCAACGAGATCGTGCTCGTCGGCGCCATCGGCGCGGCCTCCGCGTCCAGCATCACCGTCTCGGGCATCGAGGTGGACACCGACGTGAGCACGCGCATCGAGGAGCGAGAGGACACGCCGCTCACGCTGGCCGACCTGAAGGCCGGCGACGTGGTGCGGGTCGAGGGCACGCTGCAAGCGGGCGGCAAGGTGCTGGCGCGCGAGATCGAGCGGCTGACGCCGCCGGGGCTCAACGAGGCGCTGTTGCGC
>DASWGQ010000466.1:0-12186 GCA_036393595.1 Myxococcales bacterium | reverse complement strand
AATCAGGCGCGAGTAGTAGGCGCCGGTCTGCAGCCAGGGATTCACGCGATACGACCCCGATAGATACGCCCGTTCGCTGGTGGTCGAGCCCTCCGGGAAGATGGACGGGTTGCTGCTCTCGGTCTGGACCAGCCAGCGGCTGTACTCGGCGGCGAAGAGGAAGTCGCGCCAGAGGTACTCCGCCGAGGCGACCCACAGCGTGGCGGGGACCTTCACCGCGACGGAACCGGACACTGGAGGAACGAGCAGGTCGGTCTCCAGACGGAGGAACTGCAGGCTCGCGCCGAGGCGCAGTCCCTCGATCGGCGGCAGCCAGAGAAGGCGTCCACCCGCGACGTAGGGCACGTTTAGATCGACGACCGTGAACGGGCTGCCGGGCTGCGGCTTCACGTCGAGGAAGATGGTGCCTGCATACAACCGGTAATCGAGCCCGCCCGCACGCCCCAGGCCGGTGTACCCGTAGAGCTCCACCCCGGTCTGCGCCAGCAGGAAATCGCGGTTCTGGGCCGGATAGATCGATTGCGGAAGCAGCACGGCGGTCCGCGCCGAGTCGACGTCGCTGCTGTCGTTGTAGAGACCGAACGGCAGCTTCACGCGGCCGGCGCGGATCGCGAGCCAGTCCCGCCAATGATAGTCGAGATAGTACCAATCGAGGACGCCGTGGTAGTCGCCGATGGGCCCCAGCTTGCGCGAGAAGACCTGGAGTCCGAGCGTCAGCCGATCCGTGGCGGGCAGGGTGACGTTCAATCCCACCTCGGAGAATTCGAAGCTGCCCCGCGAAGATTCGGCCAGGTAGTCGTTCGCGGAGGTCAGCAGGAAGCCCTGGCTGACGAAGCCGTGAATCTGGAGTGGAGGAAGCTGTCCCGGCAAGCCCAACTCGGCCGCCGCTCCGGGCCGACCCGTAGCGAGGACGACGAGGGCCAGCACCGCGACTGGCAGACGCCCCGGCGTCTTTCTTCCGCGTTCATGGGTCATTGCCTTGCTCCCGGATGCGCTACCGTAACCACGCGCCGCGATGAGCCGGCAAGTTTCGCGGCTGGCCGCGAAAGAATGGACTCCTACCGGCGCGCCTGTTGCCATACAGCACGCGACATTGATGATTGCAAATTCAACTTTTGCAATTGCCCGAAACGACGATCCGATGGCCCAATGGCTCGAATTCGGACCCGAGTGGCTCGATTTCGAGCCACTGCACCGGCCCTCGCAAGAATGGTAAGTTGATCGACGTCGACGGGTTCGATAACGGTCCACCGTGGGGTTGGAGCGCCCATCCTTGGCAGAAATCGATCGCCCAAAGGTCCTGATCGTCGACGACGACCCTCTCAACCGGTCCCTGCTGCGCGTCGTGCTGGCTCCGAGCTGCACGGTGATCGAGGCCGAGAACGGCACGCAGGCGCTCGCCCTGGTCGTCAGCGGGGATCCGGACGTGGTCCTGCTCGACGTGATGATGCCCGGCATGTCCGGCCACGACGTCTGCCGGTTGATCAAGTCGCGGCCGGACCAACCCCTGCTGCCGGTCATCCTTCTCACCGCGCTGGATGAGCAGGAGGACAGGAATGCCGGCCTCGCGGCCGGCGCGGACGACTTCCTCAGCAAGCCCTTCGACCGGCGGGAGCTGCTGCTGCGCACCCGCGCATTCGCGCGAATGCGCCGCAACGAGCTGCTGGTGCGGGCCCAGCTGCGCGAGCTGGCGGAGCTGCAGGCCCTCAAGGACGACCTCGTCTCCCTGATGGTCCACGACATGAGAAATCCGCTCACGGGGCTCATCGCCAACCTCGATCTGCTCTCCGGCGAAGTGTCCCAGGACCCCGTCCAGGCGCAGCAGGACGCGGCCGAGGCGCTGCAACTCGCCCAGCGGCTCCGCACCCTCCTCGACGAGGTGCTCCAGGTCCGGATGCTCGAGGAAGGCGAGCTCCGCCTGCAACTCGAGCGGGTGCCGCTCGCCGAGATCACGCGCGAGGCGGCCGAGACGCTCCAGGGCGAAGCCCGCGCGCGCCACGTCGAGCTGTCGCTCGCCGCGGCGGAAGATCCAGTGGCCTCGATCGACCGCAAGCTCGCCCGCCGCTGCGTGGAGAACCTGATCGCCAACGCGCTCAAGTACTCGCACGCGGGAGATCGCATCGAGGTGAACGTCCTCACCGAATCGCGGGGCGTGCGGATCGACGTGGCGGATCGCGGCCCTGGCGTGCCCGAGGAGGCGAAGAAGACGGTCTTCGAGAGATTCGGCTCCGTCCAGGCGCGCCGGGACAACCGGCGGGGCTTCGGGCTCGGCCTGTACCTGGTGAGCCTCGCCCTCGCCGCGCACGGGGGCAGCGCGGCGGTGGTCGATCGGCCCGGCGGCGGTTCAGTGTTCCAATTGGTCTTTCCCGTGACCCAGAGCCTGCCGGCCTGACCGATGCACCACTGGCATTCGCCGGCGGGATCGGTTTGCCGGCCTACCCCGCGGCGTACCGCGCGACCTCCTCCAGCGAGGTGACCCGCAGATCCGGCGCGTGGGTCGGGGCCGCGCCGCCGCGGTCGACGTACGCCACCGTCCGGCCGGTCTTCTTGCAGCCGTCGACGTCCCAGCCGTTCGCGCTGACGAACAGGGTCCGATCGCGCGGCGCCATCTGGTCGAGGAGAGCGTAGACACGCGGGTCGGGCTTGTAGACGCGCACCTCGTCCACGCTGCGGACGTCGTCGATGGGAAGACCCGCGGCGTCCAGAGCGGAACGGATCATCGGGGCGGTCCCGTTGGAGAGCACCGCGCAGCGGACGCCGGCCGCCCGGAGCCCGCGCAGCGCCGGTGCGGCGTCAGGATGCGCGGGGACGGTCAGCCACGCCTTGCAGGCGCGCTCCCTCACCTGGGGCGACAGGTACGGCGCGACCTGCGCCAGCGCCCGGGCGGTGACCTCGCCGAACGGCTCGTAAGCTCCGCGCCGGTTCAGCTCCCAGGTCCGGCCGATCTGTGCCTTGCGCCAGTCAGCGAGCAGGGCGCGCGCGTCGCCGCCCAGGACGCGATCGAGCGCGGCCTCCAGCTTCTCGATCGCGAGCAGCGTGCCGTACAGATCGAAGGCGACCAGGTCATAGCGCATCCGCCCTCCGTCAGTGCCCCATGGTCGGGCCGCGGGCGGCGCGCCGGGTGAGGAGCACGAGTGGCACCATCACCGCCGTGAAACACGCCAGGACGAACAGCACGTCCAGGTACGCCAGCGTCTGCGCTTGCTGGATGACCTGCCGGTAGATGGCGGCGGTGGCAAGCTTGGTCGACTGGGCCGCCGACACGCCCGCGTGCTGCAGTGATTGCGCGATGCCCTGGAGCCTCTCGAGCAGCAAAGGTTCGCCCGGGCGGACGTTCGCGACCAGGTTCGCCTGGTGCCACTGCGAGCGCCGCGCGATCAGGGTGGTCACCATCGCGATTCCGATGTCCCCGCCCATGTTGCGGGACAGGTTGAGGATGCCGGAGACCTGATTGCTCTTCGACGGCGGCACTCCCGCGTACGCGATCGTGTTGATGGGCACGAACAGGAACGCGAGCCCGACCGACTGGTAGATGCGCAGCATCATCGCCGTGTGGAAATCCATGCCGGGATAGATCGTGCGCGACATGTGGTAGAGCGCGACCGAGATGGTCGTGAACCCGAAGGCGATGAGGTAGCGCGCGTCGACCCTCGAGACCAGGCGGCCGACCAAGGGCAACAGGCAGATCACGGTCAACCCGCCGGGCGAGAGCGCCATGCCCGCGTCCTGCGCCGACCAGCCCATCCAGACCTGCACGTACTGCGGGAGCAGCACCGTCGAGCCGTACAGCGCCATGCCGAGGACCAGCATCATGAGATTCGACACGGCGAAGTTGCGGTCGCGGAACATCCGCACCTCGACGACCGGGTGCCGGTGCCTCCATTCCCAGATCACAAACGTTATCAGGGCAACCGCTGCGGTCACGGCGTAGAGCGTGATGGTGCGGGAGGCGAACCAGTCCTTCTGCTGGCCGGTGTCGAGCACCACTTCCAGCGAGCCGAGCCCGAGCGCGATCAGCCCCAGGCCGACGTAGTCGACCGGGCCGACGCGCTTGCGCATCTCGGCCAGGTGAGGCGGATCCCGCACCACGCGGCTGGAGAGGACCAGCGAGACGATGCCGACCGGGACGTTGATGAAGAAAACCCACCGCCACGAATACGTGTCGGTGATGAATCCGCCCAGCGTCGGTCCGATCGCCGGCGCGAGCACCACCGCCATCCCGTAGACCGCGAAGGCCATGCCGCGCTTCGCCGGCGGGAACGTGTCCGCCAGGATGGCCTGCTCGCTGGGGGCGAGCCCTCCGCCGCCGAGTCCCTGCAGGACGCGGAAGAAGATCAACGAGGCGAGGTTCGGCGCGATGCCGCACAGAAAAGAGCTGATGGTGAAGAGGGTCACGCAGGTCATGTAGAAGCGCTTGCGGCCGAAGCGCGTCGCCAGCCACCCGCTCACGGGCAGGATGACCGCGTTGGACATCAGGTACGAGGTGAGCACCCAGGTGCTCTCGTCCTGCCCGACGGACAGGCTCCCGGCGATGTGCGGCAGCGACACGTTGGCGATGCTCGTGTCGAGCACCTCCATGAACGTCGCCAGCGTGACGGTGAGGGCCACGACCCACGGGTTGAACCCGCCGGTGAACCCTTCCTCGTGGGTGCGCCGCTCGGACTCGGCGGCGGACCACTCGCTCATCGCACCCTCACCTTGGGCTCCACGCTCATGCCGGGGCGCAGCCGCTCCAGGTCGGGCTGGCCGGGATCGATCGTGATTCGCACCGGGATGCGCTGCACGACCTTCACGTAGTTGCCGCTCGCATTCTCCGGCGGCAGCAGGCTGTAGCGCGAGCCGGTGGCGCCGGCGAAGCTCTCGACCGCGCCGCCGTAGTCGCGGTCGATGGCGTCGACGTGCACGGACGCCTTCTGGCCCGGCTTCATGAGCTCGATCTGCGTCTCGCGGAAGTTGGCGGTCACCCACAGCCTGCCCGTGTGCGTCAGCGGGACCAGCTGCTGCCCGGGCTGCACGCGCTCGCCCACGTTCACGGACTTCTTGCCCAAGACGCCCGTCGCCGGCGCGGTGATCCTGGCGTAGCCGAGGTTCAGCTCGGCCTGCTTGAGCTGCGCCTGCGCCAGGTCCAGGTTGGCCTTGCGCATCTGCAGCGATGCCTCGCGGGAGACGAGCTGCCGGGGAGCGTTCTGGCGCGTCTCGCGCAGCCGGGTCTCGGTGGTGTCGAGCTTCGCCTGCTTCTGCGCGATGCGCTGGCGCGCCGCCTCCACGTTCGCGCGGGCGACGTCGGCCGCGCTGAGGCGCTGATCGTAGTCCGCCTGGCTGATGGTGTTGCTCGCCAGCAATTGCTTGCCGCGCTGGAGCTGCAGCTGGGCGAGCCGGTTCTGCGCCTCGGCCTGGTCGAGGTCGTGCTGCGCGGCCGACAGCTCGGCACGCGCGTTCTGCACGTCGTCTTCCGCGGTGGAGACCGAGGCCCGGTTGGAGGTCTCGGTGATCGCCACGTTGGGGTTCTCGGCCTGGTAGGCGGCCTCGGCCTGGGCCACCGCGGCGCGGGCCTGGGCGACCGCGACCTCCAGGTCCGTGGGATCCAGCTCGACGAGCAGGTCGCCCTGCTTCACCTCCTGGTGGTCGACCACGTGGACGGCCGTCACCGTGCCCGGCACCCGCGGGCTCACGGCGCTGATGTCGCCGTCGATCTGCGCGTCGTCCGTCTCCTCGAAATGGCGGGCGTACAGCCACCACCCGAGCGCGCCCAGCGCGACCAGCAGAAGCGCCGCCGCGACGGGCAGGCGCAGGCTGCGCTTCTTGCCTGCCTCGGACGCTCCCTCTTCGGCGGCGCCCCCAGGTCGCCCGTCGTCCTGCTCCCTGGCGTGGGCTCGTACAGGACGTTCGTCGGCCACCTCGGTAGACTCGCCCATTGCTGGAAGGTATCCTCCGGCGTGTTCGGATGCCTGATAATGGGCAGCGATGCTCATCCTGCTCGCGCTGCTCGCCGCCGGCGCTCCCGCTCGCACTTTCCGCGTCGACTACGTGCACGTGGGCACCGCCTCCGAGGAGCGGTTCGCCCTCGAGCTTCGCCACCGAGAAGGCGGAAGCCTCGCGCCGGCTCCCGGCGGAGCCGTACGCGGGCAAGGTCGGGGCGTTCGAGGGCGCGAATTACGAGGCGAAGGGGTATTTCCGTTCGCAGACGGACTGCATCATGTTCACGCGCGACGACGTGCCGTTCTGCGCCGCGTGCCGCGCCGCCATCGACCGCATCCTCGATCTCTACGCTCCACGTCCGGCGCCCGGATCCGGGCCGGCCCGCTGATCGAGCGCCGCGAGGACCGCCGCGTGCGAGCGCGCGAAGTCCGCTCCTCGCGCCCGGATGGCCATCGAGAGCACCCGGGGCAGGTCCAGGGCCCGGCCGGCGCGGCGCGCCTCGGCGTGCCGGGCCTCGAAATCCGGCGGGACGCGGAGCGACCAGTTCTCCTCGGAGATCGTGCCCGGCCGGTTGTAGACCTCGCGCATGCCGAGAAGGTCGCTGAACGTGACCATGACGTTGCGCGCCGGGCCGACGAACAGCTCCGCGAGCTTGGCCACGGCGAGACGCGCCGGATCGGCCGCGACGATCTCCGCCCAGCGCCGCCGCGCCCGGCCTTCGGGGATCAGCCGCTGCGCGAGATACGCTGCGTGCGCGGGCGCGGGCGCGGACCCGCTCTCCGACCACCGCTCCGCCACGCGCCAGACGGGCTCGGTGTCGTGGGTACCGGCCATGATCCAGTCGACTGGAGCGGCGTTCTCGCTGCGGTAGACATCCGCGGGATCCTCGAGGACCACCTTCTGGGTGACGCGGAACCGTCCCAGACCGTGCCGCGCCAGCACCCGCTCCACCGGATAGGGCTGCGTGCTGAGCACTTCGCAGAGCAGGTCGTCGACCTCGCGCCCGTGCGCCCGAGCGGCGTCGACCACCGCGTCGAAGAGCACTGCGTACCGGGCCACCTGCTCCTGGGACAGGGCGCGCACCCACCCGTCCGCGTGCCGGGACGAGCCGGCATCGAGCTGCTCCGGCCGGGCCACCGCGAAGGGGGCGAGCTCCGGAAGGTCGGGAGAGGAGAACAAACGGGCCCCGTTCCGCACGGCCACCCGAGGATCCGGCTGCGCCGCCGGGTAGACCCACGGATCGATCAGCCCGTGCGGGTGGTCGATGCGCAGCCCGTCGAATTCCTCGAGCATCTTGCCCACGCGGCGCCGCGCGAACGCCAGCGCCGGTCCTACGTGCTGGGCCGGGTCGAGCACCGCGTAGCTCCACGGCTGCCCCTCCGGATTGGTCCGGCTGGGCGGCGCACCCATCCGCCAGCCGGAGAGGAAGAGCGAACCCCAGCTCCAGACGTCCTGGTGGGAGACGCCGATCTGCAGGTCGCCGTAGAGCAGCAGGCTCGAGGCCCGCGCCTCCCGCTGGAGTGCGCCGTGCTGCTCGTGCGCCAGCCACTGCCCGAACCGGTACCGCTCGATCAGGCGTGCGTGCTTCTTCGCCAGCTCGGAGCGCCGCGCCTGCTGAGCCGCTTCCGCGCCGGCGATGCGTTCCCACAGACGCCGGTCCTGCTCGGGCCAGCGGAGCCAGTCGGGCTCGCGATGCTCCGCGACCGCGGCGGCGTAGAGCGCGTCGCGGTCGAGCCACTCGCGCTGGCGGACCGTGAATTCGCGGAGCCGGTCCGCGAGCTCGTTGGGGCGCTGCGCCTCGAAACGGGCGAACGCCTCGTCGATCACTTCCCGCGCCACGGCGTGCGCGTGGCGGTGCGCGGCGCGCGCGCCGGAGCCGGGGGGCCGCCGGGCCGCCGCTTCGCGCAGCGTCCCGCCGGAAACGAGCCCTGCCTGCTCGAGCGGAGCCAGCGCGAGCGACAGCGTGCTGCGCGAGAAGATGGTCGCGTCGTAGGGAGACTGATCGTGCTCGGTGGTCTCGCCCTGCGGCCCGAGCTGCACCGCGTGGAAGCCGAGCGAGGCCGCGAAGCGGAGGAAGGCGAGGCCGCCAGCGGAAAGCGGCGCCCCGCGTCCGACGTCGTCTCGCGGGTCGCCCGGCAGCGCCGCATCGTGCACCGCCAGGGCCAGCCTGCGGATGCCGAGCGCGTCGAGCGCCGCGCGGACCAGGTCGCGCTCGGAGGTCATGCCGGCGCGAGCCACACCACCCCGAGCGGCGGCAGGGTCACCTCGGCCGAGGCGGGCTGCCCGTCGTGCGGCACCGCCTCGGCGCGCACGCGGCCCTGGTTGCCCACGCCCGACCCGCCGTACTCCGCCGCGTCGGTGTTGAGCACCTCCCGGTACTCTCCGGCGCGCGGCAAACCGACGCGGTAGCCGCGGCGCGGCACGGGCGAGAGGTTGGCGACGGCGGCCACGTGCCGCTCGCCCGACCGCCGCAGGAAGGCCAGCACGTTCGCGTCCGCCGAGTCGACCTGCACCCACTGGAACCCGGCCGGGTCGCCGTCCAGCTCGAAGAGCGCGGGCTCCTCGCGGTACGCCCGGTTCAGGTCGCGGACCAGCCGCTGGACGCCTTTGTGCGCGGGCGCCTGCAGCAGGTGCCAGTCCAGGCTGCGGTCGTGGTTCCATTCCGTCCGCTGCGCGAGCTCGCCTCCCATGAAGAGCAGCTTCTTGCCCGGGTGCGCCCACATCCAGCCGTAGAGCGCGCGCAGGTTGGCGAACTTCTGCCAGTCGTCGCCGGCCATGCGCGAGAGCAAGGAACCCTTCCCGTGCACCACCTCGTCGTGCGAGAGGGGCAGCAGGAAGCTCTCCGTGAAGATGTACATCAGCCCGAAGGTAAGCGCGTTGTGGTGCCACTTCCGATACACCGGATCGGTCGCGAAGTAGCCCAGCGTGTCGTGCATCCAGCCGAGGCTCCACTTGAGGTGGAAGCCGAGGCCGCCGTCCGCCGCCCGCGCCGTGACCTTGGGGAAGGCGGTGGACTCCTCCGCGATCATCAGCGCGCCCGGGTGCAGGTCGCGCACGCGCTCGTTCACTTCCTTGAGCAGCGCGATGGCCTCCTCGTTCTCGCGCCCGCCGTACTTGTTTGGCACCCACTCGCCCGGCTTGCGGCTGTAGTCGCGGTACAGCATCGAGGCCACCGCGTCCACGCGCAGCCCGTCGGCGTGGTACTCCTCCAGCCAGAAGAGCGCGCTGGCGAGGAGGAAGTTGCGCACCTCGTTGCGGCCGTAGTTGAAGACCAGCGTGCCCCAGTCGGGGTGAGCTCCCTGCCGCGGGTCCTCGTGCTCGTACAGCGCCGTGCCGTCGAACCGGGCCAGCGAGTGCGCGTCGGTGGGGAAATGCGCCGGCACCCAGTCGAGGATCACGCCGATCCCGCGCGCGTGCAGAGCGTCCACCAAGGCGCGGAAGTCGTCCGGGTGTCCGTGGCGCGCGGTGGGCGCGAAGTAGCCGGTGACCTGGTAGCCCCAGGATCCGCCAAAGGGGTGCTCCGCGACGGGCAAGAGCTCGACGTGCGTGAAGCCCATCTCCGCGACGTACTCGGCGAGCTGCGCGCCCGCCTCGGCCCAGGTCAGCGATCGATCGCCCTCCTCCACCACGCGGCGCCAGGAGCCGATGTGTACCTCGTAGAGGGAGATGGGCCGCTTGAGCGGGTCGGCGTTGGCGCGCGACTTGATGAACTCGGCGTCCTTCCACTGGTACCGATCCAGCGCGTGCACCACCGACGCGGTCTGCGGCGGCGCCTCGGTGCGGAACGCGAGCGGGTCTGCCTTGAGGAGGCGCGCTCCACCGCTGCCGGGCCGGACCTCGAACTTGTAGCGCGTGCCGGGGCCCACCTCGGGGACGAACAGCTCCCAGATGCCGGTCGAGCCGATCGCGCGCATCGGGTGCAGGCGGCCGTCCCAGGAGTTGAAGTCGCCCACCACCGACACGGACCGCGCGGTGGGCGCCCAGACCGCGAACGAGGTGCCGTACGTGCCCCGGTGGTGCGCCGGGTGGGCTCCGAGCCGCTCCCAGAGGCGCTCGTGGCGGCCTTCGGCTGCGAGGTGGCTGTCCAGCTCGCCCAGAGTGGGCGGGAAGCTGTACGGATCGCGCACCGCGAAGGTGGCGCCCCCGGGGTAGCGCACCTCGATCAAGTACCCGAACAGATCGCTGCGGTTGTTGAGCCGCGCCTCGAACACGCCGCCGCGCCGGTGCACCGCGGGGACCCGGCCGCCGAAGTCGGGCAGCACCGTGACGCGCTCGGCGTCGGGCCGGAACGTGCGCACCACCACGCCGTCGCCGTCGGGATGGATCCCCAGCACGGAGTGCGGGTCCGGGTGCGAGAGGTCGAGCAGCCGCCGGAGCTGCTCGTCCACCTGCGCCACGGAGACTGGGCGCCTCATCTGGCCTCCAGGAGATCGGCGGCGGGGATCGCGACCCAGTCGGGACGGTGCCCCAGCTCGTAGCGGAGCTCGTAGAGCAGCTTCTCCAATTCGAGCGACTCGAGCAGCACGCGCGCGCCCTGCTCGTCCCGCGGCAGGAGCTGACCGGCCCGCCGGCGCCAGCCTTGCAGGAAGGAGTCGCGCAGCGGAGGCGCGATCTCGCGCCGGCCCACCGTGGCCGCGGCGTAGGCGAACGACCGCAGCATGCCCGCCACGTCCTTCAGCGGACTGTGCTTCGCGCGCCGCTCCGCGAGCGGCCGGGCCGGCTCCCCCTCGAAGTCGAACACCAGCCACTGCCCGTCGCTGCGCAGCACTTGCCCGAGGTGCAGATCGCCGTGCTGCCGGATGCGCACGCCGTCCGGCTCCGCGGCCTGGAGCCTGCGGATCCGGGCCGAGAGCGCTTCCCGGCGCGAGGCCAGCTCCGGCACGGCCGATCGGGCCGCTTCGATGGTGCGGTCCAGCTCGGCCAGGAGCGTCTCCGTCCAGCGCCGCAGGTCCTCGCGGCGGATCGGCTCGGGAGCGAAGGCAGCGTCGAGCGCGTGGCCCGCCAGCGCGGCGTGCAGCTCGCCGATGCGCTCGCCCAGCTCCCGGACCTCGCGCAGGAGCGGGTCGCCGCGCCGCAGCGACTCGAGCACGTACGACCAGCCGTCGCTCTCCACGTGGACGAACGCGTGCGCGACGGCCACGGTCGCGTGGACGGCGCCGGTCGCCGAGATGGCGCCGAGCAGCTGCGGCGTGCCGGTGAACCCGCTGCGGGCGAGGAAGGCGCCGATCTCCAGCTCGGGGTTCACCCCGTGCTCGAGCTTGCGGATGAGCTTCAAGATCACGCGGTCGTCGAAGACCAGCGAGGTGTTGCTCTGCTCCGCGCCGAGGCGGCGGACGGCCGGCACGGGCGGGAGCCGCTCCAGGGGAGAGCCCGGGCCATCGAATCGCTCGCCCTGCAGCGCTCCGGCCGCGGTGGCGATGCGCAGCCGCCCGCGCACCACGCCGAGCAACGCGCGCGCCGCGTCGTCGTCGAGACCCTCGACGATCCCATCCTTGCCGGTCCAGGGCCGCAGCGCGAGCGCGTAGCTCTCCGCCGGCCGGGGAGACGCGTACCGCACCTCGACGGCGGACAGGAGCAGGCCCGGCGAGATCTGCGCCCGGTCGACGTCGCGCACGCCCGCGATCGCCGCGCCCTTGCCCCCGAACCAGCGTTGCTGCCTGAGCCATGCCGGCAGGGCTTGCATGTCGATGGGAATCATCGCGACTAGAAATAGTAGTCGAATCCCTGCTCCGTCCTGCGGAAGCGCAACACCGACCAGATCGCGGCCGGCTTGTCCAGCGTCAGCCGCACCTGGGCGGTGGGTCCTTGCCACAGGGCCCGCTCGTCCGAGAGCAGCTCGTGCACCTGGTACGCCTCGTCGGGCTGGATGCCCAGCTCGAACAGCGGCACCTCGAGGATCGCCTCCTGCGGCGCGAAGGGGTCCAGGCTGACCGCCACCAGGAGCTGGCTGGTGCGGTCCTCGGTCATCTTCGAGTAGAAGATCACGCGCCCAGGTGCGGAAGGCGTCGGGCCACGCCTCCACCTGGAACGAGTACAGGCCGTTCTCGTAGACCGGGAACTGCCCTTCCCAGGCGTCGTTCCCCAGCGGGCGCATGGGCATTTCGCGACCCTCGGCCGGCTGGGGACCGAGCTTCCGCCAGCGAAGCACGACCGCCAGCTCGTCGTGCCCTTCCTTGAGCACGTCGGCGGTCACGCGCACGGTCTCGCCGGCCGCGCGCTTCACGGGGTGGCGGCCGCAATCGATCTGCGGCTGCACGTTCTCGATGA
>DASWGQ010000465.1:0-9367 GCA_036393595.1 Myxococcales bacterium | reverse complement strand
CGGAGGAAGGTGGGGATGTCCAACTCGTCCTCGCTGGCGCCGGTCAATTGGCGGAGCTCGTCCCAGGAGAGCTTGCGGACCGGGCGGTCACCGGGGGCGCGCTGAGGGGGAGCGGGAGTCGCCGCGCGCGGGGTCGGAGTGGCGCGAGGCGGCTCGGGCGGGCGCGCAGGCGCGCGAGGTCCGGCGTGCTCGGCGCCCTGGCCCGCGGTCCGCAGGGCGCGGGTCGCGTCGTTGCGCTCGATGCGGCGGGTGTCGCGGTGGTTGAACCCGGTGGCGATGACGGTGATCTTCAGCCTGTCGCCCATCTCGTCGGAGATGACGCTGCCGAAGATGATGTTCGCGTCCTCGTGCGCCGCCTCCTGGATGAGGCTGCAAGCCTGGTTCACCTCGACCAGCGTCATGTCCGGCCCGCCGGTGATGTTGATGAGGATGCCCGTCGCGCCGTCGATCTGCACGTCCTCGAGCAGCGGGCTCTCCACCGCCTGCCGCGCGGCAGCCAGCGCCCGCCCCTCGCCCGCCGCCGTCCCCGTGCCCATCAGCGCGACGCCCATGCTGCTCATGATGGTCCGCACGTCGGCGAAGTCGACGTTGATGAGGCCGGGGATGGTGATCAGGTCGGAGATGCCCTGCACCGCGTTGAGCAGCACCTCGTCGGCCTTCTTGAAGGTGTCGAGCAACGTGGTCTTCTCGTCGGCGATGGCGAGCAGCCGCTGGTTGGGGATGGTGATCAGCGTGTCGACCGCGTTCTTCAGCTCGGCGAGGCCGCTCTCCGCCTGCTTGAGGCGCCGCTTGCCCTCGAAGAGGAACGGCTTGGTGACCACGCCGACGGTGAGCGCGCCCACGCTGCGCGCCAGTTCGGCGATCACCGGCGCCCCGCCCGTCCCGGTGCCGCCGCCCATGCCGGCGGTGACGAACACCATGTCCGCGCCCTCGAGCGCGGCCAGGATGCGCGCCTTGTCCTCGAGCGCCGCCTGCCGCCCGATCTCCGGATTGGCGCCGGCGCCCAGCCCCTTGGTGACCTGCGCGCCCAGCTGGATCTTGGCGTGCGCGCGGTTGTTCTGCAGGGCCTGGCAATCGGTGTTCGCGGCGATGAAGTCCACGCCGGTGAGCCCGGCGAGGATCATCGTGTTCAGGGCGTTGCCGCCGCCGCCGCCGACGCCGATCACCTTGATCTTCGCGCCCAGCTCAGTCTCGAACTCGTCCATGACGCCTCCGGTTCAGAACAGCTCCTTCACCCAGCCCAGCAATCGCTCGCGCAGCGACGTCGCATCGCCGGCGAACACCCGGCCTTCCGTCGCCTGCTTGGTCGCGTAGTGGAGCAGGCCCACCGCGGTGGCGTGCTGCGGGCTCTTCACCACGTCGGTGAGGCCGCCGATGTTGCGCGGCAACCCGCGCCGGACCGGCAGCCCCAGCACTTCCTCGGCCAGCTCGGGCATGCCGTGCAAGAGCGTCGAGCCTCCGGTCAGCACCACGCCCGAGGCGAGCAGGTCCTCCTGGCCCGCCTTCTGGATCTCGCGGTGCACCAGCTGGAACAGCTCCTCCACGCGCGGCTCGACGATCTCGCAGAGGATGCGGCGCGCCAGCACGCGCGGCGCGCGGCCGCCCACGCTGGGAACCTCGATGGTCTCGTCCTTGTCGAGCAGGGCGCTCTGCGCGCTGCCGTACTTGACCTTGATCCGCTCCGCCTCGTTCATCGGCGTCCGCAGGCCGACCGCGATGTCGTTGGTGAGGTGGTTCCCGCCCAGCGGGATGACGCTGGTGTGCTGGATGGCGCCGCCCGAGAAGATCGCCACGTCGGTGGTCCCGCCGCCCACGTCCACCAGCGCGACGCCCAGCTCCTTCTCCTCCTCGGCCAGCACCGCCTCGGCGCTGGCGAGCGGCTCGAGCACGATGTCGGAGACCTGCAGGCCCGCCCTGGCGCAGCACTTGACGATGTTCTGCGCGCTGGAGACGGCGGCGGTGACGATGTGCACCTTCGCCTCCAGGCGCACGCCGCTCATCCCCAGCGGCTCCTTGATGCCGTCCTGCTCGTCGATGATGTAGTCCTGGGGGAGGACGTGGAGGATCTCGCGGTCCTGCGGGATGTTGATGGCGCGAGCGGCATCGAGGACGCGCGCGATGTCGCCCTGCTTCACTTCCTTGTCCCTTACCGCCACCACGCCCAGCGAGTTGAAGCCGCGGATGTGGCCGCCCGCGATACCGGCGTAGACCGAGGTGATCTCGCATCCGGCCATCAGCTCCGCTTCCTCGACCGCGCGGCGGATGGAGGACACCGTCGCCTCGATGTTGATCACCACGCCCTTGCGCAGTCCCCGCGAGGGGTGCGTGCCGATGCCGATGACGTCGATTCCTTCCGGCCCGACCTCGCCCACGATGCAGCAGATCTTCGTGGTGCCGATGTCCAGCCCGACGATCAGCTCGCCCTTCTTCTGCGCCATTGAAATTCCCCTCCTCAGCGTACGGTCGGCACGAGCTGCGCGGACACCCACTCGGGCCGCGACTGGCTGTCCAGATCGATGCGCGCCGCGTGCTCGCCGCGGCGGGCGAGCGCCGCCCGGAGCTGCGAGAGCCGGTGCAGCTGCAGCGGCAGATCGTTCGCTCCGAGGCGCACCTCCTGCAGCCCGCCCGGCTCCCGGGCGAACGCGCTGAACCCTCCGTCCTCCTCCAGCCGCACCTCCGAAAGCGACGCCCCGGGCAGACCCCCGGCGCGCCACGCCTCGAGCAGGCGCAGCGCCGAGTACAGCCGCAGCTGCGCGGCGCCGCGATCGCGCAACCACGCGTCGCGGGAGAGCCCGGTCACGAGCGGCAGATCGACCCCGTCCTCGGGCCCGGCCCGCTTGAACACGCGGCCTTCGTCGTCGAGCAGGTAGAGGCCGCCGAGCTGCACCTGCGCGGCCGCGCGGTGCTCGGCGACTTCGGCCAGCACGGTCCCCGGCAAGCTGCGGGAGAGGCGCGCCGAGACGACCCACGGATGCGATTCCATCGCCCGGGCCGCGGCGGCGAGGTCGACCGCCATCAGATTCGCCCCCAGCCGCAGCCCGCTGCGGGCGAGCAGGTCCGCCTCGGCCGCGTGGGACAGGCCGGAGAAGCGCACCTCGCGCACCGAGAAGAGCGGCGTGGTGGTGGACCAGCGCAGTGCCTGCCACGCCCCGGCGGACAGCGCGGCCGAGAGGAGCATGGCGAGGGCGGTGCGGCCCAGCGCCGCCGCCGCGCTTCGCGCCCCGGACCCGCGCGACGGGGAGGTACGCCGCGCCGCGGCGGCGCGCTCCGGGCGGAACGGCAGGCGGATAGCCGTTGGGGGACACCATTTCATGGTGTCCCCTCCCTTGTACTCGGTCATGCGGACCTCCTGCGCAGCACGGGAACGAAGTGGTGGGGCTCCAGCTCGGGGGGCAAGGGCGGCCGGAAGGTGCCCACCAGCCGGACCTCGGGCGAAAGCTCGATCCCCGTCCGGGCCAGGACCGTGCCGCGGGCGAGCGCGATCAGCTCGATCACGTCGGCCGCGGTCGCCTCGCCGAGGTTGACGATGAAGTTGGCGTGCTTGTCGCTGATCTGCGCGCCGCCGCGCCGCTCCCCCTTGAGCCCGGCCTGCTCGATCAGGCGGCCCGCGAAGTCGCCTCGCGGATTGACGAACACCGAGCCGGAGTTGGGCATCGCCAGCGGCTGCGTGGCCCGCCGGCGCTCCACGTCCGCCTTGGCCGCGCGCGCGTCCTCCTGCACCTCCGGCCCGCCCCCGCGGCGCACCCGGCAGCGCGCGCGCGTGAGCACTGATCCAAGAGGGAGCTCGCAGTGGCGGTAGGAGAGGCGCAGCTCCGCCACCGGGACCCAGCGCAGCCCGTCCGGCGTGGCGATCTCGACCGCCTCCAGGTGGTCGGCCGCGGCGCCCGTCGCCGTGCCGGCGTTCATGGTCACCATCCCGCCCACCGTGCCGGGGATGCCGGCCGCCCAGGCGACTCCCACGCCCCGCTGCTCGCGCGCCAGCGAGACGAAGCGGGCGATCGGCGCGCCGGCGCCGAGGGTGAGGAGCGCGTGATCTCCGCCCTCCTCGACCTGCTCGGTGGCGAAGTCGGGGGCGAGCTTCAGCACCGCGCCCTCCACCCCGCCGTCGCCGACCACGGTGTTCGCCCCTCCGCCCAGCGCGAACCAGGGGACGCCCGCGTCGCACAGCACTCCGAGCACCGCCACCAGCGCCTCGGGATCGCGCGGCCGCACCCACAGCTGCGCGGGACCGCCCACGCGCACGCTGGTCCGTGGCGCGAGCGGGACCTCGCGCAGCACCTCGCCGCGCGAGGCGCGCTTGAGGGCGGAGACCAGCTCGATCATGCGCGCCCTCCGCCGCCGAGGAGCGCGAGCAGCTCCTCGCCGACGTGCGTGACGTCGCCGGCGCCGAGGGTGAGGACCAGGTCGCCGGTCCGCACCCGGCCGTGCAGCGCCTGGGCCAGCACCGCGCGCTCCCGCACGAAGGTCGCGTCGCGGTGGCCGCAGGCCCGCACCGCCTCGTGCAGCTTCTCGCCGGAGACGCCCGGGATCGGCTCCTCGCCGGCGGCGTAGATGTCGCCCAGGACCAGCACGTCCGCGTCGTTGAAGGCGGTGGCGAAGTCGCCCATCAGATCCCGGGTGCGCGTGTACCGGTGCGGCTGGAAGGCGCAGACGATCCGCCGCTGCGGGAAGGACGCCCGCGCTCCCGCCAGGGTGGCGCGGATCTCCGCCGGGTGGTGCCCGTAGTCGTCGACCACCAGGATGCCGTTCGCCTCGCCTCTCACGGTGAAGCGGCGCTGAACGCCGGCGAACTCGCCCAGCGCCTCGGCGGTGCGCTCGAAGGGGATGCCCAGCTCGTGCGCGACCGCGCACGCGGCCAACGCGTTGAGCACGTTGTGCGCGCCCACCATCTTGAGCGCGACCTCGCCCAGCCGCTTCCCCCGGTGCCACACGGCGAAGCGGGCGCTGAAGGCGGAGAGCTTCACCTCGTCGGCCCGCCAGTCGGACTGCGGCGAGATGCCGTAGGTGACGTGGCGCTTGGAGAGCCGCGGGATGAGGTGCTGCACGGTCGGATGGTCGAGGCAGAGCACCACCAGGCCGTAGAACGGCACCCGGTCGGCGAACTCGATGAAGGCCTGCTGCAGCGCCTCCGCCGTGCCGTAGTGGTCGAGGTGCTCGGGGTCGACGTTGGTGACCACCGCGATGGTGGGCGTCAGGTGGAGGAAGGACCCGTCCGACTCGTCCGCCTCGACCACGATCCATTCACCCTTGCCCAGGCGGGCGTTGGACCCGAACGCGTTGAGCTTGCCGCCCACCACCGCGGTGGGCTGCAGTCCGGCGTGCTCGAGCACGGTGGCGATCAGGCTGGTGGTGGTGGTCTTGCCGTGCGATCCGGCGATGGCCACCGCGTCCTTGAGGCGCATCAGCTCGGCGAGCATCTCGGCGCGGCGGATCACCGGGATGCCCCGGGCGCGGGCGGCCAGCGCCTCGGGGTTGCTGGAGCGGCGCACCGCGCTGGAGGTCACCACCACGTCGACGTCCGGACCGACGTTCTCGGCCCGGTGGCCGAGCACCACCTTCCCGCCCAGCGAAGCCAGGCGGCGGGTGATCTCGCTCTCCTTGAGGTCCGATCCGCTCACGCCGTATCCCAGGTTCAGGAGGAGCTCCGCGATGCCGCTCATCCCGATCCCTCCGATCCCGACGAAGTGGACCTTCACCTTCTTGTTGCGGAACACCCTCCTCACCTTCCTTCGCGGGAATATACGCGATTCGATCCACGATAATCAATACCGAGGCATGAATGGATCCGGGGTGTGTTCACGTGTGATCTCCACCCCTGGGCGGCGGCACCCCGGGCGCGGGCTGCGCGGGAAGGTGGCGCCCTTCGCGGACCAGCCTGCGCGAGCACAGCGAGACGCAGACCTCGGCGATCTCGCGGGCGGCCTCCGGCCGGCCCAAGAGGCCGCTCTGCCGGGCCATCCGGCGCAGGCGCTCGCGGTCGGCCTCCAGCGCGCGCAGCTCGCCGGCCAGCTTCTGCCCGGTCAGGTCGCGCTCCGGCAGGAGGATCGCCGCTCCGTTCCTCACCATGCTGCGCGCGTTGACCGTCTGGTGGTCGTCGGCCGCGTAGGGGAAGGGGACGAGGATCGCCGGCTTCTTGCAGACGGTCAGCTCGGCGATGGTGGTCGCGCCGGCGCGGCAGACGAGGAGGTCCGCCTGCGCGTAGGCGTTGGCCATGTCGTCGATGAAGGCCGTCGCCTGCGCGTCCACGCCGCTCTCCCCCAGCGCCTGGTACCGCCGGGCGATCTCCTGCAGGTCCTTCTCGCCGGTCTGGTGCACGACGCGCAGCCTCCGGCCCAGCTCGGGCGCGAGCTGCTCGAGCGCCTCCGCCACGCGGAGGTTCAAGACGTGCGCACCCTGCGATCCGCCGGTGACCAGGATCGACAAGCGCTCCCCGGAAGGCTCCTTCGAGTGCAGGTAGTTGTCCAGAAACGCGCGCCGGATGGGATTGCCGAGCAGGTGCGTCCGGGCGGGCGGGAACCCGGCCCGCGCCTCGTCGAAGGCGATGAAGCAGGCCCGCGCGAACCGGCCCAGGGTCCGGTTGGTGAATCCGGGCAAGGCGTTCTGTTCCTGCACGGCGGTGGGGATGCGCATCATCCACGCGGCCATCACCACCGGGCCGCTGGCGTACCCGCCCACGCCCACCACCACGTCCGGGTCGAATTTCCTGACGATCCGGCGCGATTGCCACAGCGCGCGCGGGAGCCGCCCCAGGCCCCGCAAGGTCCCGAGCGCGCCCTGCCGCTTGAGGGGCCCGACGTCGATCAGCTCGAGCGGGAAGCCGCTCCTGGGCACGATGCGGGTCTCGAGGCCGCGGGGCGTCCCCACGAAGAGCACGTCGTTGCGCGGGTGGCGCGTCTTCACCTCCTCGGCGAGCGCGAGCCCGGGGAAGAGGTGGCCGCCCGTGCCGCCGCCGGCGATCAGCATCCTCATCGCGCGCCCCCGCCCGGCCGCGCGTGCCGGAGGAAGCCGCCCGCCCCGCCGCTCACCGACAAGAGGACGCCCGCGGCGAGGAGCGAGGCCACCGCGCTGCTCATCCCGTAGGAGAGGAACGGCAGCGCCATGCCCTTGGTTGGCAACAGCGACAGCGCCATGCCCGCGTTGACCAGCGCCTCCAGCGCGAGCAGCAGCGTCAGGCCCAGCGCCAGGTAGCAGCCGAACGCGTCGGGAGCCGCCTGCGCGGCCTTGAGGCCCCGCCAGACCAGCACCGCGAAGAGCAGCAGCACGGTGGCCACGCCCAGAAAGCCCAGCTCCTCGCCGACGATGCTGAGGATGAAGTCGGTGTGCGCGGCGGGGAGGAAGAAGAGCTTCTGGTGGCTCCCGCCCAGGCCCACGCCCCAGGTCCCGCCCGCGCCGAAGGCGAGCAGCGACTCCACCGCCTGGTAGCCGTGCCCGCGCGGGTCGGCCCAGGGGTCGAGGAAGGCGAGGACGCGCTGCAGGCGGTAGCGCGAGTGCAACACCAGGAAGGCGGCGATCGGCGCGGCCAGCGCCGCTCCCGAGGCGAGGTAGGCGATCCGCGCGCCGGCGATGAAGAGGAGGGCGAAGGTGAGGCAGCCGATCACCACCGTGGTGCCGAAGTCGGGCTCCAGGAGGAGCAGCGCGGCCACGATCCCCAGCACGAAGAGGTGAGGCAGCAGGCCCGCGGAGAAGATCCGGATGCGGTCCTGCTTGCGCGACAGCGATCGCGCGAGCCACAGCACCAGCGCCAGCTTGACCAGCTCGCTGGGCTGGAACTGGAGCGGGCCCACCGCCAGCCAGCGCCGCGCCCCGCCCGCCACGCGGCCGAGGCCAGGCACGTGGACCAGCACGAGCAGGAGCAACGAGAGCAAGAGCAGGGGCGTGGCGAGCTTCTCCAGGCGCCGGTAGCCGAACCGGAGGGCGAGGACCAGCGCGAAGAGGCCCAGCGCCGCGCCCGCGAGCTGGCGCTTGAAGAACCAGAGCCCGTCGCCGAGCCGCGCGCCCGCGTAGACGGCGGAGGCGCTGTAGACCATCACCACGCCGAGCATGGTGAGCAGCAGCACCGCGCCGAGCAGCACCGGGTCGTAGCTCAGCGCGCGCGGCGCGTCGCGGACGTGGGAGACGCGGATGGCCGCCGAGGCGCTCACGAGAGCCCCCGCACCAGCGCCTTGAACTGATCGCCCCGGTCCTCGAAATTGCGGAACTGGTCGTAGCTGGCGCAGGCCGGCGAGAGAAGCACCGTGTCGCCCGCGCGCGCGAGCTTGCGGGCCTGCGCGACCGCGGTGCGCAGGTCGCCGCAGGCGGTGACGGGGACCAGGTCGCCCAGCTCCTCGGCGATGCGCGGCGCGTCCTCCCCGATGGTGAGCAGGGCGCGGACGCGGTCCGGGAAGAGGGCCCGCAGCGGGCGGTACGGCGCGCCCTTCCCCCGCCCTCCCATGATGAGCAGCACGCCGCGGTCGAAGGCGGAAAGGGACTTCTCCACGCTGTCCACGTTGGTGCCCTTGGAGTCGTTCACCCACTCGACCCCGTCGAGGGTGCGGACCGGCTCCAGCCGGTGGGGCAGCCCGGGATAAGTGTCGAGCCCCTGCTGCAGGGCCCACGGCGGCGCGCCCAGGTGCCGCGCCAGGAGGAGCGCCGCCAGCGCGTTCTCCGCGTTGTGGGCCCCGCGCAGCGTGGGCGCGCGCAGGTCGTACTCGGCGCCGTCGGCGGCGAGCACGGCCTTGGCGCGCAGGAACCCCGCCGCCTGCGCGTTCCGCCCCCGCGGATCGAATCCGCGCCGCCGGACCCCCGCCGGCGTGCGCATCGCCGCGACGCGCGGATCGGCGAGGTTGAGCACGGCGGCATCGCCGGGCTTCTGGTTCTCGAAGATGCGCTCCTTCGCCGCGGCGTACGCCTCCAGCGACGGGTAGCGATCGAGGTGGTCCGGGGTGACGTTCAGCGCGGCCCCCGCCGCGCAGCGCAAGGAGACGATCCCTTCCAGCTGGTACGACGAGAGCTCGCAGACGGTCGCGTCCAGCTTCCCGCCCGAGAGGACGCGGTTGGACAGCGCGTCTCCCAGGTTCCCGCCCGCGAACACCTTCTTGCCCGCGGCCCGGAGCAGGTGGGCGGTCAAGGCGGTGGTGGTGCTCTTCCCGTTGGTGCCGGTGATGCCGGCGATCGGCTCCTCGATGAACCGGGCCGCCAGCTCCACCTCGCCGATCACTTCCACGCCCCGGGACCGCGCTTCCGCGATCGGCGGAGCCGACAGCGGCACTCCGGGGCTCACCACCACCAGGTCTCGCTCGCGAAAGGCTTCTTGGCGCAGTCCGCCCAGGTGCTGCTCGTGCGGGACGCCTTCCAGCTGCCGCAGCGAATCGCCCAGCTCACCTTCGTC
>DASWGQ010000464.1:0-1766 GCA_036393595.1 Myxococcales bacterium | reverse complement strand
CACTCGGAGTTTCTCTCCGACGCCACGGGCGAGAAGATGTCCAAGAGCGCCGGTGGCTTCACGACATTGCGCGACCTCGTGGCGGCGGGACACGACCCGGTTGCGGTTCGGTTCTTCCTCATCGCCAACGCGCATTACCGTCAGCGCATTCGTTTGAGCGCGGAGGCGCTGCACGCGGCGGCCGAACAGGTGCGGCGTCTGCGGGACTTCGCGGATCGCGTGCTCCGCTCAGATGAGCCGCTGGGTGACGACAGGGCTCTCCTGGGCCGGATCGGCAAGGTGCGCACCGCGTACAGGGACGCGTTGGACGACGACCTCAATCTGCCCCAGGGCGTCGGTCACATCTTCGAGCTGATTCGCGAGGCCAACACTCTTCTGGAGGAGAAGAAGGTGGGGGAGGACGGTAGGCGCGCCTTGCTCTCGCTGATCGAGGAGATCGACGGACACCTCGATGTGATCGGAATGGACGAGCCCGGGCTTGCGGAAGAGGTGGAGCGCTTGATCTCCGAGCGTGAGGACGCCCGACAGGCCAGGGACTTTGTGCGGGCGGATCAAATCCGTGAGGAGCTCAAGCATCGGGGCATCGCGTTGGAGGATTCGCGGGAAGGCGTCCGGTGGCGCCGTGTGCCGCCGACGTGAGCGAGCGGCGAAAGCGCTACCAGCGCCCAGCGCCCGCGGCGGCTGCTTTGATCCACGGTCGTAACGCCGTCCTCGAGGCGGCCCGCGCCGGCAAGGTGCTGAAAGTCTTCCAGGCTTCGGGTCTCGGCCACGATCCTCGCCTGGACGAGCTGGCCAGGCTGGCGCCGATAGAAGTGGTGCCTCCCGAGCGGCTCGAGGCCATGGCCGCCGGAGTCCACCAGGGCGTGGCGGCCGAGCTCAAGCCCAGGCGCGTGTGGACGCTGAAGGAGCTGCTGGCCACGAACCCCACGCTGCTGGTGGCGCTGGACGGGATCATGGATCCGCAGAACCTGGGCGCCATCCTTCGCAGCGCGGAGGTTGCCGGGGCCGACGGCGCCATCATCCCCGAGCACCGGAGCGCTCCGTTGTCACCGGCGGCGGTGAAGGCGAGCTCGGGGGCGAGCGAGCTGCTCCGCATCGCCACGGTATCGGGTATCCCGTCCGCAATCGCGGAGGTGAAGCGGGCCGGCATCTGGTGTGCGGCCCTCGACGTGCGCGGTGAGATGCCGCCGTGGGACTTCGACCTCACGCAGCCGGTCTGCATCGTCGTCGGCAGCGAGGGCGAGGGCGTGCACAGGCTGGTCCGCGAGCGGTGCGACGTGCGCCTTCGCTTGCCGGTGGCCGGGCATGTGGCGAGCTTCAATGCATCGGCCGCGGCGGCCGCGCTGCTCTACGAAGTGCAGCGACAGAGGACAAGGTCATGAGTGATGCGACAGCGGAGCTGGAACGGGCGGCCGCCGACATACCTCTCAACCGCGATGCACGCGACGTGCTCGAGAAGGCCACCGCTCTCGCCTCACAACGGGGCGCGCCTCAGGCGGGGCCCGTCGACGTGCTCGAGGCGATCCTGGCCGACCGCGGCTCCTCGGCGTACGGCGCGATCAAGACTCTGAGCGCGGACCCGCAGGCGGTCAACGCCGAGGCCACGCGCGAAGACGGAGGCGCCGGCCTGCCGCTGCGGCAGCTCCTCGTCAACGCCAACCGCGAGGCGCAGGTGCTGGGCCACTACCAGGTGGACTCGATCCACCTCCTGCTCGCGCTCCTCTACTCGGACTCGCGGGCGACGTCGGCGGCGCTGCAGAAGGCGG
>DASWGQ010000463.1:0-3197 GCA_036393595.1 Myxococcales bacterium | reverse complement strand
CCAAGGTCGTGTACGAGAGCTGGTTCCTGGCGCGCAACGGCTGGCTCTACCAGCTGCTCGCCTGGGGCGCGGCGAAGGATCGCGCGGCGCTGCAGGACGAGGCGCGCGCGCTCTTCGCCGGCTTCGAGCTGATCGACCCGGCTGTCCGCGCCGCGCCGGTCCGTCGCTCGGCCAAGCCCTACGCGTCGCGAGACCTGGGCTGGTCCATCGATCTGGGCCCGCCCTGGATGGAGTGGCGCGGCGTCCAGGACCGCGTGCCTGCCGCCGAGTACGGCGCCACCTGCGGCGACGCTTCCCTGCTGGTCGCGGCCGTGCCGCTGCTCGGGCACCGGCCGCCGCTCGACGCCGCGGTGCCGGCGCTCCTCTCGCTCCTCGACGTGCGCAACGCGGAAGACCTTCCCCGCCGCCCGCTGCGCGTCGGATCCTGGACCGGGGTCGAGCTGCCCTCGCAAAGGAAGGTCGACGGCCGCTGGATGCGGTACCGGCTCTGGGCGCTGGTCGGCGACGAGGCGGCGCTGGCCGCGGCCGAGTGGCGGCCGCCGGAGCAGCCGGAGAGCGAGTGCGCCGAGCCGCTGGAGAAGCTCACCGCGGGACGCGGGCAGCGCCTGCGCCCCGATGCGGTGCAGGGCAAGGCGGCGGCGGCGCGGTTCTTCGTCGAGATGGGGCGGCGCCTGCGCGCCTCGGGGCGCGCCGCCGAGAGCGCCGCGTACTTCGCCGAGGCAGGCTCGCTCGCGCCCGACGACCCGGGGCACCTGCTCGACGAGGTCCGCATCCTGCAGCGGGCGGGGCGGCGGGAGGAGGCGGTGCGGCGCATCGCTGCCCGGCTGCACGGCGCTCCCTGCGCTTCCGCGCTGCGCGTGGAGGCGGCGCAGCTCCTCGCCGAGCTGGGGCGCGCGCCGGAAGCGATCGCCACCTGGACGAGCGCGTTCGGCTGCGGGTACCGCGACCCGGCCGCGCTCTCGCAGTACCTGCGCTTCCTCGAGCGCGAGGGCCGGCTGACGCTCGCGTTCCGCGAAGCGCAGGCCTACGCCGACCCTGCCGACCTGCCGCGCCTGCGCGGGCAGCTCGCCGCCGGCGACCGTCAGTAGCGGAAAGCGCGGGCCCAGGCGGCGACGTCGTTGCCGTCCTGGATCATCGCCTCGAACCGCTCCCACCCCTTCGGGGCGCGCTCCGCGTACCAGGTGGTGGCGGTCGTGGTGAGCGGGTAGTCCGAATCGGCCGTGTTCATCGCGTACGCCTCGGCGGGCGCGGCCGTCGGGCACAGGGCCGGGAGCGGCCTTCCGTTCGCCACGATCGACGCCGCCCGCAGCCAGCCGCAGACCTGGCTCGCGCCGTCCCCGTAGACCGGCGCGTGGGAGCTGGCGATGGTCAGCACCAGCCCGTCCGGCAGGCGCCTCACCATCGCGGCGGCGATGCCGAGCACGTGGTGCGCGCCGGCGCCCGCGATGCGAGGCTCGGGTCCGCACGTCGCGTCCTCGTGCCACGGGAGGGTCGCGGCCTTGATCGCGTCGTGCCACAGGGCGGCGGCGACCAGCCAGTCGTCGCGCAGCTTCACGCCGTAGACGCGCTGGTAGCTCTCGGCGAGCCCCCGGGCGTGGAGCAGGGCCGCCCACGCGTGCACCGGAAGTCCGCCGGGGTAGGCCTGGTGGGCGCCTCCGCACGCCGCCTGGAACGTTCCCCGCTCCGGCGGGAGCTGCAGGGGACCCTCGAGCAGCCCCGCCTCGTGCAGCATCCGCTCCGCTTCGGCCGGATGCGCGACCGCATACGACTCGCGGGGGAACCACGGCGCCATCACCATCGCCTCCACCGCCGCGCGCAACGACTGGTCGGAAATGGCGGCGGCCGCGAGGTGGACCTCGCGCATGGCGGTGCGCGCGATGGGCAGCCGCGCAGCCACGTCCTTCGCCCGCTCCGCCGGGGCGGCGGCGAGCAGCACCATCAGTACCAACATTTCGTCCTCCGGTCCTTTTCTTGCCGGCCCCCGCCGCCGGCCTACAGTGGCAGGCATGCCTCGCAGGCGCCTCGTGCGCAAGGCGATCGAGAAGAAGCTCCAGCGCGCGATCGAGCTCTCCGCGCGCGCCGAGCGGGCCCTCGCCCGCGCGGCGACGCTCATCGCCGAGACCGAAGCCCGGTTCTCGCGCCTGATGCGTCCGGTGTAGGCTCACTGCGGCTTGCGGCTCGCGGCTTCGAGGCCTTGCGGTTCAGGGGCCGGTCGCGGGCGCACCCGACGAGGTGAGCCGTGGCCCTCTACGCATTCGTCGTGCTCAAGTACCGCCATCCGCTCGAGCGCATGCAGCAGACGCTGGACCGTCATCGCGCTTACCTGCGCGAGCTGCTCGCCCAGGGCAAGATGATCGCCTCCGGGCCCTTCGTCCCACGCGAGGGCGGCGCCTTGCTCCTGCGCGTCGAGGACGAGTCGGAGATCCAGCCGATCCTCGACAAGGACCCGTTCCAGATCGAGCGGCTGGTGGACACCACCATCCACCGGTGGGCGCCGAACATCGGAGTCGAGGGGCTCGATTCGCTCGCCAAGCGCTTTTCCTGACGTCCGCGCCAGCGCCGCCCTATCGGCGGCCGGGGCGGCCCATCCGGGCGAGCGCGTCCTTCGCGTTGCGGCGGAAGCCGTCCTCGGTCGCGTAGAGCCGCAGGAACTCCTCGAGGTGCGTGCGCGCCCGATCGCGGTTGCCGAGGGCGAAGTCGCTCATTCCGGCGTGGTAGAGGGCCTGGAAGTGGTTCGGCCAGGACTCGATGACGAGGTTCATGATGGCGGCCGCCGCCACGTCGTCGCCTGCGTCGGCGACCGGGTGCGCCAGGTCGAAGACGATGCCGGCCGCGCGCCACCGCTCCGACTGGGGGACGCGCCCGAGGATGGTTCGCGCTTCGTCGATCTTTCCCGCCAGCGCCCAGCAGCCCGCGGCGAACCCGGCTCCGTCCCAGCCGGCCGAGGCCGGGTTGCGCGCCATGAACTGGGCGACCTCGACCGGGTTGCAGAACGGCTTCGCTCGGGCGAACCACTGCTGCGCGGTCGTGCCGTGCCGGGGTTGCCCGGGAACGGACGGCTGGACGGAGGCGGAGGCCGGGGCGCGCGACAGGGAGGAGATGAGCAGTGCGCCGGCGACGAGCGTGCCCGCCGCCGCCGCCGCGAAACGCGGCCGGACCGCGGGAGGGCGGGGCGGGTTCTCCAGCGCCTCGAGCGC
>DASWGQ010000462.1:0-5362 GCA_036393595.1 Myxococcales bacterium | reverse complement strand
TGCATCGCGCTGCACGTCGGCGAGCTGCGCGCCGACCCCGACGCGCTGGTCCTGCGCCTGCCCGTCCGCGCCCAGCCGGCGCAGAAGAGCGGCGGCGCCGGCGGGCGGGTGCTGGTCGTGGACGACGACGAGGCCATCGCGGGGATGCTGGCGGAATACCTCGCCGAGCACGGCGTCGGGGCCGACTGGGCGGGGAGCGGGCGCGACGCGCTCGACAAAATCCAGCGCGGTCCGAAGCCGGACCTGCTGGTGCTCGACCTGCGCATGCCGGACATCGACGGCCGCGAGGTCCTGGCGCAGGTCCGCCGCCAGGGCCTGGACCCCCGCGTGGTCCTCCTTTCCGCGGACCGGGAAGTCGCCGCCGCGGCGCGCGAGCTGGGCACCGACGGCTTCGTGGAGAAGCCCTTCGCGCCCGAGAACCTCCTCGCCGCCGTCCGCCGCGCCCTCGACACTGACCGGCAAGAGCACTGAACAAAAAGCTTTGACAGGGAGCGCGGGAGGTTGGGGAGCGCGGGAGAAAGACGAATCCTCCCGCGCTCCCTGTAAGGTTTGAAGACGCCGTGTGACTATTTCGCGGCGCAGCGTTGCTCGAGGGCGGCCAGGCGGGCCTTGGCGGCGGCGAGCTCCGCGGCGGTGGTTTCGTACGCGTCGCGGTAGCGGCGGGCGCGAGCCTGCTCGTCGCGCAGGGCCTGCTCGGGAACGCGACTGCACGCCAGCACCGCCGCGAGAACGCCGCAGGCAACGAGCCGCGCGCCGCCAGCCGTCACTGGATTCGCCTCATCCGCTCGATCATCTCGTCGGGCGGGATGAAGCCGGTCACGCGGCCGGGGCCGTCCTGCGGGACCGCGCACTCGCGTTGCTGGGGCGGCGGATCGTTGCACGCCATGAGCAGGACGGTCGGCAGCCCCGGAACGCCGTACTTCGCCTCCAGGCGACTGACCTCGTCCGTCTCCTCGGTGGCGTCGATCTTCAGCGGCACGAACCTGTCGGCCACCTCCGCCTTCACCGCCGGATGGGAGAAGACGTGGAGATCCAGCTCCTTGCACGCCGCGCACCACTCCGCCGAGAAATCGATCAGGAGGCCCTTCCCGGTGGCGCGCGCCTGCTCCACCGCGGTGCGCTCGTCGTGCAACCACGGGATCTCCGGGACGTGCGCCTTCCCGAACCAGCCCAGGCGCAGCCCGACGGCGCCGAGCAGCACCACGAGCGTCGCGGCCTTGAGCGCCTGCTCGCGCCGGCCGGCGTGGAACGACAGGCTGAGCGCCCCCGCGATCACCGCCGCGAACGCCAGCGCCGCCGAAACGATCGCCACGGCGCGCGGGCCCACCGGCAGCTGCTCGGGCCTGAGCAGGAGCGGAAGCACGAGGCCCAGCGCCGCCGCGACCAGCGCCACGCCGAGCACGCTCTTGACCGTCTCCATCCAGGCGCCGGAGCGCGGCAGCTTGAGCGAGGTCGCCCCGAGCACGAAGAAGAGCAGCCCCATGCCAAGCGCGTAGCTGAACAGCATCCAGAAGCCGAGGACGGCCGACCTGCGCGTCGCCACGTACGTGAGCACGCCGGCGAGAACGGGGCCGGTGCAAGGCGCCGCGACGATTCCGGCCACCAGGCCCATCCCCAGCGCGTGCGCGAACCCGGCGCCGCGCACCATCCCGAGCTTCTGCTGGACCGAGGGAGGAAGGTTCAGGTCGAAGGCGCCGAACATGCTCGCCGCCAGCGCCACCAGGAAGATGGCGAGCACCCCCACCACCCAGGGGGATGACAGCGCCGAGCCGAACGCCTTCCCGGAGAGCGCCGCGAACACGCCCAGCGCCGAGTACGTCAGGGCGATTCCGCCGACGTAGGTCGCTGACAGCGCCACCGAGCGCGCCCGGTGGTCCGCCTGGCGCGCGCCGAACACGCTGACCGTGATGGGGATGAGCGGGTACACGCAGGGCGTGAGGCTCGTCAGCACTCCGGCGAGGAAGAGCACGGCGAAGGTGACCGCTCCGACGCCGCCCGCCAGCCCGAGCCTGCCCGACAGGTCGGCGTCCGGACCGACGCTTCGCGTCAGGAGCCCGGGCAGCCCCGCGAGCAGCGCCGCCGCGCCCAGCGCCAGGACGATCCGTACCACCCACTTCCTGTTCGCCATCCGTCCGACCTCTCCGCAGGGGCCCGCCACTCTAACAAGCGCGGCGCCAGGACGCAGTGTTGCGCGCCTTGACGCCCACACCGGCGGTCGATAATAGACTCATCCGGTCCAGATTGATCCGGGACCTCGAGGCGAGGAAATGCTGAAGCTCCCCATCTACATGGACAACAACGCCACGACGCCGCTCGATCCGCGCGTGCTCGACGCGATGATGCCCTATCTGACCACCGAGTTCGGCAACGCGGCGAGCCGCAGCCACGCCTTCGGCTGGAAGGCCGAGGAGGCGGTGCAGAAGGCGCGGGAGCAGATCGCGGGGCTCATCGGCGGGAACGAGAAGGAGATCGTCTTCACCTCCGGCGCCACCGAGTCCGACAACCTCGCCATCAAGGGCGTGGCGGAATTCTACCGGGAGAAGGGCAACCACATCGTCACCACCCGCACGGAGCACAAGGCGGTGCTGGACACCTGCAAGCGGCTGGAGCGTCAGGGGTTCGAGGTGACGTATCTGGAGGTGGACAAGCAGGGCCGCGTCTCGCCGGAGCAGGTCCGCCACGCGATCACCGACAAGACCATCCTGGTCTCGATCATGTGGGCCAACAACGAGATCGGAACGGTCCAGCCCATCCCGGAGATCGGCGCGGTAGTGAAGGAGCGGGGCATCCTGTTCCACAGCGACGCGGTGCAGGGCATCGGCAAGCTGCCCTTCGACGTCGAGCAGATGAGGGTCGACCTGGTCTCGATCAGCGCCCACAAGTTCTACGGGCCCAAGGGGATCGGGGCCCTGTGGGTGCGCCGCAAGCCGCGCGTGCGCATCGCGCCCATCATCGACGGCGGCGGCCACGAGCGCGGCATGCGCAGCGGGACCCTGAACGTGCCGGCCATCGTCGGGTTCGGCGCGGCGGCGGAGATCGCGCAGCGCGAGATGGCCGAGGAGGGGCTGCGCACCCGCAAGCTGCGGCGCAGGCTGCAGGACTACCTCTTCGCCCACCTCGACCACCTGGAGCTGAACGGCCACCCCGAGTTCCGCCTGCCGGGCAACCTGAACGTGAGCTTCGCCTACGTGGAGGGCGAGGCGCTGATGATGGCCATCAAGAACGTGGCTGTGTCCTCGGGGTCCGCCTGCACCAGCGCGTCGCTCGAGCCGTCCTACGTCCTGCGCGCCTGCGGAGTGAGCGAGGACCTGGCGCACACCTCCATCCGGTTCGGGATCGGCCGTTTCAACACCGAGGCGGAGGTGGATTTCGTGGGCAAGTACGTGGTCGACCAGGTGAACAAGCTGCGGGCGATGAGCCCCCTCTACGAGATGGCCAAGGAAGGGATCGACCTCTCGAAGATCGAGTGGGCGGCCCACTGAACGTCCGTCCGGGCATCCAATCTGGACTGGATGCATCCAAATTGATACTTTGGAGGGGACACCATGGGAATGGTGTCCCCCATATGCGCACTTAGGCAGTAAGGGTCAAGGGAGAGCGAACCATGGCGTACGGCGACAAGGTGCTGGACCACTACGAGAACCCGCGCAACGTCGGGACGATGGACAAGTCCGACCCGAACGTGGGGACGGGCCTGGTGGGCGCGCCTGCCTGCGGCGACGTGATGCGTCTTCAGGTCAAGATCGGCGACGACGGCACGATCCAGGACGCCAAGTTCAAGACCTTCGGTTGCGGCTCGGCGATCGCCTCCAGCTCGCTGGTCACGGAGTGGGTGAAGGGCAAGTCGGTGGACGAGGCGCTCACCATCAAGAACACGCAGATCGCGCAGGAGCTGTCGCTCCCGCCGGTGAAGATCCACTGCTCGGTGCTGGCGGAGGACGCCATCAAGGCGGCCATCGCCGACTGGAAGAAGAAGCGCGCCGCGCAGCAGGAGCCGGCCGCCGGGGAGCCCCAGGAGCGGAGGGCGGAGTAGGCATGGCCGAGCCCGCCATCCACCTGACCCCGAAGGCCGCGCAGAAGATCCGCGAGCAAGTGGCCCAGCGCCCGCAGGCGGGTCCGCAAAGCGGCATCCGGCTCGGCGTGAAGGGAGGCGGCTGCTCGGGCCTGTCCTACGTGATCGAGTTCTGCGACCAGCCGCGCTCCAAGGACCGCATCTTCGAGGAAGCGGGGGCGAAGGTCTACGTCGACGCGAAGAGCCTGCTCTACCTGAACGGCACCACGCTCGACTTCGTCGACACCTTCCAGCAGAAGGGCTTCAAGTTCTTGAACCCGCAGCAGCGCAGCGAGTGCGGCTGCGGCGAGTCCTTCTCGGTTTGACCCCGAGCCCTCGCTTGAGTTGATCGCTGTGCCAGCTTCCCACCCTCTTCGATCCGGCCCCTCCGGCGCCTCCACAAGGGGGGAGCTCGCTCCCCCCTCGACCCCCCAACAGATCACGGTCGCCGGGGTCTGGGAGTAGATCTCATGCCCGAGAGCCATCCGGCCTGCTGGAGCTGCGGGGCCGCCCGGGCTCCCACGGACGCGCTTTGCCCCGCTTGCGGGAAGGTGCAGCCGCCGCCTCCTCCGCAGGGCGTCCTGGACAAGTTCGCCGTCCTGGGCCTGTTGCGCTCGTACGAGCTGGACGAGCGCGCGCTGGAGGAATCGTTCCGCGCGCTCTCGCGCAAGCTGCACCCGGACCGCTTCGCCCGGGCGACGCCCCGCGAGCGCCGCTTCTCGCTGGAGCAGACGACGCTGCTGAACGACGCGTACCGCACGCTGCGGGATCCCGTGAGGCGCGCGGAGCACCTGCTCGCGCTGCGGGGAGTGAAGGTCGCGGGCGAGGAGCGGGACGGCGGCGCGGCGATGCCGCAGGAGTTCCTCGAGCAGGCTCTCGAGGATCGCGAGAAGCTGCTGGAAGCAAAGATGGAAGGCGGGCCGGAGGCGGTGGCGCGGCTGGCGGAAGGGGTCCGCGGCAAGCGGCAAGAGGCGATGGAGGAGATCGCGCGCGCCCTGCGCGAGCCTCGCCCCACTGACGCCCAGCTGCAGCGGACCGCTGAGCTGCTGGCCCGGCTGCGCTACTACGCGCGCTACCTCGACGAGGTCGAGGGGCGCGCGGCGGAGATCTGAGATGGCGCTGTTCCAGATCGCCGAGCCTGGCGAAGCGCGCGCCAAGGAAGCGTGCGCGGCGGCGGCGGTCGGCATCGACCTCGGCACCACCAACTCGCTCGTGGCCGTGGTCCGTCCCGACCCGGAGACCGGAGCGGGCAAGCCGCGCGCGCTTCCCGTGGACGAGGGCTCGACGCTCCTCCCCAGCGTCGTCGCGTAC
>DASWGQ010000461.1:0-6907 GCA_036393595.1 Myxococcales bacterium | reverse complement strand
TCGCCGCCGCTGCGCCGCGCGAGCCGTGGAGGCGAATCCCCTGCGCACGAAAGGTTGCGCCGCGCAGATCCTGCGCGGTCGGTGTTGCGCGCGCGAAGACCTCCGACCTGGCGGCCTCTGTTCGCGACCGCGATACTTCCTCTCCGCGCTGGAAGAGCGTGAACGTCGGGATCGCGTAGATGGCGTGCTCCTCGCCCGCCTTGGGCGACTCCTGGGTATTCACCGCGAGCACCACGACGTCGCCAGCCAGTCTCGCCGCCATCGCTTTCACGATGGGTGCAGACCAGACGCAGGGGCCGCACCATGGCGCCCAGAAGTCGACGAACAGCGGGACCGGTGAGCGGTCGATGGCGCGCGAGAGCGCTGCCGCATCCACCTGCTGCGGATTGCCGCTCAGATCGAGCAGCGACTCACAGGCCTTGCAGCGAATTCCCGCGGCAGGGCGATCGATCACGTTGAACTCTTCGCAGGTGCCGCATCGGAAGGTTGCCATGTTTTCTCCGATATCGACCCTGAGAGCCGGATACGCCGCAGGAGGATTCACGCCGCGATCGCTTCGCGCAGCGCCTTGCGCACCGCGCTGCGGATGGGAGCGGGCACCTCGCCGCCGGGAATCTGCCGGCAGAGCGAGACACTTCGCTGCAGCGCCGCGCAGGCACCGGCGCAGCGCGAGCAGCGCGCCAGGTGCTCCTCGATGCGCGCGCAGGTCGCCTGGTCGATGTCTGCGCCCGCGTACGCCGCGAGCTCGTGCGCCAGCTCCGGGCAGGGCGCGGGAAGGCCAGCCGGCGCGCCCTCCTCCAGGAAGAATGAGAGCCGCTCGCGGAGATCGAGCCGCGCCCGGTGCAGCCGGCTCTTGACTGCGCCCACCTCGATGCCGAGGACCTGTGCAGCCTCCTCGGCGGACAGGCCTTCGACGTCGCGCAGCAGGATCACCTCGCGGTGTGACTCGGGGAGCCCCAGGATGGCCGTCTGGAGCAACTCGCCGATCTCGTGCGCGTGCGCCCGTTCGTCCGGCGCTGCTGCCTGGATCGGCACGGCCGCGGCTTCGGGCGACTCGAGCGAAAGAAGCTCGATCGGCTCGCCGACCGCGTGGCGCCGTCGCTTGAGGCAGAAGCTACGCGCGATCTGGAAGAGCCAGGTGGAAAGCTGTGCGTCGCCGCGAAAATCGCGCAAGCCTTTGAAGGCCGCCAGCAGCGTGTCCTGCAGCACCTCGCGCGCATCGTCCTCGCTGCCACACATGCGCAGACCGAAGCGGAAGACCTGCTTCTCGTGGCGCTCGAGGATCTCGTCGAGCGCGGCCGTATCGCCCGCCCTGGCGGCAGAGAGCAACTCGGCATCCGTCCGCGGCACGCCCGTATTCTAAGCGCGAACCCTTTTCCGCACCCCTGGCTCACACCGGCATGAGCGACTTCTGGCTCGTGCTCCTGCTCGTCGCTGCCTGGTTGGTCCTGCAGCGCTGGGTTCTGCCGCGCGCCGGCGTCAGCACCTGAGCGCCGCCGACGCGGGTCCCGGGCAGGGCCCGAGAGCGCGACAACTGCTGAAGGACTCACACGTCACGTCTCACGCGGCTTGCTGCGTCCGCACACGGAATTCCGGCTGCGCCTGGATGGCCTTCTTCACCGCGCAACCCTCGGCCGCCCTCACGAGCGCCTCGCGGTACCGTTCGGGGAAGCCGCGCGGCAGGTCGATGTCGATCTCCACGGGCCATGAGCTTGTGCGTATCGGGCTCGAAGACCAGCCCTTGGCTCATCCGTGTGAGCCGGAGCGTCAGAAGAAGGGTTCGGAGTGAATCCTGAGCGCGGCCCCGCGGCTCCCACCGACCAGGAAGGAGCGCAACGATGCGAGGATGGCTGGTCGCGGCCGCCGCCGCCGGGTGCGCGGCGCAGGCAACTCCACAGAAGGAAGGAGCACTTCAGCGGGAGCGCATCCCGGTACGGCTCGTCACCGTGCGCGCGGCGGCTGCACCCCGCTGGATCGCCGGCACGGTTTCCGCGTCATCGCGCGCCATGGTGTCGACGCGGATCAGCGCCGCCGTGGAGCGCGTGGACGTGCGCGAGGGCGACACCGTCGCGCGCGGCGCCCTGCTCGTCCGGCTGGCGGCCGCCGATGTGCGGGCGCAACTCGCCGCGGCCCGCACCGCGCTGGATGCAGCGGAAGCGGCCGAACGCCGCACGCTCATGCTCGTGCAGGGAGGCCACGCGCCGGCCAGTGCCCTCGACGTGGCGCAGGTGCAGCGGGCGCAGGCCCAAGGCCATGCCGCCGCACTGCGCGAGGCGCTCACCTATGCCGAGGTGCGCGCGCCCTTTGCCGGCGTAGTTCTCGCGAAGCTCGTCTCGCCCGGCGATCTGGTGGGCCCCGGCCAACCGATGGTCGAGCTGTCCGGCAACGCGCTCGAAATCGTTGCGCTCGCCTCGGAGGACGAGGCGCGTGCCCTGACACCCGGCCTGCGGCTCCCCTTCGAGAGCGGTGCGGCGCGAGGCGAGGCCGTGGTCACCGCGGTGAGCCCCGGCGGCGATCCGGTCTCGCACCGGGGGATCGTCCGGGCACGCATCGCGGAAGGAACATCCGGCCTGCGTTCCGGCGACTTCGCCCGGCTGCAGATTCCGCCCGCGGCCGACGCTATGCGGCTGTGGGTCCCGCGCAGCGCGGTGGTGGAGCGAGGCGATCTCACCGGAGTGTTCCTCGCCGAGACGGGTCGGGCCGAGCTGCGCTGGATCGCTTCCGGAGACGCCGCGGGCGATGCATTGTCGGTGCGCGCGGGACTGCGTGCGGGAGAGCAGGTCATCGACGAACCGGACGGGCTGCGCGACGGCGATCCCGTCGAGGTGGCGCATGGCCCCTGAGCCCCGGCGCGGGCTGGCAGGCCGGCTCGCCTTCGTGTTCCTGCGCAGCCGCCTGACGCCCCTGGTGGTCGTCGCGTCCATCCTGCTCGGCGCCGTCGCGGTGGCGCTCACGCCGCGCGAGGAGGAACCGCAGATCGTCGTGCCGATGATCGACGTCCTCGCGCCGTTCCCCGGCGCCTCTCCGCGCGAGGTGGAAAGCCAGCTCACCACGCCGCTCGAGCGCAGGCTGTGGGGAATCCCGGGCGTCGAGTACGTGTACAGCACCAGCCGGCGGGATGCGTCGCTGGTCACGGTGCGCTTCCGCGTGAACGAGCCGCTCGAGCCGAGCCTGGTCAAGGTGCGGCAGGAGATCGAGGCGCATCCCGAGCTGCTCCCCGCCGGTGCTCCGCGTCCAACGGTGAGGCTGCTCACCATCGACGACGTGCCGTTCCTCGTCCTGACGCTGCACGGGGGCGACCACGCCGCCGGCACGCTCCGACAGCTCGGCGAGCAGCTCGCGAAGGAGATCGCCCAGGTCCCGGACACCTCGCAAGTGCAGGTGATCGGCGGCGCGCGGCGCACCGTGCGCATCGAGCCCGATCCGGCCCGGCTGCGCAGCTTCGGCGTGTCCCTGGCCGACGTGGAGCGGGCGCTGGGCGCAGCGGAGGCCCAGCTCCCCGCCGGCGAGCTGGTCTCGCCCGGCGCACGCACCGACCTCGAGGCAACCGGGTTCGTGCGCTCGTCAGCCGAGCTGCGCCGCCTCGCCGTGGCGACGCACGGTGGCGCCCCCGTGCTGCTCGAGGACGTCGCATCGGTCACCGACGGCCCCGAGCCCGATCCCGCGGTCATCCTGACGGCCTCGCGCGATGGGAGCGGATTCGAGCAGGCCGTCTCCATCGCCGTGGCGAAGCGCAAGGGCGCGAATGCAGCTGCGCTCGCCGAGGCGGTGCGGCGCAAGGTCGATGCGCTGCGCGGCACGCTGCTGCCCGGCCGGGTGGCCGTGGACGTGACGCGCAACTACGGCGAGACGGCGCAGGAGAAGTCCAACGAGCTGATCGAGCACCTGCTCATCGCGACGTTGTCGGTGATCGCGCTCATCGGCCTGGCGATGGGCTGGCGCTCCGCGGCGGTGGTGGCGGTCGCGGTCCCGGTGACGCTCGCGTTGACCCTGCTGCTCACCTTCTTGTTCGGCTACACCTTGAACCGAGTCACCCTCTTCGCGCTCATCTTCTCGATCGGCATCCTGGTGGACGACGCGATCGTGGTGGTCGAGAACGTCCACCGGCACCTCCATCTTCCAGGGCCGCGAAAGAGCTTCGCCCGCACCATCATCGACGCGGTGGATGAAGTCGGGAACCCGACCATTCTCGCCACGTTCGCCGTCATCGCCGCCATCCTGCCGATGGCATTCGTGCGCGGGCTGATGGGCCCGTACATGCGTCCCATCCCGGTCGGCGCCAGCGCCGCCATGCTGTTCTCGCTCGCGATCGCGTTCATCTTGAGCCCGTGGGCCGCGCTCAAAGTGTTCCGGCGCGAGGCCCGCCTCGGCGAGATCGGTTCGTCGGGGCTTCACCCGCCCGATCCGGCGCGCGACGAGGCGCGGCCAGCGCGCGACCACCGCACGGCTCATGCCGAGACGCTGCCCGAGACGCGCCTGACCCGGCTGTACCGCCGCGTGATGGGCGCGCTCCTGCGCTCCGCGAAGGCGCGCTGGGGATTCCTCGGCTCGCTGGCTGCGCTGCTTCTCGGCGCCGTGGCGCTGCTCGCCGGAGGCGTCGTGAAGGTGAAGATGTTGCCGTTCGACAACAAGAGCGAGCTCCAGGTGCAGCTCGACCTCCCGGCCGGCACTCCCCGGGAGGACGCGCTCGCGCTCGGGCAGCGCGTCGGGCGGCGGCTGCTGGCCGAGCCGGAGGTCCGAGCAGTCCTCGTGCACTCGCGCGCCGCCGCCCCGTTCACCTTCGTGGGGATGGTGCGGCACGCGTTCCTGCGAGTCGCGCCCGAGCAGGTTGACGTCCAGGTCAACCTGGTCCGCAAGGAAGAGCGCAAGGCGCAGAGCCACGCCATCGCCGTGCGGGTGCGTCCCGCGCTCGAGGAGCTCGCCCGCCCAGCGGGCGCCAGGCTGAAGGTGGTGGAGATCCCACCCGGCCCGCCGGTGCTCGACACGCTTGTCGCCGAGGTGTACGGGCCGACCGAGGCGGAGCGCGACGCCTATGCGGGGAAGGTGCTCGCCGCGTTCCGTTCCACGCCAGGCGTGGTGGACGTCGACTCGACCCTCGAGCCGACTGCGCCGCAGATCTCGCTGGTGCTCGACCGGGAGAAGGCGTCGCTCCACGGCGTCGCGCCCGCGGCCGTCGTGCAGACTCTCGCGGCGGCGGGGCAAGGCAAGGCGCTCGGGTCCTTCCATGTCGAGCGCGCCGCCGCGCAGGTGCCCGTGGTGCTGCAGCTCGCGGCCGCGCGGCGAGGCGATCCATCGGACCTCCTGCAGCTCACCGTACCCGGTGCGCGCGGCAACGTTCCGATCGGGGAGCTGGTGCGCGTCGAGCAAGGGCCCGCCGCGCGTGAGATCCAGCACAAGAACCTGATGCCCGTAGCCTACGTGTTCGGCGACATCGCGGGCCGGATCGAGAGCCCCGCGTACGCGCTGGTGGAGCTGAACCGGAAGCTGGACGCGCTCGGCGGTCCGGGCGTGCCGCGGTTCGGGCTCTCGCAGCCCGCCGACTCGGAGCGCCTCTCCCTCAAGTGGGACGGCGAGTGGCACATCACGCTCGAGGTCTTCCGCGACCTGGGCCTCGCCTTCGCGGCCGTGCTGGTCCTCATCTACGTGCTGGTGGTCGGCTGGTTCGAGAGCTTCCTCGTGCCGCTCGTCATCCTGGTGCCCATCCCCCTCAGCCTGGTGGGCATCCTGCCCGCGCACGGGCTCTTGGGTGCGTTCTTCACCGCCACCAGCATGATCGGCTTCATCGCCGGCGCGGGAATCATCGTGCGCAACAGCATCATCCTGGTGGATTTCATCGAGCTGAAGCTGCGCGAGGGCATGCCGCTCGCGCTGGCCGTCGAAGAGGCCGGCGTGGTGCGCTTCCGTCCGATGCTGCTCACCGCCGCGGCCGTGATGGCCGGGAGCGCGGTGATGCTCGCCGATCCGATCTTCCAGGGCCTCGCTTTGAGCCTCATGGCCGGCGAGGTCGCGGCGACGCTGCTCTCGCGGCTTGCCGTCCCGGTCCTCTATTTCCTGGTGGCGCGCAGGGGCCGCGCCGCCGACCTGCAGCGCGAAGGCGCGCTCGCTCGTGAACCCGCCCCAGCCGAGAGGCTCGCGCTGGTCGCGGCCTCGGGGAGCGTTCCATGACCGTCCAGCGCTTCGTCCTCACGTTCGCCGGCAGCTTGATCCTGGTCAGCATCGCCCTCGCTCTGCTTGTGCATCCCGGGTTCCTGATCCTCACCGCGTTCGTCGGCCTGAACCTGCTGCAGAGCGCGTACACGGGGTTCTGCCCGCTGGCCATCCTCGTGCGTGCGCTGGGCCTGCGCGACGCGGGCGGACCCGCATGGACGCGCGGCGGCCGCGTCACAGCGCCGCGTTGAACCTCCCGCGCGCGGCGGTGGCTCACACAGTCAGGTCGCGGGTGCGCGGCCGAGGAGAGGGATGGGCCGTCGCGCGTGAGGCGTGCACGCCTGGGTCGAGACGTCGTCCGGACGGGTGGAGGTCATGCTAGGGCCGGCCGACTACGTGAAGGCGCAGCCGCTGCACCTCACAGCCGGGGACAGCGTGGAAGTCCGCCGGCTGGCGCGTGCAGATGAAGCGCGGCGAGCTCTTCGTCGGTGCCGACGTACGGCGCGGCAGTGACGTGCTCCGACTGCGGGACGAGAGCGGAATTCCGGCCTGGGCGCTGGCGTCAGGCGGTGGCTTCGGCGGCCCTGATGACCCGTGCCCCTGCGGCGGCTGCGGGCGCTGACGCTCGCGCTCAGCGATGAGCGCCGATCGTCTCGCTTTCAGACGATCATCGAGGAGCCCCACTTGCAATGCGAGCATCATTCACTCGGGGTGGGGCTCCCTTCGGGAGAGCGGCACTGATCGCCGGAGATGCTTGACG
>DASWGQ010000460.1:0-5513 GCA_036393595.1 Myxococcales bacterium | reverse complement strand
AGGAGGCAGAGAGCCGCAGCGCACAGCGCAAGGACTGCGCCGGAGAGGTCGAGGCGCGCCCGCGCTGGCAGTGCCCGCGATCCCACCGTCACACCTTGAAGTACTTGCTGTACCGCGCCTTGATCTCGTCCGCCTGCTTCTCGACCGCCGCGGGGTCGTCCTTCATCAGCTTGATCTCCCGCAAGGGCTTGCGGCCTGGCTTCTCCTTCACCAGCGCATGCACCGAGCGCAGCCCGCCGAAGTCGACCATCAGCTGCTGCGCCTCGACGGAGAAGAGGAAGCTCTGCAGCAGCCGCGCCGCGTTCGGGTGGGGCGCGTCCTTCAGGACGCCGGACGGGCCGACGATCAGCGGCGTTCCCTCCGTCGGGTAGACGATCTCGACCGGCTCGCCCTTCTCCTTGAGCTGGAAGAGGTTGTACTCGTTGCCGTCGGCCATGACCGCGCGTTCGCCCAGCGCCAGCTTCTTGGGCGGGTCGGCGGAGGACTGCACCTGCATGACCTTCTGCCTGGCCAGCTTCTCGAAGTACTCCCAGCCCAAGTCGCGCGAGATCTGGAAGGTAGCGGTCATGATGGTGCCGCTATACCCGGGATGGCCCTTCACGATCTTGCCGGACCACTTCGGATCGAGCAGATCGGCGAAGCTCCTCGGCGCCTCCTCCGGCTTCACCAGCTTGGTGTTGTAGCCGATCACGCTCAGCCAGGCGCGCCAGCTGGCGAAGAGGCCGTCGGGATCCTTGTGCTCCGCCGGGTAGTGGAGCGCGACGTCCTCGGGGACGTACGGCGCGAGGATGCCGTCGCGTTTCCAGACGATGAAGTGCGCGGCGTCCGAGCTGTTGACCACGTCGACCGCGTGGATGTTGCTCGCGTACTCCTGGCCGATGCGCTGGAAGATCCGCTCGCCGCCCGAGCGCTCCACGCGCAGGTCGATGCCCGGGTACTTCGCCTCGAACGCTTTGCCGATGCGCTCGGCCACCGGAAGGTCGACCGCGGTGTACCAGATGACCTTGCTTTCCTTCTTTGCCGCAAGGATCAGCTCGGGCGTGACCTTGGTGGGCGCCGGCCCCGCGGCCCGGGCCGTCCTGCCCGGCAGCGGCAGCGCGAGCGCGGCCACGGTGAGAGCCCGGAGGACCTGGCGCCTGCAAATCTTGCATCGCTGCATGGATGTCTCCCCTGCCTTCAGGATACCAGCGCCCTGCACCGCTCGGGCGGCAGGGTCAGCCAGACGGAAGCGCCGGGAGCGAAGCTCTCCGCCGGCGCGGCCGTGATCCGGAGCTGCGTGCCATCCGCGGCCTCGACCACGTAATCCCGCGCGCCGCCCAGGAAGACGTTGCGGACGACCGTGCAATGGACGGCGTTGGCGGCCGCCGGGCGGCTCGCGTGGTTCGTGATGCCGATCTCGTGCTGGCGGACGGACACGGCGACCTCCACGCCCGTGGCCAGCGCCGCGCCGCGGCACTCGATCGAAGTTCCCGCAAACGAGACGTGCGTCGCATCGAGCGCCCTCCCGCGGAGGATGTTGCTGCCGCCCAGGAATCGCGCGACGAACTCGGAGCGCGGCCGGTCGTACACCTCCTCGGGTGTGCCGAGCTGCTCGATGCGCCCTGCGTTCATGACGGCGATCCGGTCCGCGGTCGTCATCGCCTCACCCTGGTCGTGCGTGACGTAGATGCTGGTGTAGCGGTAGGCGTCGTGCAACCGGCGCACCTCGAAGCGCATCTCCTCGCGCAGGTTGGCGTCGAGGCTCGAGAGCGGCTCGTCGAGCAGCAGCGTGTCGGGCTCGACGATCAGCGCGCGGGCCAGCGAGACGCGCTGCTGCTGCCCGCCGGACAGCTCCCCCGGGTACCGGTCCGCGAACGGGGCGAGCTGCGTGGTGGCCAGGATCGCGGAGACTTTCCTGGCGATGGTGGCGCGACCGAGCTTCCTCACTCCGAGGCCATAGGCGACGTTCTCGGCCACGGTCATGTGCGGCCAGAGCGCATGGGTCTGGAACACCATCGAGACGTTGCGCTGCTCGGGAGGCAGCGCGCGCCCCGGCGAGGACACCACCCGGTCGCCGAGGAGGATCTCGCCCGCGGTGGGCTCGATGAAGCCGGCCACCAGGCGCAGCGCCGTGGTCTTCCCGCAGCCCGAGGGCCCGAGCAGGCACACCAGCTGCCCGTGCTGGATCTCGAGAGACACGCCGTCGAGCGCGGTCTGGTCGCCGAAGCGCTTGGTGAGCCCGCGCAGGATGACCGACGACACGGCGGCTCCTACTTGCCGGTGAACACCGGGTTGCGCTTCTCCAGGAACGCCTTGCGGCCTTCGACGTAGTCCTGGCTGGCGAAGCAGCGGGCGACGAGATCGGCGGCGCGCTTCAAGTCGCGCTCGCTCTCCGCCTTCAGCACCTCCAGGGAGATCTGCTTGATGGCGTCGACGGTGAGCGGCGCGTTGGCTGCGACGCCGCCGGCGTATTCCCGGACGGAGGAGGCCAGGTCGGAATCGGGGAGAACGCGGTTGACGAGCCCCATGGCCAGGGCCTCGGCCGCGCCGAACTGGCGGGCGCTGAAGAAGATGTCCTTCGTGTGCGCCGGCCCGATGGTGTCGATGAAGCGCTTGAGCCCGGCGTAGCCGTAACCCAGGCCGAGCTTCGCGGCGGGCAGTCCGAACCGCGAGCCTTCCGAGCAGAAGCGCAGATCGCAGCAGACGGCGAGATTGAGCCCGCCCCCGATGCAGTAGCCCTGGATCATCGCGATGGTTGGCTTGGGGTAGGCGGCGACCCCCGAGTACACCTTCTCGGTGGCGGCGTTGTAGCGCTCCACCGCCTCGCGCGTGGCGCGCTCGTCCTCGAACTTGGAGATGTCCGCGCCGGAGACGAACGACTTGCCGCCCGCCCCCGTCAGGACCACGACGCGGATCTGGTCGTCTTTGGCGAAGTCGTCGAGGATCTTCGCGGCCGCTTGCCACATCTCGAGCGACACGGCGTTGTGGCGCTCGGGGTTGTTGAAGATCATCGTGCCGACGCGCCCCTCTTTGCGGGCGAGCATCTTGTCGCTTGTGTCCATGCAGCTCTCCCTCAGATCACCTTGTCCCGGCGCAGCCTGTCGATCTCCGCCTCCGAAAAGCCGAACTCGCGCAGCACCTCGCCGGTGTGCTCTCCGCGACCCGGCGGCGCAGCCATCATCCGGCTGGGAGTGCGGCCCAGGCTCACCGGCTGGCCGACAACGCGCAGCGTGCCGCCGCCCGTCACGATCTCCCGCACCATCCCCAGGTGCTCGACCTGAGGGTCGGCAAAGACCTTGTCGATGGAGTGGATGGGGCCGCAGGGCACGCCGGCTTCGTTCAGCCGATCGACCCACTCGGCGCTGGAGCGGCCAGCCAGCCAGGTCTCGAGCTCGGCGTTGAGCGCGTCGCGGTTCGTGAGGCGCGCCGCGGCGGTGGCGTACTCGGGCCTCTGCAGCAACGCGTCCGCCCCGATGGCGCGGCAGAGGCGCTCCCACATCGTCCCGCCCACCGCCGCGACGTTGATGTGCCCGTCGCGGGTCTTGAAAACGCCGGTGGGGATGCTGGTCGGATGGTTGTTGCCCGCCTGGCGCGGCACCTCGCCGGCGTTCAGCCAGCGCGACGCCTGGAAATCGAGCATGAAGATCTGTGACTCCAGGAGCGAGGTGGCCACCTCCTGGCCCTTGCCCGACTGCTCACGCTCGAGCAGCGCCACCAGGATGCCGAGCGCGCAGAAGAGGCCAGCGGTGAGGTCGGCGATGGGGATGCCGACGCGCATCGGCCCCCGGCCAGGCTCTCCGGTGATCGACATCAGCCCGCCCAGGCCTTGCGCGATCTGATCGACGCCCGGGCGGTCCCGGTAGGGCCCGTCCTGGCCGAAGCCGGAGATGCTGGCGTAGACCAGCCGCGGATTGGTCTTGCTCAGCGCCGGGTAGTCGACGCCGAGGCGCGTCTTCACGTCGGGGCGGAAGTTCTCCACCACCACGTCGGCCTTGGCCGCCAGGCGCCGGAAGACGCCCACGCCGTCAGGCGATTTGAGGTCCAGCGTGATGCCGCGCTTGTTGCGGTGCAGGTTCTGGAAGTCCGGCCCCTGGCGCGGTCCGCCCGCCGGGTCTCCCACTTCCAAATATTCGGGCACCTCGACCTTGATCACGTTCGCGCCCCAGTCGGCGAGCTGGCGGACGCAGGTGGGCCCGGCCCGGACGCGGCTGAGATCGAGGACGGTGAAGCGCGCGAGCGCCGCCGAAGCCCGAGGGACGGCCATGCACACAACTGGCATCAATCGTTGCGGACGGTCAACAGCAGCACCGCGACGTACGGGACCTCGATGCGGCCGCCGCGCCGCTCGATCGCGTTCGCGACGGCGCCGTACAGCGGGGTCCGCAGCCCGGGCGCAAGGAGCGCGTGGTCGGAATGGGTCTCCAGGAGATCGAGGTACTGCCGGGTCGTGTAGGCCGCGGTCCAGGGGAACGAGGCGGCCTGGACGGGCCCGAACAGGCCGCTCCGACCGATCTCGCCGGTCAGCTCGACGCGCGTCGATTCGATCGAGTCGCGAGACGGCGTCCAGGTCACGGCCGGGAACCAGCGGGCGTAGGCGGCCTCCAACTCGGCGCGCAGCGCGGGATCGAGACCCGACGTCTCGTTGCGGATCAGCGCCAGCGCGCCGCCCGGGCGAAGCGCCGCGGCGGCCTTCACGTACCGGGCGGCCGGGGGGACCCAGTGGAACGCCTGGGCCGAGACCACCAGGTCGAAGGACCGATCGGCGCCGCTCCAGGCCTCGAAGGTGGTCTCCTCGACGGCGACCTCGGGGAACGCAGCCACCTTCCTGCGCAGGACCGCGGCCATGTTGCCGCCGGGCTCGAGGGCCACGATCGCGTACCCGCGCCGGGCGAACGGCAGCGTGGCCTTGCCGGTGCCCGCGCCGATCTCGAGGATCCGTCCCCCCATCGGAATTCCGCTCCGCGCGACCACCTCGTCGACGAGCGCCTCGGGGTAGGACGGACGCGCGGCGTCGTACAGCTCCGCGCCGCGATCGAAGGACGTCCGGGATGCCTCGTCGATGCCGGTCACAGGTACCCGAAGCGTAGCACACGAGCGCTGCGCGACCGCCTGTCCGGCTGAGGGTGTAACGCAGCTGGTAGCCCCCTCCCTTCCGTTCGGATTTCAAACCTGTCAATATTAGCGCTTGCAGAATCTGCAAAACGCAGGGAGGGACCAAAATGAGGCAAACCTTTCCGGTAGTGGTCGGGTTGGCGATGGCCGCGTGCGCGACGGCGTCCTCGTCGCAGCCCGAGCCGTCGAAGGCGGCGGCGGCGCCCGAGACGTTCCAGGCCAGGCTGGACCCGCGCAACGAGGTCCCGCCGCCGAACCTCGAGGGGGCGGCGTCGCCGTCGGGCATGGCGAACTTCACGGTGAACGGGACGACCGTGGTCTACAAGCTGAGCGCGTCGGGCCTGAGCAGCGCCCCGCTGATGGCGCACATCCACCTCGGCGCGCCAGGAGCGGCCGGGCCGGTGATCGTGCCGCTCAACGTC
>DASWGQ010000459.1:0-7595 GCA_036393595.1 Myxococcales bacterium | reverse complement strand
AGGAGCGCCTCTCCGGCGATGAAGCCCGAAGCGAGTGGGGTGCTGTAGGTCCGCTCGCTCTCCGGTGCGCGTTTCGCCCACACGTATCCGGCGATGCCGCCCAGCACCATCGGCATGATCGAGTAGCCCGGGATCAGCATGCCCAGGCCGACGCCGGTCGGGGAGGGCACGTACTTGTGCCAGCGCGGCTCGAGGACGGTGAGGATCACGCCCAGGGCCAGCGCCACCAGCATCGCGGCGAAGCAGCCGCGGGGGAGTTGGTCGAACCCTCGGTTGAGCAACTCGGCGAACCCCGCCCACTTCACGCTGATGGGCGAGGCGAGGCCCCCGCTTCCTCCGAACCCGTAGCGGTCGCGCAGCGCCGGGTAGGCGATGGCCACCGCGGCCGAGCCGACCGGGACCGCCATCAGCTGCACCAGGGTGAGGTGGCGGTTGTTCGCGCCGACGATCTTCCCCGCCTTGTAGTCCTGCATGAGGTGCTCGCCATGCGCGGCCACCGTGCCCGACATGCCCGAGCCGATCATGTTCACCCGCATGCTGCCCGGCGCGAGCGCGGCGAAGACGGCCTGCATCAGGTTCGCGAGCGCGCTGATCGGTGCCCAGTTGGTCTCGCCCAGGACGCGGGTGCTCACCAGCATCAGCGCCACCGAGAGGACGAGCGAGACGAGCGTGAGCCACACCGGGAAGTCCAGCGAGTAGTGCTGCACCACGCAGAGGGCGACGGTGAGCACCGCCACGCCGACGCCGACGTACTTGAGCGGGAACTCCTCCCGCGCGGCGGCGAGCTCGCCGGCCCGGAGAGAGGTGAAGCTGCGCACGATCAGCTTCCACTTCAGCGCCAGCGCGGTGAGACCGCCGGCGACCATCAGGCCGGTGGCGGGCCACATCACCCAGCGGAGCACTAGCGCGTAGGTCTGGTCCGCCACGATGTGCCGGGCGGTCAGCACCGTCGGCGAGATCACCCAGGCGATCGCCATGCCCAGCCCCATGGAGAGCGTGACGCGGAGCCCGACCAGGATCCCGGAGCCGAAGGAGAGGAGGCTCACCTCGGTGCCCATGCGGAGCGCGGCGCCGTGCGCGCCGAAGGGGATCTCGCCGGGGATCACTGGCAGGAGCTGCCGGACCTTGCCGAAAAAGACCGCCTTCCAGTGGAAGTCGCGGAGGAAGGCGGCCAGGGCGGAGAGGCCCAAGCCCCAGCCGAGCGCGCGCACCCGGGCCCGCGCCTGCGTGCGGTCGAGATCGAGCACCAACATCGTCTCGCCCGCGGCGGTCCCGTCGGCGAAGGGCAGGTCCTCGTCGTCGATGTAGTGGCGGCGCAGGGGAACGGCGAGCAGCACGCCGAGCAAGCCCGCGACGGACAGCCAGCCGAAGATCTGCAGCGAGGAGAGGTGGACGGAGAAGCCCAGCTCGGGGCGGGCGTTGAGCATGTCCATGGCGGCCAGCACCACGCACATGAACCCGGCCTCGCCGGCGGCCGTGCCCGCGGTCTGGACCAGGTTGTTCTCCCAGCGCGTGCCGCGGATCCCGGTGAAGAGGCCGATCGCGGCCAGCGCGAGGTAGCCGAAGAAGGCGCTCACCACCGAGATGTTCGGACCGTAGCCGATCTTGAGGACCACGTAGGGGTACGAGCCCCCCACGATCACCGCGACCACCATCGCCGTCGCCACCGCGCGGAAGGTCAGCTCGCGCCGTCGGGCGGGCGGCGCGTCGGGCGCGGGGCCAACGGACGGCCCGCGCGGGACGGGATGGCTGACGGCGATCTCGGGCGCGGGCAGATCGTCCGCGCCGGCCTTGGGGACCTCGTCGCGCTTGACGTCGCGCATCGTGCGGCTCCTCAGCCTTCGCCCAGGATGGACTGCAGGATGCGGTCGAGCTCTGCGTGGCTGTGGTAGCGGATCTCGACCGTGCCCGCGCCGTCCCGGTCGCGCAGCGCGACCTTCGCGCCGAGCTTGCGCTGCAGCTTCTCGACCACGTGCCGGAGTTGCACGCTGCCGGCGCGCGCGCGCTCCTGCCGGATCACCTTCTTGCCCTTGAGGCGCTGGACAAGCTGCTCCACCTCGCGCACCGAGAGGGCCTCGTTCATCACCTTCTCCGCCGCGCGGCGCAGATCCGTCTCGTCGCCGAGCGCGAGCAGCGCGCGGGCGTGGCCCATGCCGAGGGCCCCGGACGACATCGCCAGCTTGATCGGCTCGGGGAGGCGGAGCAGCCGGAGCGCGTTCGCGATCGTCGAGCGGTCCTTGCCGACCCTCTGGGCCAGCTCCTCCTGGGTGAGGCCGTGGTACTCGATGAGCCGCTGGTAGGCCTCCGCCTCCTCGATGGCGTTCAGGTCCTCGCGCTGGATGTTCTCGATCAGCGCCAGCTCGAACGCCTGCGGATCGGATACGTCGCGGACGATGCAGGGGAGCTCCCGCAGTCCGGCGCGCTGGGCGGCTCGCCAGCGGCGCTCGCCGGCCACGATGGCGTACCCCTCCCCGTCGCGGCGCACCAGGAGCGGCTGCAGGACCCCGTTGGCCCGGATCGACTCGGACAGCTCGAGGATGCGGATCTCGTCGAAGTACCGGCGGGGCTGGCCGCGGTTGGGCTGGATCTCCTCGATCCCGAGCATGATGACGCCCTTGCGCTCCACGGCCGAACCGCCCGGGATCAGCGCTCCCAGCCCGCGCCCCAGCGCCGGCCTCTTCGTCACCTTCTGCTCCATCCGCTCTCGCTCCTGGCCAGCACCGCGCTACCGGCGCGCGCGCTGCCGCTCCTCCGCCTCGGCGTCCGGATGGCGCCGCTTCAGCAGCTCTTCGGCGAGCGCGAGGTAGCTCTGCGCTCCCTTCGACTCGATGTCGTAGAGGAGAGCCGGCCGGCCGTGGCTGGGCGCCTCCGAGAGCCGGACGTTGCGCGGGATGATGGTCGAATAGACCTGCCCGGGCAGGTTGGTCTGCACGTCGACCATCACCTGTCTCGCCAGGTTGTTCCGCGCATCGAACATGGTGAGCACCACGCCTTCGAGCGCCAGCTCGCGGTTGAAGCTGCCGCGGACCAGCTCGAGGGTGCGGAGCAGCGAGCCGAGCCCTTCCAGCGCGTAGTACTCGCACTGGAGCGGCACCAGCACCCGTTCGGCGGCGACCAGCGCGTTGAGCGTGAGCAGGCCCAGCGAGGGCGGGCAGTCGATCAGCACGTACTCGTAGTCGCCGCGGACCGGCTCGAGGGCGCGCCGGAGCCGGGTCTCGCGCTCGCCGGCGGAGACCAGCTCCAGCTCCGCCCCGACCAGGTCCGGGTCGGACGGCAAGAGCGAGAGCCTCTCGATGCCGGTGGGACGGATCGCGGCCCGGGCAGGCGCCTCGCCGAGGAGCGCGTGGTAGATGGAGGGCCTGTCCGAGGAGTCGCGTGCCACGCCGACGCCGCTCGTGGCATTCGCCTGCGGATCGAGGTCGACCAGCAGCACGCGGCGCTCGGAAACCGCCAGCGATGCAGCCAGGTTGACCGCCGTGGTGGTCTTCCCCACGCCGCCCTTCTGGTTTGCGATCGCCAGGACGAGCGCCATGTCCCCTTTCACCGCACGGTCGGTCGCTCGCGCCAGTATCACGCGCCTCCGCCGCCGCGCAAGGTTGCGTTCCACGTGGAACACGCCGCGCGGGAAGCAGAGTCCCGCCGGGCCCGGCGCGCGGCCCCTCCGTAAGGAGCCCCGCGACCGTCGCCGTTCAGGGCTTCCGCTGGAAGACCGCGAGCCGCCGCTCGGCGCGGGAGAACGGAAGCCGGTACCCGAGCTCCCGCCGCAGGACCAGGTCGCCGTGCCTCCCGGGCACGGGGTCCGACGGTCCGAGCATGCAGAAGGCGAGCCCGCCCGGGAGCACGTACGGCTCCGCCAGCGCGAGCCAGGCTCCCGGCTCGGCGACCGCCCGGGACACCGCCGCGTTCACCCGGGGAAGGTGCTCGCCCGCCGGATCCCCTCGCAGCCTGACGGCGACCGCGCGCGCCCCCGGGAGCCGCAGCTCGGCCAGCACGCTCTTGAGGAACGCCACCTTCTTCTGCACGGAGTCGACCAGCACCACCTCCAGATCGGGGCGGGCGATGCGCAGGGGCACTCCCGGGAAGCCGGCCCCCGTCCCGGCGTCCAGCAAGGTGCCGGCGGGGACCAGCGGCGCGAGCGCGAGGGAGTCGATCACGTGTTTCTCCACCACCTCGGCCGGATCGGTGATGGAGGTGAGATTGATGGACCTGTTCCAGCGCAGCAGCAGGTCGACGTGCCGTAAGAGCAGGGCCACCTGCTCGCGGTCGAGCCGGAGCCCGATGGCGGCGGCGCCCTCTTCGAGGAGGCGGAGGTGCTGAGGTTCCACGCTCCTCGCCAACAGATCGGGCCGGCGTCCTCCTTCCCGATCGGGTCCGCCGGGCCGAGACGCCCGCGAAGCGGCGTTCGGGTGGCCCGGCGGGTTCGCGGCGCCGCGCGAGCTGCCCCTCCCGGACGCCTGCCGCCGATCCTTCACGGTCCTGCTCCCACCGGAGCGCCGCGCCTGGTACGGGCTCGCCGGGGTCGGTGTTCCACGTGGAACGTCCGCATTCGCGCCTCCGGTCCCGGGCCGGGTGGACTAAGATCAGCTGCCGCGCCGGCCGTGGCCGCGGATGGCCTCCTCGACCTCCTCGGCGTGCTCGACGAGGTACCTGTCCACCTGCTCGTCGGTCAGCCCGAGATCGCGGAGGATCCCCCCGTACAGCGCCTTCGTCTTGTCCAGGTCGTCGCCCGCGCGCCGGCGCAGGAGCGCCTTCAGCACCGCCGCTCCGAGCAGCGGATTGCGGCGCGGCTTCCCCGGCCGGGCCCTTGCGCTCATGCGCGACGGGGCGTGACGGCCAGGGTCTGGCTGCTCGCGGGAGGCGGGCGCATCGCCCTGCGCAGCCAGATCTGCTGCAGGATGGAGAGCACGTTGTTGACGAAGATGTAGAGGGTGAGCCCGGAGGGCAGGTTGAGCATCAGGAAGGAGAAGAAGACGCTCATCGCGTATCCCATGTACTTCTGCTGCGGATTGGACATGGGCGTGGGCGTGAGGACCTGCGTCAGAACCATCGTGATGCCCATCGCGATCGGCAGGACGTAGTAGGGATCCTTGGCGGTGAGATCGTTCAGCCAGCCCGGGATGAACACCGAGTTGTACAGCTCCACCGAGACCTGCAGCGTCTGGTAGAGCGCGAGCCAGATGGGCATCTGGATGATCATGGGCAGGCAGCTGCCCATGGGATTCACCCCGTGCTCCTTGAACAGCTTCATCTGCTCGAGGTTCTGCCGCTGCTGGTCGCCGGCGTACTTCTTCTTCATCTCCTCGATCTGCGGCTGGAGCTTCTGCATCTCCTGCATGCTCCTCATCGACTTGTGCTGCAGCGGGAAGGTCAGCACCTTCACCGCCACGGTGAGCAGGATGATGGCGATGCCCCAGTTGTGCGGCGGCACGACCCGGTAGAAGAACTTCATCACCGCCAGCAGCACGTTCACGATCACCGCCCAGAAGCCCAAGTCGACCGACTCCTTCAGGACGGGGGCGACCGCACCCAACTCGTCGGTGTCCTTGGGGCCGGCATAGACGACGAAGGGCGCCGCCGCAGAGCCTCCGGGGGGGACCGAGACGGGCACGGCGAGCGTCGCCAGCAGCGCCCCGTCGGGCTTCGCCTCGATGTGGCAGCTCGCCGTCGACGCCGCCGGCGGCACCACCGCGCCGATGAAGTACTGCTCGTCGATGCCGGCGAAGTCGGCCGGACCGGGCCCGTCCCAGGCGGAGTGCTTGTCGCCCACGGAGACGCGCTCTGGACCCTTGCCTCTCGCCTTGCAGATCGGCCGCGCGGGACTGTTGGTGTGGCCGGTGAAGAACCCGCCCGACGGCGCCTCGCCATGGCCGGTGGAGAGGATCGCGAGCTGCCCCGCGAGCTGGGCGTCGGACCGCACCTCGATGCCGAGATCCAGCCGGTAGAGCCGCGCGTCGAGCGTGAACGTCTTGAGGACCGTCACTCCGCCCGCGACGACGCGGAAGGTGGCGGAGCGCCCGTCGTGCCGGACCATCTCGTAGGCGGTGTCGGCCGGGACGAGGTCGGCGCCGCCGCCGTCGCGCAAAGAGGTGGAGAGGGGCAGCGGCAGGCCGGGCTGGGGCGCGACCAGATCCACCTGGCTGACCTCGGACGACCCCGCCTTGCGGCGCCGGAACTTCTCGCCTTTGAGCTGGACCGACTGTAGCGCAGCGCCCTCGGAGGTGACCACCACGTGCAGTCTCTCCGAGTCTAGCGACGCGGTCCGCGCGGGCGGTCGCGGCGCAGGAGCTCCACGTGGAGCTCCGCCGCCCGGCGCACCCGGCGCTGGAGCCGAGGTGGGAGGAGACGCCGGAACCGGCGCGGGCACCGGCTGGGTGGCGGCCGGTGGCGAGGCGGGCCGTTGCTCCTGCTTCGGCTGGAAGACCAGGCTCCAGACGAGTGCCACGGCCATGCAGAGGACCACGGTGAGAAGGAGGCGCTGATTCGAGTCTTTCATCGGGTCACTCGTTCGGCATCGGGGCGGACGCGCGCTGGCGGGACCGGATCGGGCCCCCCGGGCGCCCAGGGGTGGCAGCGCAGCAGGCGGCGGGCACCGAGCCAGGCCCCGTGGAGGGGACCGTGGACGATGATGGCCTCCACCGCGTACTGCGAGCAGCTCGGGTGGTATCGGCAGGCCGGCGGGAGGGCGGGGGAGACGAGGCGGCGGTAGATCCACAGCAGCCCGAGCAGCGGCCAGGCCAGGACGGCCCGCCAGCCGGGCGCGGAGCGGAGCGGGCCGTTCGCGAGCGGCGGGCGAGGAGGCTTGCTCGCGCCGGCGACGCCGTCCGGCGCGGCCGCGCGGCGGACCCAGGAGGCCACCGGCCACGCAGGGACACGAGCCTGGGACGACGCGGTCCAGCGCTGGATCGGAAGACGTTCCACGTGGAACAGGACGGTCGGGGCGGGGGACGCGCCGTCCCGTGCGCCGGACGCCCCGGCGCCCGCGGCGGGTGTGGAGTCCGTGGCGGTGCTGCCCGGAACGATCACGGCCGGGTCCCCCGGTCGGCTTCGATCCGGCTGCCGGCGCGGCGGACCCACGCGCGCAGCTCGGCCACGGTGGCGCGGGTCGCGGACGAGCGGGCGACCAGCACCAGGTCGACGGGGGGCAGCTGGTGCAGCTCGTGCCGGATCGCCTCGCGCAGGCGCCGCTTCACCCGGTTCCGGACCACCGCCTCTCCCACCTTGGACGACACGGTGATTCCAACCCGCGCGGCGCACCGCGCCATTCCCGGCCGGGTCGGCTCGGCGGGGCGCGGGATCCAACACGCGGCGAGCGGCCCGTCGACGAAACCCCGGCCGCGCTGCTTGAGCGCGGCGAACTCGCTGCGCCGCAGCAGGCGCGCGGATTTGGGGAAAGAAAGCGTGCGGCGATCGGCCGGGGGCATCGCGGCCCGGCTACTTCTTCGGCGCGCTCACCACGAGCCGCTTCCGGCCCTTGGCGCGGCGGCGCTTCAGCACGGTGCGGCCCTGCTTGGTGCTCATCCGCTTGCGGAACCCGTGCTCGCGATTGCGGCGGATCTTGCTCGGCTGGTACGTGCGCTTCACGGCCACTGCCTCCA
>DASWGQ010000458.1:0-11787 GCA_036393595.1 Myxococcales bacterium | reverse complement strand
GCGCCGCGCAGCTGCGCCAGCACGTAATGGCGGGTCCGGTCGGAGAGCGCCGGCAGGCCGAGCTGGGCGGCAGCACGGTCGAGCACCTCCTCCGGACCCACAGCGTCGCGCGCGAGCGGCACGAGGTCGACCCGCACGCCTTCCATCTGGCCGCCGGCGAGCGCCAGGCCGAAATCGATGCGCGCCAGCAGCGCGCCCGACGAGAGCCAGCCGGCGGCGTCGTCGGGGTAGCCCGTCGGAGGCTGGGCGGCGAAGAGCGGCTGCCCGATCCGCGCCACCGCGCGGGCGAGCGGCATCGGATCGTCCACGCGCGCGCCCAGTGCCCGCACGCTGCCCGCCACCAGCTCGAGCGGCGAGCGCACCTTGGCGCGCAGAGCGCGGCGGCTCCACAGCTCGGGCGACTCGAAGATCGTGCGCAGCACGCTGCGGATGTCCCCGCCGGTCGCCGAGAAGGTGTCCGCCGCCCGTTGCACCAGCGCCTCGGGCGGGTCGTCGGAGACGAAACGCTGCACGAGCTTGCGCGAGATGAAGCGCGCCGTCGCGGGGTGGTGCGCCAGGAGGTCGAGCACGGCGTTCCCGTCGTCCTCGCCGCCGGCGGCGATCTCGCGGCCCAGCACGAACTTCGGCCCTGAGTCGTGCATGCCGGGGCGGAAGACGTACCGCGGGTCGCGCTGCGGCTCCGCCACCGTCCAGCCGGTGAAGCAGCGCGCCACCTCGACGATGTCCTGCTGCGTGTAGCCGCCGTCCACTCCCAGCGTGTGCAGCTCGAGCAGCTCGCGCGCGTAGTTCTCGTTGAGCCCGCGGTTGGGGTTCCGCTGCGGAACCTGGCCGCGTCCGGCGCGCCGCGGCGGCAGCGGCGTCGAGCTGCGCCAGTTGTCCAGGTACACCAGCATCGCCGGACTGTGCGCCGTCGCCGCGAGCAGGTCCGCGAACCTGCCCAGGGCGCGCTCGCGGATCTGCTGCTCGTACGCAGGCAGCAGCGCCGCCTCGTTCTCCTTCCCCGCGAAGACGTTGAAGTGGTTGAACCAGAAGTCCGCCATCACCTCCTGCAGCTGGCGCTCCGATCCGATCGCGCGCACCAGCTTGGCCTGCGTGAGCTGCGCGACCATGTCGAACGCGGGCCCCTTGCCCGCCTTTCCCAGCTGCTTGCGCAGGTCGCGTTGCCCCGGCCTGGGCAGCGTGGGCCCGGCAAGGTTCGGGTCCAGCGCATCGACGACCGAGTCGACGCTCATCGTCGGACTCGCCGTCGCTGTCGCAGTCATTGTCGCTGTCGCAGTCGGCGTCGCAGTCGACGTCGCTGTCGTAGTCGGCGTCGCTGTCGCCGTCGTCGCAGTCTTCTCCTCCCTCCTCTGCTTCCGGTACCGCGCGAGCTCCTGCGCCAGATCCGCGGGGCTCCGCCGCAGGACCGCGAACTTCGCCAGCTGCTGCTCCATCGCGCCGTCCGCGATCGCGTCCGGATGCAGCTGCTCCTCCAGGAACGCCGCGACTCCGATGCGCGCCACGCGTTCGCGGTCGACCGCCCGCGGGCCGAAGGTGACCCGCGAGAGCGCGTGCTCGATCTGTTCCTGCGTCGAGAGCGGCGGCCCCGCTTCCGGATCCTGCTCGGCAGCGGCTCCAGCAGCAGCCTGCGGCGCGTCGGTGGCGAGCGGCGGCGTGACGTCCCTGCGGGCCTCCCTCGCGCACGAGGCGGCAAGCACGGCACCGAGGACCCAGCGAATCCGGTGACTCACGCGCCCTCCGACAGCCAAGGACACGGCTTGGACAGCAGAGGTGAAGAGGAGATTCTGTTTCAACGGCGCAACATCCGGCGGGCGCGCTGCACCGCGGCGGAAGCCTCGGGGACGTCGAGCGCGAGCGCCAGCAGGAGGTAGACGGCGCCGAAGCAGCCGAACACGGCAGCCGCTTTCGCGACCGCGGCCAGCCGCGTGGCCGGAAGGCCGGCGAGCAGGAACCGCACGGCCATGCCCGCGGCGCCGGCCCCGATCGCCGCCGCCCACAGCCGGGCGAGCAGTCCGGCCGGCAGGTCGGCCTTGCCTACCCGCTTCGCGATGCCGTGCCGGAGCAGCGCGAACTCCACCCATCCGGCGACACCCGCAGAAGCGGTCAGCCCCACCGCTCCGAGCTTCGGATCCAGGTGCAAGGCGCGCGGGAGCCAGAGCCCGCAAAGCACGCCGAGGGCCGCGGTGAGCAGCACGCGCACGGAGGCGTACTTGAGCGGCGTGCGCGTGTCGCGCAGCGCGTAGAAGGTGCTCGAGTACAGCCGCGCGCACGTCGCGGCCAAAAGGCCCACCGTCGACCCCGCCAGGATGAGCCACACGTCCCGGACGTCTTGCGGGCCGAAGCGCCCGCCGCGGAACAGCGCGGCCACCGCCACGTCTCCGAAGGCGAGGAACGCCACCACGCTGGGGACGACCGGGAAGGCGATCGCGCGCAGGCCCACGGCGAGCTGCTCGCGCAACGTCTCGCGGGTGCCCTGCGCCGCGGACATCGACGGGAGCGCAGCCGCCGAGATGGACATCCCGAAGAGCGACACGGGAAGCGTGTAGAGCGTCTGCGCGTAGGCGAGGGCGGCCACCATGCCGCTGGGCAGCCAGGAGGCGATCACGTTGTCGATGTACGCGGACAGCTGCACCACGCCGCGCCCCGCCACGACAGGCAGGAAGCTGCGCACCACTTCTCGCACGTGCGCGCTGGCGCGCCCTAGAGAGAGGCGCAGCCGGCCTCCCAGCAGGGCCAGCACCGCGGGCACCTGCACCAACACTTGAAGGAGCGCGCCCGCGACCGCGCCCCACGCGGTCACCACCGCCAGGTCCGCGGGACCCAGCCGCCAGCCGCGGCCGCCGAGGATGAGCGCGGCGACCTGCGCGGCGCTCCACACCACCGGGGCGGCATAGCTCAAGAAGAACTTGTGGTGGCTGTTCAGCACGCCCAGGCAGAACGCGCTGAGCACCAGCAGCGCGGTGCCCGGGAAGAAGATGCGGACCAGCAGGATGGTCAGCTCGCGCTTCTCGCCGCTGAACCCGGGAGCGATGGCGTCGATGAGCCAGGGCGTGGCGAGCACGCCGAGCAAGGTGAACACGGTGGTGACGAGCGAGAGGAGCCCCGCCACCGCCCCCGCGACCCTGCGCGCTTCCTCTTCCCGGCCTTCCGCGCGCAGCGCCGCGTACACGGGGATGAACGAGGCGCTGAGCACTCCCTCCCCGAGCAGGTTCTGCAGGAAGTTGGGGATCTTGAACGCCGCGTTGTAGGCGTCCGCCGCGTCGGAGGTGCCGAGGAAATGCCCGAAGACGCTCTGGCGGACGAGCCCGGCCAGCCGGCTGAGCAGGATCCCCGCCGCGACCAGCGCCGCCCCGCCGGCTCGGCCGCGCCCGCGGACCGGCGCCGCTGGAGTCGCCGCGACGGGCGGCGCGGTCTGCTCGCTCACGCCGGCGAGGATAGCAGCCGATCCGGCCCTGCCGCGGCTTTTCTGCCTGCAAGGCCCTCCCGCGCTCCCTGTTTGCCTTGAGTCTTGTTCGGCTAGCCGATCGGCGAGCACTTCACCGCCGCGCTCGATGCGGTGTTGTTCTCGAAGTGGCAGTCCCCGACCTTCTGGTTGGGGTCCACCACCGCGCGCACCGGCGCCGACGCGTTCTGCGGCGGCGCGGACCATGGAACCGTGACCTTCTCGCTCGATCCCGGCTGCAGGGTCGTCTTGGTCGCGCCGCTGCCGATCAGCACGCTCCCGCCCGGGAGGTCGGCGTAGAAGTCCACCAGCACGCCGGGCCGCGCCGGGATCGCGCCGCCGTTGTAGACCGTCGCGCCCACCGCCGCCCCGCCAGTCGTGCAGTTGGTCAGGTCGGGGTCCACCTCGCAGACGGAGAGGTCGGGCGAGCTGAACACGCCCTGCCCCTGCACGTTCTGCCGGTAGCTGTTCGACTGCCCCGGGTCCCACGAGTTCGGCTCGGGGAACGGCAGGGTCCCGTCCACGTTGACGTTGGTCACGTGGTAGGCGTGCTGGTTCCAGACGCTGCGCGTGTTGACCCACTTGTCGCTGGGGGACCGCAGCGCCTTGAGGCCCACGTACGGTGAAGTGTCGATCTGGACGGTGCCGCCCGGCCAGTCGCACTTGTAAGCGCAGACGTTGCTGTTCGGCACCAGCACCTTGGCGCGCCCGCTGCCGTCGATGTCGGCGACGATCGGGGTCTCGTACGCCGTGCAGCTCGCGTTCTTCTCCTGCACCAGGGTCGCGCCCGTCTTGCCGTCGTAGACGCGGAAGTAGCACTGGTCGCTGTAGACGACGCTCGCGCTCCCCTTCCCTTCGAAGTCGAAGACCGAGCTGCCGGTGGCCGACGAGCAGTCGAACGTCTGCGACTGCCAGATGAACCCCGCGCCGGGCTTCCACACCACGTACCCGCCCTGCGCCGCGATGCCGACCTCGGGCAGCCCGTCGCCGTCGAAGTCCGCGATGGTGGGCGCGCCGCCCATGTTCGTCTCGACCACGCAGTCCGGATTCGTGCTCGCCGGCAGTGGAATCGGGTTCAGCACCATCCCGCCCGTCCAGTCGTGGATGCGCAGGAAGCCCCGGGTGGCGACCACGATCTGCGGGTGCTTGTCTTCGGGCTTGATGCCCATCGGCATCCCGTAGCCGGCGAAGCTCGCCAGCGCGGGGAACCCGTCCGGGCAGAGGTCCTCGAATCCGCCCGGGCAGAGGCAGACCTGCTGGCCGGTGATGGTGCTCTTCGTGCTGCCGTACGGGCAGTTCGGCGGCTTGTTGGGAATGCGCACGCCAGCGCCCGTGAAGGCGCGGCAGGTGTACCCCGTCGGCGAGCTCGCGTCCTTCTCCAGCTTGTAGGCGTTGTTGCCGGTGACGATCTCGGGCACGCCGTCGAGGTCGATGTCGGCGATCGCGCTGAGCGCGCCCACGCCGTTCCCGCTGACCTGGTCGGTCCCCTTGGGCGCGAAGGTCTGCGGGCAGAGCGTCTTGCCCGTCGCCGCGTCGTAGACGCCATTCCCCGCCACCACCTGCGCGCTCTTCGAGTCGGGCAGGAGCCGCGCCATGGCGGGGCCGCCCCACCACACCGAGGGCGCGGGCTCGCCGGTCTGCGGGTTCCCGCGGTTCACCCAGAGGAAGTTGCCGTTCTCGTCGAAGGCGACGAGGCCGCCGTGCTGGTGGGACAGCTCGGGCTTTTCCTTGTTCACGTCGTTCGCGTCCCACCCGCCAGTGACGAAGCAGACGTGCCCGTCGCCCTTGCAATCGCCGGCGGCGATGGACGCGTTCCCGTCGACCGCGCCGATCACGTTGATGGCGTTCCAGAAGTCCTTCGGCGCGCTCCAGATGGGCGAACCGTCGGAGCCGCGGATGGCGCGCATCACGCCGCGCGTCTCGACCGTGCCCCCGCTGCCCTTCTCGGCGGCGAAGGAATTGAAGACCACCGCCGGCTCGGCGTCGCCCTGGTGCAGGCGCATCACCACCGGCGTGGACATCACCTCGACGAAGTCGGGGTACTCGAGGTCCTTGCGCATCAGGCCGTTGAACTTCGGATCGTCGGGTCCCAGGGGCGAGGTGAACGGCCACCACCAGGCGTGCTCGGGCGGCTCGAAAGCGCCGTGCGGGATGAAGATGCAGGTCGGGTCGGCCGGCTTGCACTGCGGGACCGACGGCAGGCACTTGCCGTTGGCGCAGAAGAAGCTCGCCGGGCAGGTCACGTTCTGGCACTGGCTCGCGACGGGGGCGGTGTTCGGGATGCTGCACGTCCCGTCCGCCTGGCAGAAGCTGCCTCCGCCTCCGCAGTCCGAGTCGCGCTGGCACTTCGCCGGTGCGATGCTGCAGTCGCCGCCGGGGCAGTTCTGGTTTCCGCGCCCGTCGCCGCATCCGGCCAGCGCTGCCGCCACCAGCAGCCCGAGGATCCCCCTCGCCATCCCGCCCCCTCCGCCCGCCCGTACGGCCGGCGCACAAGAGGTGGGGATGGGCCGCCCGGGCGGCAACCGCCCGGACGCAGGACCCGCGAAACTTCAGTTGAATCCAGGATATGTGACCAACTGGTCAGAAACTGCTTGACGGTTTCTGACCGGAGGGTTAGTTACCGCCCGAACCGTTTCTGACCCTCCAGTCATCAACGCCGCCCACCATGGCCCGACCAGCAGACCCCAACGCGAAGGAAGCACTCGTCGCGGCCGCGCGCGCCGAGTTCGCCAGGCGCGGCCTGCGGGGCGCGCGCATCGAGGACATCACCGCCGCCTGCGGCCTTTCGAAGGGCGCCTTCTACCTCCACTTCGAATCGAAGGAAGCGCTCTTCGGCGGGCTGGTGCGCGCCTTCGTCGAGGCGGTCGCCGGTCTTCAAGAAAAGCGCGAGCGCGCCATGCAGCAATTCATCGAGAAGCACGGCGAGCTGAGCGAGCGCGACGTCGAGCTGCGCACTCCCCGCTACCAGGAGCTGATCGAGCTCGACACCTGCTCCGACCTCGACACCCTCGAGGCGATGTGGACGTACCGGGACGTGGTCGGCGTGCTGGTGCGCGGATGCCAGGGCACCGCGTTCGAAGGGACCATCTGGGAGCTGGCCGACGGGGAAGTGAGCCGCGTCCGCGAGAACTTCGAGCGTTACCAGGGGCACGGCGTCTGCCGGCCCGACATCCCCGGCGAGCTGTTCGGGTCGCTCATCGTCGGGACATACCTGCTGCTCGCCGTCCGTATGAGCCGGCTGCAAGAGAAGCCCGACCTGCGCGAGTGGGCGCTCTCGCTGCACACGCTCGTGCACGAGGGGAGCCAGCCCAGCGCGCAGACGAACTTCGAGAACCGCAAGTCGCCAGCAAGGAGCAAGCCGTGACGATCTCGCGCCGCACCCTCGTCCTGTCCGGAATCTCCGCGGGCCTCCTCGCTGCGCTCGTCGCGGCCGTCAACGCGCAGGCGAAGTCGAAAGCCGCCCCCGCCCCGGCAGCCGCGGCCGATCCGGCCGTGCAGCTCGTCGAGCCCAGGCAGGTGCAGAGCCTCACCCGCGAGGAGATCACCGGCACCCTGCAGCCGGCCCGCCAGCTGCAGCTCGGGTTCGAGGTCTCCGGCCGACTGGCCAAGCTGAACGTGAGGAAGGGCGCGCAGGTCCGCGAGGGCCAGGTGATCGCGCAGCTCGACTCCGAGATCGCCGACGCGCAGGTCCTGCAGGCCGAGGCCGCGGCGAAGGCGGCGGAAGCGCAATCGACCCAGGCGGCCGACACCGCCCGCCGCCAGGCCGAGCTGCAGGAGAAGGGGAGCATCAGCGATTGGCAGAGCAAGAGCTCCAGCGCGCAGGCCGCCGCCGCCGCCGCGCAGCTGCAGGCCGCCCGGGCCCAGCTCGCGCAGGCGCGCGCCTCGCGCCGCCGGCACGACCTCGCGGCCCCGTTCGCCGGTACGCTGATCGAGCAGCCCGACCAGGTCGGCGCGACCGTGGCGCCCGGCAAGGAGCTGTTCACTCTCGAGCAGCTCGACCCGCTGGTGCTCAAGCTCACGCTTCCCGAGACGGCGCGCGGTTCGCTCCGCGTCGGCGCCACCGTGAGCGTCGAGGCGGTGGGCGGCGGCGCGCAGACGGACGCGCTGGTGCGGGCGATCATCCCCTCGGCCGACGCAGCCACCCGCCGCATCCCGGTCGAGATCGTGGTGCCGAACGCCGACGGGCGCTTCACCGCCCACACCCTCGCGCGCGCCACCCTGTCCCTCGGTGAGCCCCAGGCGGCCCTGGAGCTGCCCGCCAGCGCGCTCGCCTCCACCGGCGGTGACCACGTCTACGCCGTCGCCGATTCGGGCGAGGTGAAGCGCATCCCGGTGCAGGTGGTGGACCGCGGCGCCCAGCGAGTGGTGGTGAAGTCCTCCGAGCCTCTCTCGCGAATCGTGGACTACCCCGCGACCGACCTCGCCGACGGCACCAAGGTCTCGGTCCGCTAGAAAACCGCAAGCCCCAAGACTCACGCCTCGAGCCGAAGAAGGTCCGCCATGTCCCTCTCCGACGTCGCCATCAAGCGCCCCGTCTTCACCAGCATGATGTCCGTGTGCCTGCTGGTGCTCGGCCTCATGGGCCTCAAGCGCCTGGGCACCGACCTGTTCCCGGACGTCAGCTTCCCGGTGGTGACGGTCACCACCGTCTACCGCGGCGCCGGCCCGGGCGAGATCGAGAACCAGGTGGTGAAGCCCATCGAGGACGCCGTCGCGGGCATCAGCGGGATCGACAAGATCCACAGCTTCTCGCGCGAGAACGCCGGCGTCGTCTTGGTGCAGTTCAAGCTCTCCGAGAACCTCGACCGCGCGGTGCAGGAGGTGCGCGACAAGGTCGCCTCGGTCACGAGCAAGCTGCCCAAGGACGCCGACGCGCCGCTGATCAGCCGCGTGGACGTCGGCGCCGCGCCCATCCTCACCTACGCGATGTCGTCGTCGCTCGACTCGCAGAAGACCCGCAAGATGATCGAGGACCGCCTGCAACCTGCGTTGCAGCAGCTCGACGGCGTCGCCGAGGTGCGCGTCACCGGCGGCGACGTGCGCGAGATCCAGGTGGACATCGACCTGGACAAGGCCAGGGCGGCGGGGACCAGCCCGTACGAGATCGCGCAGCGCATCGGCGCCGAGAACCTCAACCTGCCTGCGGGGCGGCTGTCGCTGGGGCCCACCGAGCTGACCGTCCGCACGCTGGGCGAGTTCCGCAACGCGGAGGAGATCCGCGACTTGCCGGTATCGGTCGGCAAGACTGGCTCGCAGGTGCGGCTGGGCGAGGTCGCGGCCGTCACCGACGGGGTCGCCGAACGCCGCACGCTCGCGCGGCTGAACGGCCAGGACGCGATCATCGTCGAGATCGTCAAGCAGCCGGGCTCGAACACGGTGCAGGTCGCGGACCAGACCAAGGCCAAGCTGGCCGAGATGCTCCCCGCGCTCGGGCACGGCTTCAAGACCACGCTGCTCATCGATCAGAGCGAGCTGATCCGGGCCAACGCCGAGGAGGTCTACATCGCCCTGTTCTTCGGCGGCGCGATGGCCGTCCTCATCATCCTCCTCTTCCTGCTCGATCCCCGCGGCACCTTCATCAGCTCGCTGGCGCTGCCGACGTCCGTCATCGGCACCTTCTTCGTCATGTTCGTGCTCGGCTACACGCTGAACCAGATGACGCTGCTCGCGCTGTCGCTCGCGATCGGCCTCCTGATCGACGACGCGGTGGTGGTGCGAGAAGCGATCACCCACCGGCTCGACCGGGGCGAGGCGCCGGCGGTGGCCGCCTCGCGCGGCACCAAGGAAGTCGGGCTGGCGGTGCTCGCCACCACGCTCTCCCTGGTCGCGGTGTTCGTGCCGGTGGCCTTCATGCCGGGCATCGTCGGGCAGTTCTTCAAGCAGTTCGGCATCACCATCAGCGCCGCGGTCCTGATCTCGCTGTTCATCTCCTTCACGCTGGACCCGATGCTCTCCGCGCGGCTGGCGAAGGCACGGAAGCCGGGCGAGGTGAAGAAGGAAGCCAAGGTCGCCCGCGTCCTGCGCGAGGCCTTCGAGGCGACCGAGCGGTGGTACGAGCGCGTGCTGCGCACCGTGCTGAAGCACAAGTGGGTTTCCTTTGGAACGGCGATCGCGGTCACGGTGGTCAGCTTCGCTTTGACCAGCGGGCTGCGCAGCGAGTTCCTCTCGGTGGAGGACCGGTCGCAGTTCATCGTCGATCTGCAGCTGCCCGACTCGGCCTCGCTCGATCTCACCGCCCAGCGGTCGGCCCAAGCGGAGAAGCTGCTCCGCGCCATGCCCGAGGTGAAGGACGTCTACGCCATCATCGGGCTCAACGGCGAGGCCAACAAGGTCAAGATGCGCGCCCTCACCGTGCCGAAGAAGGCGCGCAAGCGGGGCATCCTCGCCCTGAAGGACGCGGCGCGCCCGGCGCTGGCGAATCTCCCCGCGACCAAGGTGAGCATCAGCGATCCGCCGGCCATCGAGGGGCTCGGCGACTTCTTCCCCATCATGGTCCGCATCACCGGGCCCGACCTCAAGGTCTTGAACGAGCAGGGCCGGTGGATCGCCGATGCGCTGCGGCGCATCCCGGGCACGGTGGACGTCAAGATCGAGTCCAATCCGCCCAAGCCCGAGCTGGCCATCGCCGTGGACCGCACCCGGGCCATGGACCTCGGTCTCTCCGCCGGACAGATCGCCGCGCAGCTCCGCCTGGCCATCGACGGCGAGGTCCCGGCCAAGCTGCGCGAGGGCAAGGACGAGACGGACATCCGCGTGCGGCTCGCCGAGCGCGACCGCAAGAATCCCGATCGCGTGCGCGGCATGGACCTCTTCTCCCCGCGCGGAGTGCGCCAATTGTCGGACCTCGCCCGGGTCTCGCTGCAGGACGGCCCCAGCGTGATCGAGCACGAGAACCGCGAGCGCCAGATCGCCGTGTTCAGCCAGCTGGGCACCGGCGCGGCCCTCGGCGAGGTGGCGGAGAAGCTCAAGGCGGAAATCGGCAAGCACCCGCTCCCCGCCGGCTACTCGGTCATCTACGACGGGCAGATGAAGACGTTCAACGAGCAGAACGAGGCCTTCTCCGCCGCGTTCGGCCTCGCGTTCATCTTCATCTTCATGGTCCTCGCCTCGCAGTTCGAGTCGCTCAAGCACCCGTTCACCATCATGGTGTCGCTGCCGCTCGCGCTGATCGGCGCCCGCCTCGGGCTCCTGCTCGCCGGCAAGAACCTCTCGCTGGGAGCGATGATCGGCGTCATCCTGCTCATGGGCCTGGTCACCAAGAACGCCATCCTCCTGGTCGACGGCGCGCTGCAGCACATCCGCGAGGGCGACCCGGTGGACGAGGCGCTGCTCAAGGCCGGACCGCGGCGGCTCCGGCCCATCCTCATGACCAGCTTCGCGATGGCGATCGGCATGGTGCCGACCGCGATCGGCACCGGGACCGGCAGCGAATTCCGCTCGCCCATGGCCATCGCGGTCATCGGCGGCGTCATCACCTCGACGGCGCTCACGCTCCTGGTGGTGCCCGTGATCTTCGCCGGCATCGAGAGGCTGCGGTTCGGCGGGCTCCTGGCCCGGCTGCGCGGCCGCGCTCCGGCGGTGGCCGTTCCCCTCCATTCCGCCATCGCCGGGGAGTCCCCGGCGAAAGCGGCGAACGGGTAGACGACATGGACTTCCAGCATCGTTCGTGGTCGCGCGCGGGCGCGGCCCTGGCGTTGTTCGTCTTCGCTTCCAGCGCCGCGGCGGCAGCCGAGCCGCAGCGCAGGCCGGTGCCCCTGCGGGAGGCGCTGCAGCTGGCGGCGAAGCAAGGACCCGACGTGGCCGCGGCGCGCGCACAGGCGGCCATCACGCGCGTGGGCGTGGAGCGCGCCTACACCGCCTGGAAGCCGGACCTCTCGGCCACCGGGACGTTCGATCACACCAGCGCGCCGCAGGAATTCGACCCGGTCAGCCTCGGCCTGCCGGCGACCCTCCCCAAGCTGACCATCGTGGCGCCGAACTCGCGGTACGGGACGCTGCAGCTCAGCCAGCCGCTCCTGACACCCCAGGGGCTGTTCCTGCCGGGCATCGCGAACAGCTTCGCGGAGGCGGCGGACCGCGGCGCCGACGAGGCGCGGGAGCAGGTGCTGCTCAACGTCGCGCGCACCTACCTGTCGCTGCAGGGCGTGGACGGGCTGCTCGCGGCGGCGCGGGACGCCGAGAAGGTGGCGGTGCGGCGCGAGGAGGACGCCAAGGCGCAGATCTCCGCGGGCACGGCGGTGGAGATCAGCCTGCTCCGCGCGCAGAGCGACACCGCCGCAGCGCGCGCTCAGATCGCGAGCCTCACCGGGCAGCGCGAGTCCCTGCTGCCGCTCCTGGAAGCGCTG
>DASWGQ010000457.1:0-1744 GCA_036393595.1 Myxococcales bacterium | reverse complement strand
CCGCGCGCGGACCCCGAGCGGGGCGCGGCCGACGTCTGGCTCGCGCAGGCGCTGGCCAGAGGCGAGAAGCTGGACCTGGTGGTGCAGAAGGCGACCGAGCTGGGCGCGACGCGCATCCTGCCGCTGGCCGCGGAGAGGTCGGTGATGCGCCTCGACGAGCATCGCGCGGAGCGCCGGGCGGCGCGGCTGCGGCGCATCGCCCAGGAGGCCGCCCGTCAGAGCGGCCGGAGCGACGTGCCCGCGGTGGACGTACCCTGCACGCTCGCGGATCTGGCCGGCCTGCTCCGCGCCGAGCCTGAGCGGCGCGGCCTGCTCCTCGACCCCGAGGAACGCTCGGTGCGTCTCTCCCAGGCCGCCCGCGGTGCCTCGCGGCTCCTGATCGTCATCGGCCCGGAGGGCGGCTTCACGCCGGCCGAGCGCGCCGAGGCGGCGGCTGCCGGCTTCGCGCCGGTGGCGCTTGGCCGCCTCGTGCTCCGCACCGAGACCGCGGGCCTCGCCGCCCTCGCCATCGTGCAACACCTCGCGGGAGAGCTTGGCTAGTGCGGGAAACGCCTTTCGCCGACCGACGGTCGGCGCGCGCGGGAGTCCGCGCGTAAGCGGGGGGAGGCTCGTCGGGCTTTGCCCGACGAGGGGACCGCAGGTCCCTCCAACGGGGCGCGGGCGCATGTTAGTGCGCCCGCGCGTGCTCGATGCAGTATTCGGTCAGCCGGCCGTGGCACTTTTCCTGGCAGTCGCAGACGCGGAACTCGAGGCTCGGGTCGTCCTTCTCGCTGCGCCCGCACTTCGCGCAGACGCGCGGCTTGCGCGGAGGATTGGGTGTGAACCCGGCCAGGCGCCGCTGCCGCGCGCCCTGGGCGGCGCGGCCGCGCACCCGCTCGAAGAGCGGCCGCGCGAAGAAGAGCAGGTAGTTGAGGATGGCCGCCACGATCCCCGCCTTGACCCGCGCCGGACCCGTCACGAACGACCAGGCCAGAAAGCCGCCCGACAAGAAGCCGAGCCACTTCACCTTGAGGGGCAGGATGAGCAGCAGGACCTCGTAGTCGGGGAACAGGGTGGCGAAAGCGAGCAGCAGCGACAGGTTCAGGTACTCGTTGGTGATCGGGCCGACGAGCAGCGAGCTGGCGATCGTCCCCAGCGCACCGATGAAGTAGTAGACGTCGAAGCGGAACGCGCCCCATTCGGCCTCCAGCGAGGTCCCGATGGTGTAGAGGAAGAGCAGCGCGAAGATGGTGAAGATGGCCCACGGTCCGTTCGCCGGGCCCCAGGGGAGGAAGAGGAAGGTGACGAGCCTCCACACCTCGCCCCGCGCCACCGCCGACGGATCCAGGATGAGCAGCTGGAGCGAGGCGGGCTTGACGAACAGGAGCGCGAAGGTGAAGCCCTGCAGGGCGACGATCCAGAAGGTGAGGTTCGAGGGCGCGTACCGGCCGAACCGGCGCTCCAGCCGCGCGAGCCAGCGATCCATGGCGGCTGCATAGCACGTGGGGTACAGATCCGCCGCCATGGAAATCCGCCGCCCCGCGCAGGACGATCCCCTCCAGCGGTTCCTCGCTTTGCTCGAGCGGGCCAAGGCGACGCCGCAAGTCGTCGAGCCCACCGCCATGACGCTCGCCACGGTGAGCGCCGAAGGGCGGCCCTCCGCGCGGGTGGTGCTGCTCAAGGACGCGGACGAGGACGGCCTGGTCTTCTACACGAACCTCGACTCGCGCAAGGGCCGCGAGGCCCTGGCGCGGCCCGACGTGGC
>DASWGQ010000456.1:0-12759 GCA_036393595.1 Myxococcales bacterium | reverse complement strand
CGAACGCGGAGAAAGAGAAGGCCATCGAGCTGGCGGTGAGCGCCATCGAGAAGCAGTTCGGAAAGGGCTCGGTGATGAGGCTCGGCGTGGACGAGCCCCTGGCGCAGGACATCCCGGCCATCTCCACCGGCTCGGTCTCCCTCGACCTCGCGCTCGGGGTCGGCGGCGTTCCCCGCGGGCGCATCGTCGAGATCTACGGGCCGGAATCGTCCGGCAAGACCACCCTCACCCTGCACGTGGTCGCCGAGGCGCAGAAGAACGGCGGGGTGGCGGCCTTCATCGACGCCGAGCACGCGCTCGACGTCGGCTACGCGCGCAAGCTCGGCGTGCGCACCGAGGACCTGCTCATCTCGCAGCCCGACACGGGCGAGCAGGCCCTGGAGATCTGCGAGATGCTGGTGCGCTCGGGCGCCGTCGACGTCATCGTGATCGACTCGGTGGCCGCGCTGGTCCCGCGCGCGGAGCTCGAGGGCGAGATGGGCGACCAGCACATGGGCCTGCAGGCGCGACTCATGTCGCAGGCGTTGCGCAAGCTCACCGCCACCATCTCCAAGTCGAACACCACGGTGGTCTTCATCAACCAGATCCGCATGAAGATCGGGGTGATGTTCGGGAACCCGGAGACGACCACCGGCGGCAACGCGCTCAAGTTCTACGCCTCGCAGCGCCTCGACATCCGCCGCATCGGAGCCATCAAGGACGGCGAGACGGTCGTCGGCAACCGGACGCGGGTCAAGGTGGTGAAGAACAAGGTGGCCCCGCCCTTCCGCGAGGTCGAGTTCGACATCCTCTACGGCCAGGGCATCTCGCGCGAGGGCGACCTGCTCGACCTGGCGGTGGAGAACAACATCGTGGAGAAGAGCGGCGCCTGGTTCAGCTACGGGGGCGAGCGCATCGGGCAGGGACGCGAGAACGCGCGCGACTTCCTCAAGGCGCACCCCGACACGCTGCGCGACGTCGAAGCCAGGCTCTACGAGAAGTTCGGCATCGTGAAGTCGGTGCCGCCTCCCCCCCCGGTCGAGCTGGACGAGAAGCGCGCCCGGGTGAAAGCGGTGAAGTAGCCGGCGGCCCACCCCGAGGGGCTCTGCTACAATCGTCGGAGAACACGGGGTACAGCATCGAATCGCTTCGTCACCAGGGCCGGCAGGCCGAGCTGCCGGTCGGCAGCACCGACTGGCTGCTCGCCGTGGTCGGCGCGGTCGCGGTGCGCGTCACCAAGGGCCCGCCGCACCGCCTCGCCCTGCACGAGCGCCGCGACCGGCTCGAGGTGATGCTGCGCGCCTCGGGGCTCGCCTACGGCACTGGCGCGGTCGACCCGGCGGTGGAGTTGGTCCCTGACGCGGTGCCCGGCGCGCGCGCCTTCGCGCACTTCGTCGCCGGGCTGGTGCGGCTGTGCGCCAAGGCGGCCGCGCTCTCCGCCGCTCCGTACTTCGTCGAGGACGGGCCGGAGGTCACGCCGGACGTGGCGGTCGACACGCGGCGCAACCAGCTCCTCGCGGTGCTGGGCGCGGTGGCCGGGCGGACCAAGGAATCCGCGCGCCTGTTCGCCAATCCGCTCGGCGCCAGCGAGGCCTCGCTCCAGCGGCTGGCCGCGCGGATCGCCACCCGCCTGTCGCGCCGCTACCTGGCGCTGGGCGGCCCGTTCGCGGGGCTGCCGCTGCACAACGGGCTGTGCGCCATCGAGGTGCGCACCTGCGCCAGCGTGGCGCTGGCCGCGTTCGCGCACGGGCGCCTCTCGCCCGCCGCCATGGGAATCGCCGGCCGCGCCGCGCTGGCCTGGCGGTGCGTCCTGGTCGAGCTGCTCTCGGGCCTCGCCGCCTCGCAGGAGAACGGGCGGGAGGTGGCGCGCAGCATGGACCAGGTCCTGCGCCGCCAGAAGCTGCCCGCCCCCGAGTACCGCCTCCTGCAGCGCGCCCGCCGGGACCCGCGGCCGATCGAGCGGCTCGCCCCCGCCATGCGCGCGCCGGCGCTGCGCCGATTCGCCGTCGAGCAGGTGCTGCTGGCCGCCCTGGTGGACCGCCAGCTCGAGGCGGGCGAGATCGCCTTCGTCGAGCGGCTCGCGGTCGCGCTCGCGGTCGAGGCGGAGGAGCTGGCCGCGCTCGAAGCGCAGGTCGCCGATTTCTACCGGCAGAACCGCGACGCGCTGACCGCGCTGCGCCTCGCGGAGACCCCCGAGGGGCTCGCCGACGCGCTGACCAGCCGCCTGAAGGCCGCGGTGGCCGACAACCTCGACCGCATCCTGCAGGAGATCCGGGAGACCGGCGAGCTGGCGCAGCTTCTGGCCCGTGCCAGCGCCGGCGCGACGCTCACCCCGCAGGAGAGGGTGAAGGTCCGCAAGCAGCTCATCGACGTGGCGAAGACCATCCCCGCGCTGGCCATCTTCGCCGCGCCGGGCGGGATGCTGCTGCTGCCGCTCTTGGTGAAGCTGCTCCCGTTCAACCTGCTGCCGTCGAGCTTCTCCGATCCGCCGCGCCCCGCGGGGGAGCTGCCGCCCGCCCTTCCGGAGCCCACCCGGAAGTCAGGGTAGGCACCGAGGTCCCGCACGATCTCCGACAAATTCGTCCGGATCCGCGGCAGCCCCCTACCGCTGCGCCCGCACGAGTGCCTAGCGTGCATCCATGAGCTACCGCATCCTCGTCGAGCCGGCGGCTGCGCAGCGGTTGCGCACCTTCTCTTCCCACGTCGTGCAGCGGCTGGGCCGGCTCCTGGCGGAGCTCGCCGACCTGGCCAGCATCGCTCCGCCGCCGAGCCTGACGCTCGCGCGCAACCTTTCGCCCGAGTCGAACCTCCTCCGCATCGGGGTGGAGGACGTGACCGTCTGGTACCGCATCGACAAGCGCGAGGAGACGCTCACGGTGGTCGAGGTCGCCTCGGGCGCCGACGACCAGCCGGGCGCGCAGGCGGGCTGACAGCGGCGGCCGCTCGAAACACGGAGGCCCGGCCTGGGGAACCAGACCGGGCCTCGGGGCTTTCGCAGCGAGACGCTTTGCTTACGCCAGCTTGCGCACGTTCTGGGCCTGCAGACCCTTGGGTCCCTTCACCACCTCGAACTCCACCTTCTGGCCCTCGGCCAGCGAGCGGAATCCCTCCGCCTGGATGGCGGTGTGGTGGCAGAAGACGTCCTCGCCTCCGCCGTCCTGGGTGATGAAGCCATAGCCCTTCGTGTCGTTGAACCACTTCACGGTACCGGTCGCCATTCGGAACAGTCCTTCTTGTTCGGCTGCGGTCTGCAGGCCGGCCCCGAGCTCAGCTGCTGGGAGCGCGCGTCCGTTTACCGGGGCGCGCGATGCTGGTCAACGGAACATCCGGTCAGCCGCACGTCGGCGTCACGCGCCCGCGCCGGGGAGCTCGCCGATCGGACGGATGAGCACCTCGCGCGGCTTCGCTCCATCCGCGGGGCCGACGATCCCGTCGCGCTCCATGCGCTCGATCATGCGCGCCGCCCGGTTGTAGCCGACGCGCAACTTGCGCTGCAGCAGCGAGATGGAGATGAAGCGCATGTCCGACACCGCCGCGATCGCCTGATCGTACAGCTCGTCCGGACCTTGGTCGTCCTCCGGCATTCCCTCGCCGTCCTCGCGCGGCTTCAAGATGTTCGGGTCGTAGACCGGCGCGCCCTGCGCCTTCCAGTGCTCGACCACCGCGTGGATCTCCTTCTCTTCGACGAAGGGCCCGTGCACGCGCGTCAGCGTCGAGGTGCCCGGCGGCAGGATGAGCATGTCGCCCATACCGAGCAGGTTCTCGGCGCCGGGGGAGTTGATGATGGTCCCCGAATCGTGCCGCGACGCGACCTGGAAGGAGATGCGCGCGGGGAAGTTCGCCTTGATCACGCCGGTGACCACGTCGGTCGAGGGGCGCTGGGTCGCGACCATCAGGTGGATCCCCGCCGCCCGCGCCATCTGCGCCAGGCGCGCGATGTACGTCTCCACCTCGCGCGAGGCGACCATCATGAGATCGGCCAGCTCGTCGATGATGATCACCAGGTAGGGAAGCTTCCGGAGCGGTTCGTGGCTCGTGGCTTGCGGCTCGCCGCCGGTCGTCTCCGAGGCGCCCGGATCGTCGGCCGCGGCCAGCTTGCGCTCGTTCTCGCGCAAGAGCTGCACCGCCGGGTTGTCGCTCTCCTGGCGCGCGACCTCGCCGGCGGCAGCGGCCTGCTGCAGCTCCGGGATCGACAGCTGCGGGTCGGTGAGGTCGACGACGCGCTTCTCCTTGGCCGGCTTGTGCGCGCGCCGCGCGGCGTCCCCTTCCTTCTCCACCTTCTTGTTGTACGAGGCGATGTTGCGGACCCCGCACTCCGCCAGGAGCTGATAGCGGCGCTCCATCTCCTCCACGCCCCAGCGCAGCGCCAGCGCGGCTTTCTTGGCGTCGGTCACCACCGGCAGCAACAGGTGGGGAATTCCCTCGTAGACGGACAGCTCGAGCATCTTGGGGTCCACCATGAGGAAGCGCACCTCCTCGGGGGAGGCGCGCAGGAGCATGGAGACGATCATCGAGTTCACCGCCACCGACTTGCCCGAGCCGGTGGTGCCGGCGATGAGCAGGTGCGGCATCCTCGCCAGGTCCGCGATGTAGGGCATGCCCTCGATGTCCTTGCCCAGGCACATCGCCAGCTTGCTGTGCGACTTCTGGAACGCGTCCTGCTCGGCAAGCTCGCGCAGGACGACCATCTGGCGCTCCTTGTTGGGGACCTCGATGCCGACCACGCCGCGGCCGGGGATGGGCGCGACGATGCGGACCCGCAGCGCCTCCATCGCCATCGCCAGGTCGTCGGCCAGCGAGGCGATGCGAGAGACCTTCACACCGGCGGCGGGGAGGAACTCGAACATCGTGACCACCGGCCCGGGCCGGATCTGCGTCACCTGACCCTGGATGCCGAACGAGGCCAGCTTCTGCCGCAGCTTCTCGGCCGTGGCGGTCAGGCCTTCGCGGTCGATGGGCCCGATGGCGCTCGCCTCGCCGGTCAGGATGCCGATCGGCGGCGGCGTGAAGCTCTTCCGGCCGCCGTGCAGCGTGAAGCCCGCCCCGGCGCTCTCCTGGTCTTCCTTTCTCTCCTCCTTGCGCGCGCCGCCGCGGGGCGGCGGCCGGGGCTCGACGATGGTGGGCGCCATGGGCAGCGCTTCCGCCGGGCCACTCGACAGCGGCGCGGGAGGGGTCGACGTGGCCCCTGCGAGCGGCTTCTTCCTGCGTCCCGGGTCGGAAGCCGGTGGAACGGGCAGGCGCGGGTCCTGCGGCGCCTCGGAGTCCATCCCGAGCCGGAGCGCGGCGTCCTTCCCGCTCGGCTCCAGCGTGATGCGGACGTCCGGATCGGCCTCGAACGGCTCGCCGCCATCCTCCTCGTCCGCCGCGCCGGCCGCGCGAACGCGGGAGATCGCTCCCGCCGCTCCCTTGACCGCCCGCGCTCCGCCGGCGAAGCCCAGCCGCCCGGCGGCGAACGCGGCGCGCAGCGCCCATAGGTCGGTGGCGACCACCAGCGCCGCGGCGCCGATCGCCCCGATCAGCACGGCCGCGCCCCAGGTGGACAGCGCCGCCTGCGCGCCGCCCGCGATCAACGCCCCCACGAGCCCGCCGGGAGCGTGGCCCTGCAGCCGCGCGCGCACCCCGAGATGGACGAGCGCGATCAGCGAGAGACAGAACAGGATCCAGGAGGCGCTGCTCGAGAACGAGACCCGCGGCCGGCCGGCGACCAGGGCCAGCGCGACCGCCAGGAGGAAAAGGGCGGCCGCGTAAGCGCCGACCCCGGCCACTTCGAGGAGCGCGCCCGCCACGGTGTATCCGACCGGGCCTGCCCAGTTCGCGCCCGGCGCGCGCGGGCCGTAGCTCCACAGCCCGAGGAGCGCCACCAGGGCGATCCCGGCCAGCAGGATCCCCGCCACCGGCCCCTTCCACGCGGCCTCTCTGGGCCGCCCCGCCGTCTTCTTCGCGCGCGCCACGCTGCCTCCCTCCCCCTACAGCGCACGAGCGCCGCGCAGGGGCAGGTCCGACTGTAAGAGCGGCCGGCATTCCGTCAATTTTCGGCCCGGCGCCCGGTGGCTTGCACCCCGGCCTCACTCACGTTTTCAAGGTGCTCGCCGGACCGCCCGCCTCCCCTCCTACCCGCCTTTACAGTAGAGTACGGTCCACAGAGGGTACCCCGCTTTTCACCACCCGGCCCCACCACAGGGCCCGGGCTGCGTTCGCGCCGGAGGGGACGCACCATGGACGTTCGCTGCGACAAGTGCCAGGCGCGATATCGGATCGACGAGGCGCGCGTCGGACCGCAGGGGCTTGCCATGCGGTGCGGCAAGTGCGGGAACACCTTCCGCGCCACCCGCGAGACGGCGCAGCCCGCGGCCGAGCCTGCGCCCGCGCCTCCCGCCCCGTCGCCCGCGCCGGTGGCGGCCGCGGCCCCTCCCGCGAAGGCTGCCGTTCCCGTAGCTGCTGCTCCCACGAAGGCCGCCGTTCCCGTGGCTGCTCCTCCCACGAAGGCCGCCGTAGCTGCCGCGGAGAAGCCCGCCGGTGCGCCCCCGGCGCCTGCCAAGCCGCCGGCGCCACCGGCCGCCGCGCCCCGCGCCGCGCCGAAGCCGTCCGGCGGCGGCGGCGCGACGGTGATGTTCTCCGCCCCGCCGCCCGCGGCCGCCGGAGTGATTCCGGCCGGCGCCGCGGCAGCTCCCCGCGCCGCTGCCCCTCCGGTTCCGCCCCCGGCGGCGGCTGCCAACGCGCGCGCTTCCGCACCGGCGCCGAAGCCGGGCCCCGCGCCCGCGAAGGCGGCCGGCGGCGGACCCGCGGGATCGTCCGTTGCGCCGCTGGGCGACGAGGCCGCCGGCCGGACGATGATGTTCAACGCGGCGGCGCCGCTGAAGACCCAGCCCCCGTCGCGGACGCCCGCAGGCACCGTGAAGCCATTGTCCAAGCCCACCGACGCGGCCGGCGCGACGCTCGTGTTCGGCGCGGCGCCTGCCGCGGCCCAGCCGCCCAGAACGCCGGTGAAAGGCGACCAAGGCGCGAACGCCACCATCCTCTTCGGCAATGCGGCCCCGGCGATCGCGCGGCCGCCCGGCGCGCAAGTGCCGACGCCTCCGCCGCAGACTCCGCCGCCGCCGGTCCGGGCCGAGGAGCTCGCGCCCGCGGCGGACGAGGGGGGCGCCGAGACGGCCTCTGAGCCGATCCAGGAGGCCGCAGGCGCGCAGGTCGAGGGCGGCGCCGCGCCGGAAGAAACGGAAGCGGCCGGACAGCCCGAGCCTGCGGCGCAAGCCCCGGCGTGGCACGGCCCGCCGCGCGCCCTGATCATCGGAGTCGCTGCGGCGCTGGGACTCGTGCTGGTCCTCGGCGGCGTCGTCCTCGCCGTCAAGAGGCTGGGGCATCGCGCTCCTCCCCAGGCCGCCATGGATGCCCTGGCCGACGGGCATGCGGCCGCCGAGAAGGACACGCTCACATCGCTCGCCGATGCCGAGGCGCAGACGAATGCCGCGCTCCAAGCGGCGCCGACGGCGCACTTCCCGCAAGCCTGGGCACAGCTCGCCGAGGTGCAGATCGCCTGGTCCGACGCGCTCAACGACCAGGCCTGGTACTGGAGCGAGCAGGCGAGCCGCGCCCTCGCCTCGGGCGACGACAAGAAGAAGGCGGACGCGGAAGCGAAGGCGGCTGCCCTGCAGGATGCCGCCAAGGCGCGCCTCAAGACCGCGTTCGAGGCGGCGGCGGCGGGAAACAAGATGGACCCCAAGTCGCCGGAGGTGGCGCTGGCGCTGGCGGACTACTACCGGGCGGCGCGCTCGCGCGTGAACCAGAACCGCGAGCTGAAGCGCGCCGCGCTGCTCAAGGCCGACGAGGCGCGCATCGCCTTCGTGCAGGGAGCCGAGCTGCTGGCGCAGGACGAGGGCGGGCCGAGGGCGGTGGAGAAGCTCAAGACAGCGCTGGCGGGCTCTCCGCGGAGCGCGCGCATCCGCTTCCGGATGGCCATGGCCTATCTGTCCATGCACCAGGATGCCGAGGCGAGGAAGGAGCTGCTCGGGACGCTCGACCTCTCGCCGCAGCACGAGCGCGCCCGGATGGCGATGGAGCTTCTGGCCCCGACCGGCGCGCCGGCGCCACCGGCGACCGGAGAGGGCAAGCGGGAATGACGATGGCAAAGCCGTCGACGCTCGAGGACGAGTATTTCGTTCGCGAGGACGCGGAGCGCATCCGGCAGCTGCACTTCGAGGAGATGCGGCGCCTGAAGGAGCACGAGAAGGAGGAGCTGCGCAGGCTGCACCACGGTCACTGCTCCGAGTGCGGCATGCGCCTCGTCCCGGAGGAGATCGGGGACGTCATCGTCTACCACTGCCTGAACTGCGGCGGGGCCTTCCTCCCCCGCGGCTCGTGGGAGAGGCTGCACAAGGCGACCGAGCCGCACGGGCTCCAGGCGGTGGTGGACGCGGTGCTCAACTGGTTCAGGCCGGCCGCGTACAAGCCTTAGTCGCCGCCGGAGAGGGCGGCGCTATGTTTTGAGAGCGCGGACATCTCGACATGCGCTCTGGTGAGGCAGAATGGCGATCGACAGGAACACGGTGCGCCACGTCGCGCGCCTGGCGCGACTCGCGTTGACGGCGGAGGAGGAGGAGCGCACCGCCGCGCAGCTCGGGCACGTGCTCGAGTACATCGAGAGGCTCGAGGCGGTGGATATCAAGGGCATCGAGCCGCTCTCCTTCGCGGGCGACGCGAGCGAGGCGGAAGCGGTGATGCGCGACGACGAGATCCGGCCTGGCCTTCCCCGCGAGAAGGTGCTGGCCGAGGCTCCCGAGCAGGACGGCAGCGCGTTCGTGGTCCCGAGGATCCTCGAGTGAACCCGTCCCTGCTGCCGCTGGGAGAGCTGTCGCGCGCGCTCGGGCGCGGCGAGGCGCGGCCCAGCGCGGTCCTGGAGGAGTGCCTTTCGCGCACGGCCCGGCTGGACGGGAAGGTGCACGCCTTCCTGCGGCTCACCGACGAACAGGCGCGGGCCGCGGCCAGGGCCGCCGACGAGCGCCGCGCGCGCAAGGCGCCGCTGTCTCCGATCGACGGCGTGCCGGTGGGCCTCAAGGACCTGTTCTGCCAGGCAGGCGTCGAGACCACCGCCGGCTCGCGCATCCTGAAGGGCTACCACCCGCCGTACGACGCGACCGTGGTCCGCAAGCTGCGCGAGGCGGGCGCGGTGCTGGTGGGGAAGACGAACATGGACGAGTTCGCGATGGGGTCGTCCACGGAGAACAGCGCGTACGGGCCCACCCGCAACCCGTGGGACCTCGAGCGAACCCCGGGAGGATCGTCGGGCGGATCGGCGGCGGCCGTGGCGGCGCGGTTCGTCCCCGGCACGCTGGGCACCGATACCGGCGGCTCGATCCGCCAGCCGGCGGCGCTGGTCGGCTGCGTAGGGATGAAGCCCACCTACGGGCGCGTGTCGCGCTACGGCGTGGTGGCGTTCGCGTCGTCGCTGGACCAGGTGGGCCCCTTCGCGCAGGACGTCCGGGGCGTGGCGCTGCTCCTGCGCGCGATCGCGGGCCGCGACCCGAACGATCAGACCTCCAGCCTGCGCCCGGTGCCCGACTACGACGCCGAGTTGGAGAAGCCCGTGCGCGGCCTGACCATCGGCGTGCCGAAGGAGTACTTCGGCGAGGGCCTGGATCCCGCGGTCGAGAAATCGGTCCGCGCAGGCATCGCCGCGCTGGAGCGCGAAGGGTGCACCGTCCGGCCCATCTCGCTGCCCAACTCGCCGCACGCGATCGCGACGTACTACCTGGTCGCCACCGCGGAAGCGTCCTCCAACCTGGCCCGCTACGACGGCATCCGGTACGGATACCGCGCCCAGGCGCGCGGCTCCCTGCTCGAGCTGTACGAGAAGACGCGCGCCGCGGGGTTCGGCGCCGAGGTGAAGCGCCGCATCCTGCTGGGCACGTACGCGCTGTCGGCCGGCTATTACGACGCGTACTACCTGCGCGCCCAAAAGATAAGGACGCTGATCCGGCGCGACTTCGACCAGGCGTTCGCGGCGGGCGTGGACGCGGTGGTGTCGCCCACCAGCCCCTGGGCGGCGTTCCGGCTGGGCGAGAAGGTCGACGATCCGCTGGCCATGTACCTGAACGACATCTATACGGTGCCCGTGAACCTCGCCGGCCTTCCCGGGATCTCGGTCCCGAGCGGATTCACCCAGGCCGGGCTGCCCATCGGGATGCAGCTCGTCGGGCGCCCGTTCGAGGAAGGCACGCTGCTCCGGCTCGCGCGGGCCGCCGAGCGCGCGCTCGCCTTGCCGCACCGCCTCCCACCGCTCCTGGAGCATTCATGAGCGTCCACGATTGGGAGCCCGTGATCGGCCTCGAAGTGCACGCGCAGCTCCTGACCAGGAGCAAGATCTTCTGCTCGTGCTCGACGGCCTTCGGCGCGCCCCCGAACACGCAGGTGTGCCCGGTCTGCCTCGGCCTCCCCGGCGCTCTCCCCGCCCTCAATCGCAGCGTGGTGGACATGGCGATCAAGGCCGGCAAGGCGTTCGGCTGCCGCATCGCCGAGCGCAGCGTGTGGGCGCGGAAGAATTACTTCTATCCGGACCTCCCCAAGGGCTACCAGATCTCCCAGTACGAGCTGCCCATCTGCAAGGGCGGCGCGGTCCCGGTGCCCCAGCCCGACGGCGGCCTCCGCAAGGTGGCGCTCACGCGCATCCACCTGGAGGAGGACGCCGGCAAGAACGTGCACGGCTCCACCGGGTCCCAGGTGGACTTGAACCGCAGCGGCGTGCCGCTGGTCGAGATCGTCGGCGAGCCGGAGCTGCGCAGCGCGGAAGAGGCGAGCGAATATTTGAAATCGCTGCGGCTCGCGCTCATCTACCTCGGCATCAACGACGGCAACCTGGAGGAAGGGTCGTTCCGCTGCGACGCGAACGTGAGCGTGCGCCGCAAGGGCAGCGAGAAGCTCGGCACGCGAGTCGAGCTGAAGAACATCAATTCCTTCCGCTTCGTCCGGCAGGCGATCGAGCACGAGATCGAGCGCCAGGTCGCGGCGATTGAGCGGGGCGAGAAGGTGGTCCAGGAGACGCGCCTCTTCGACAACGAGAAGGGCGAGACGCGGCCCATGCGCACCAAGGAGGAGGCGAACGACTACCGCTACTTCCCCGAGCCCGACCTGCCGCCGCTGGTCTTGTCGCCCGAGTGGGTGGGGAAGGTGCAGGTGCCGAAGCTCCCCCACGAGCGCATGGCCGAGCTGGTGGCGGCGGGAGTGCCGGCCGCGGACGCGCGGACGCTCACGGCCGACCCGAAGCTCGTCGAGCTGCATGCGGGCATCGTCGAGGCGGCCGGGCACGATGCGGGGAGGCGCGCCGCGAACGTGGTCACCGGCGAGGTCGCGCGGCTGGTCAACGAAGGTGCCCTGGACCTCTCCGCGCCGAAGTTCCAGCCGGCGCAGATCGCGGAGGTGTTCCGGCTGCAGGACAATGGCACGCTCTCCTCGACGGCGGCGAAAGACGTGCTCGCGGAGGTGCTCCGGACCGGGAAGGCGCCCGCGCAGATCGTGCAGGAGAAGGGGCTCGCGCAGGTCTCCGACGAGTCCGCGCTCGAAGCGGTGGTCGACGGCGTGATCGCGCGCAGCCCCGCGGAGGTGGAGAAGTACAAGGCGGGCAAGAAGAACCTGCTCGGGTTCTTCGTCGGCCAGGCGATGAGGGACCTGAAGGGCAAGGGAAACCCTGGCGTGCTCAACGCGCTGTTCAAGAAGCGTCTCGACTGACCCGGTGACCGCGCTCTTCTCGGTGTGCATCGTGATCTCGCTGGCGCTGGATGCCGCGGTGGTCTTCTCGCCGGAGCGCGTCCGCCGCAAGATCGCCGTGGCGCTCCTGGCGGTGCTGCTGCTCACCTGGGTGTTCCTGGGGGTGGCGCTGTTGCAGATCGCCTGGCGCACGGAGAGCCCGCTCATCCCCGCGGCCGGCATCCGCCGCCCCGACCTGGTGCAATCGGCCGGGCGCGAGGTGCTGGTGGTGCTCGTCTCGCTCGGCGGGCCAGCCCTGCTGGCGACCTTCATCGGGGGCATGGCGCTGCGGACCTCCCGCCGCCGGCGGCCGCGGCCGGGGCACATGGAGCGGATGAAGTGATTGCGTCGGTCGCCGCTCCCGGACCGCAGCTCGAGCAGGTGCGCACCCTGTTCCTGGAGTACGCCCGGTCGCTCGGGTTCTCCCTCTGCTTCCAGGGATTCGACGAGGAGCTGCGCTCCCTGCCCGGGATGTACGCCCCGCCGCGCGGGCGCCTGCTGCTCGCGATCGAGGACGGCGATCCGGCTGGCTGCGTGGGGCTGCACGAGTGGGACGGGCCCGCGGCAGAGATGAAGCGCCTCTACGTCCGGCCCGCCTTCCGCGGCCGCGGCCTGGGCCGTACCCTCACCGAGGCCGCCTTGGCCGAGGCCCGCGCCCTCGGCTACCGCTCCATCCGCCTCGACACGATTCCCTCCCTCATGCAATCCGCCATCGCCCTCTACCGGGAGCTCGGCTTCCGCGAAATCCCTCCCTACCGCAAAAACCCCATCCCCGGCGCCCTCTACCTCGAACTGCGCCTCTGAACCAAAGCGATTGCACCACGGAGCACACGGAGAGCACGGAGATTTTCGCTTTTCAAAACCCGACTCCGTGTGCTCCGTGCTCTCCGTGGTGAAATCGTTTTGCCAAGTGGATACAACGGGCGGCATGGGGTTCAGGACGTTGGAGTGGCGGGACGGCGCGTTGTGGCTGCTCGATCAGCGGAAGCTGCCCGGGCAGGTGGAGGACGTCCGGATCCAGAGCGCCGCGGAGACGGCGCGGGC
>DASWGQ010000455.1:0-2907 GCA_036393595.1 Myxococcales bacterium | reverse complement strand
TCTTCTTCTTCTTCGGCGACGCCTTGCGGGCGGCGCGCTCCGGCTCGCGCTGCGCGGGCGGAGTGGGTGAAGCGATGGCGAGCGCCGTCAACCTGGCGCTGAAGGTCTGCGCGACGTCGGCGACGAGGTCGGCCTGGTAGGGCATGTACCCCGACTTGGTGATCTCGAGATGGACCTTCGCGTTCCGGGGCGCCTCGATGGAGAGGGGCGCGGTCCCGTCCTTCTCCCCGCCTCTCCAGCTCGCCCTCACGCGCGCCTCGAGCGGGTCGCTCACCACCACCACGTACACCGGCTCCGGCTCGGGCTGCGGCGGCTGGACCGCCGTCTTGCGCGTCTTCACCACCTCGTCGGCGGCGCGCGTCGCTTCCTGGGCGGCGGTCAGCGACTTGCTCACCACGTACCCGACCGCGCCGAGCAGGAGCACGACGGCGGCGGCGATGCCCACCACCAGGGGGGCGCGGCTCTTCTGCAGGGAGCTGGCGGGGAGGGTCGGCTGATCCCCCGGCTCCTGTGCGCGGGGCTGCGGCCTGCCGGGCGCCGACCGCGGCCGTCCGGGGACGGAGGCGCGCGGCCGCGACACGGGCTGCGATCTGCCGGGCGAGCTGCGGCGCGCTCCCGCGCGCGGGTCGGTGGAGCGGCCCGGCTGCGAAGGCGTGCGCGCGCCCGGATTGGACGGCGATCCGCGCGAGGCGATGGTGTCCATGTCCTCGTTCTTTCCGGCGGCCGGCAGCTCGGTGCTGATGCCGAGCTGGCCCATCACGTGGGAGATGGCCTCGTGCAGCTGCTCCATGCTGTGGTAGCGGTCCTCCTGCCGCTTCTGCAGCGTGCGCAGGATGACGGTCTCGTACCCCTCGGGAACGGCCGGGTTCAGGTCGCGCGGGCGCGGCGGCGGCAGCTGGATGTGGCCGATCAGCACCTCGCCGAAGGCGGCTCCGGGGAACGGCAGCCTGCCGGTGGCGAGCTGGAACATCATCACCCCCAGCGAGTAGATGTCGCTGCGCGCGTCGATCAGCTGGGTGCGGCCGCTGGCCTGCTCCGGAGACATGTACGCGGGCGTGCCCATCACCATGCCCGTCTGGGTCTTGCCGGTGGAGACGCCCTCGGAGTTGGTCAGCTTGGCGATGCCGAAGTCCACCACCTTGACGAAGTTCTTCTTCCCCTTGAGCGTGATCAGGTAGACGTTGTCGGGCTTCAGGTCGCGGTGGACGATCCCCGCCCCGTGCGCGGCGCCCAGTGCGTCGCAGACCTGGAGGATGATGGGCCCCGAGATCTGGAGCGGCACCGGGCCGCCGCCCTTGAGCAGGCTCTGCAGCGGCCGCCCGTGGAGGAACTCCATCACGAAGTAGTGGCGGTTGTCGTCGGTGACGTTGAGGTCGAGGATCTTGAGGATGTTGTCGTGGCCGATGACGTTGACCGCCCGCGCCTCGTTGAAGAAGCGGTCGACGATCTTCTCGTCGTGCGAGTATTGCGGGTGGAGGAACTTGATCGCGACCTTCGAGCCGATCGCCGGATGCTCGGCCATGTAGACCGAGCCCATCCCGCCCTTCCCGAGCAGCCTGACCACCCGGTACGAGCCGACGGCGTGCCCGATCAGATCGTCGGCGATGCCTTCGGTCAGGCTGACGCCGTCCTCGGGGCAATGCAGGACGTCGTCGTCGTAGGTGTTGTGGCAGTCAGGGCAGGTCCGGGACACGGGAACTCCAGTTGAATCGCCCGGCTGCACTGCTGTCAAGCAACCGCCCGCGCCTTTTTCGGCCGGGTTATGCTGGAGCCGGCATGCGCTTCGCCAAGCTGCACGGTCTGGGAAACGATTTCGTCCTGCTCGACCTGCGCGGCCGGGCCGGGGCCGCGCCGCCATCGCCGCAGCGCGCCACGGAACTGTGCGATCGCCATCGGGGAATCGGAGCGGACGGCGTCCTGACGCTGCTCGATGGCGACCGGTTCGTGATCCACAACGCGGACGGGTCCGTGCCGGAGATGTGCGGAAACGGCGCGCGCTGTGCGGCGCTGTGGATCGCCACCGGCGGAGGTGAGCGGCCGGCGCGCGCGCGCGTCGTGCTGCAGACCGACGCGGGGCCCCGGCCCTGCGCGGTGGAGGCCGAGTCGGGTTCCTTCGGCCAGGTCGAGGTCGAGATGGGCGAGGCCGAGGTGGGCGCCCCGCGCGAGCTGCCCGGGGGCTTCACCGCGGTGCCGGTCTCGACGGGCAATCCGCACCGCGTGGTCTTTGCCGAAGGCGAGCTTCGCGTCCTGGCCGCGCGCCACGGGTCCGCGCTCTGCCGCGCGGAGGATGCGAACATCGAGTTCGTCTCTCGCGTCGGGCCGGCGCGCTACGCCGCGGTCGTCTGGGAGCGCGGCGCGGGACTCACCCAGGCCTGCGGCACGGGCGCCTGCGCAGTGGCCGCGGCGGCCGTGGCCCGGGGAGACGTGGATCCGTCCGCGGAGGTGATCGTCGATTTGCCCGGCGGCGCCCTCTCCATCCATCGCGACCCGTTGACCGGCCACCTTCTCATGCGCGGGCCCGCCCAACTCGTCTTCACCGGCACCCTCCCCGACTGACCCCCGACTGCTTCAAACCGATTGCACCACGGAGAGCACGGAGATCAGATTCGATCTCGGATTCGACACGCTGGCCACCTCGTAAACCTGGATGACTCCGTGTTCTCCGTGGGCTCCGTGGTGTGATCGGTCTGGCTAGCGCGGCTGAACGGGTACGGCAGCACCTGCGTCAGGGGAGGTCTTGCTGCCTCCTTGGCGTGGGGTCGTGGTGGAGGGAGCGGTCGGAGTTGCGGGCCGGTTCAGGTGGGGTTTGGATTGGGAGGTGTCTTCGAGGAGGCCCTGGATGCCTTCCAATTCGCGGAGCAGGGGGCCGGCTTCGAGGGCGTGCTCGCCGCCGCCCTCCTCGACGGA
>DASWGQ010000454.1:0-2921 GCA_036393595.1 Myxococcales bacterium | reverse complement strand
CCAAGACGACCAGGACCCGACCGACTCGCTGTGGCAGGCGGCGCGGCGCGCGTTCAACCGCGGCGACTACAGCAACGCGGCCAGCCTGTACGCGGACCTCACGCGTCGCAACCCCAACTCCGCCCGGGCCGGAGACGCCCTCTACTGGGCGGCGTTCGCGCTCTACAAGAACGCGGACCTCAACCGCGCCCGCAGCCTCCTGGTCGAGCAGCAACGGCGCTACCCCAAGGCGGCCACGCTGCGGGACGGCGACGCCCTGCTCGCGCGCATCCAGACGGCGCTCGCGAGGCAGGGCGACGAGGCAGCCGGCCGCTGGCTCGCGGAGCACGCGCAGCCGAGCGCCGACAGCGAACGCACCCGCGCCAGGGGGTGCCCCGACGAGGGCGACGAGGACGATCTCCGCATCGCGGCGCTGAACGGCCTGCTCCAGATGGACGCGGCAAACGCGGTCCCGATCCTCAAGCGGGTGCTGGCGCGCCGCGACGCCTGCTCGGCCGGGATGCGGCGCAAGGCGGTGTTCCTCCTCTCCCAGAAGCGGACTGGCGAGACCGAGGACGTCCTGCTCGACGTCGCGCAGCACGACCCCGACTCGGAGGTGCGGCAGCAAGCCGTGTTCTGGCTCTCGCAGGTGCCGACGGAACGCGCGGTCGGGATGCTCGACTCGATCCTCAAGACGACCCGCGACGAGGAGCTCCAAGACAAGGCCATCTTCGCGCTGTCGCAGCAGCGCAGCCCGCGAGCGGGGCAGGCGCTCCGCGCATACGCCGAGCGGTCGGACGCCTCGGTCGAGGCGCGTGGCAAGGCCATCTTCTGGCTCGGCCAGCAGCGCTCCGCCGAAAACGCCGGCTACCTGCGCGCTTTGTACGCGAAGCTCGCCGAGCCCGACCTCAGGGAGAAAGTGATCTTCTCGCTCTCCCAGATGCGCGCCGAAGAGAACATGCGCTGGATGATGGACCTGGCGCTGAACGAGCGCGAGAACATCGAGATGCGCAAGAAGGCGCTGTTCTGGGCCGGGCAGTCCGGCGCCAATCTCGATCAGCTCGTAGCTCTGTACGACCGCGTGCAGAACCAGGAGATGAAGGAGCAGCTCGTTTTCGTCTACTCGCAGCGGCGCGAGCCCGCCGCGCTCGACAAGCTGATCGACATCGCCCGCCGCGAGCCGAACCGCGAGCTGCGCAAGAAGGCGCTGTTCTGGATCGGGCAGTCGCACGACCCGCGGGCGGCGAAGGTGCTCGAGGAGATCATCAACCAATGATCGCCTCGCTGGCCCTCGCCCTCGCGCTCCAGGGGCTGAGCGACCGCGTGGCCAGCGCCCCGGACGGCGAGGTGCGCTTCCACTACGCCACGCGACCGGGCGTGTGCGGCAACGGCCGCAACATCATCTCGCTCGAATGCGAGCAGGGCAGCTGCGGCCGGCACCGCATCTCCTCCGGGAGCTACCACGACGACGCCGGTGACTGTGCTTGCACGGAGGGCCCGGCGCGGGTCGCGCTGGCCGTGCGCGGCGGGAAGATCACGCGGGTGCGGGTCTTCGTGGGCGGTGAGGAGCGCTCCCCGGGCGGCGCAGAGGTGACGGACCTCGGCGCGGTCTCGGCGGCGGCCGCCACCCGCTTCCTGCTCGATGTGGCGGCGCGCGCCGGCGGCGAGGTCGGGCGGGACGCCCTCTTTCCCACGATCCTCGCCGACAGCGTCACCGTGTGGCCCGACCTGCTCCGGCTCGCCCGCGACACCCGAGTCGCGCAGGAAACGCGCCGCTCAGCCGTATTCTGGCTGGGGCAGGCGGCGGGGGAGGCGGCGACCCGCGGCCTGAGCGACCTCGTGGACGCGGACGACGTGGACGTGACGGTGAAGGAGAGCGCCGTCTTCGCCCTCTCCCAGCGCCCGCACGACGAAGGGGTCCCCGCGCTGATCCGTATCGCCCGCTCGCATCACAGTCCTTCGGTCCGCAAGAAGGCCCTCTTCTGGCTGGGCCAGACCAACGACCCCCGGGCGATCGCGCTGTTCGAGGAGCTGCTCACCAGGCCCTGACGCCTTCGCCGCCGGACCCCCCATAGCGACGTTTCCGGTTGGGAGTTCATCATTCCGGCTGAGCCCTTCTTCAGGGAGCGCCGTCCGTGCCGCTCGCCGTCCTCACCGTGCTGCTCCTGCAGACCGCCGCCGCGGATTCGGCGGCGCTGCGACACGCGAACGGTCTCATCGCTCCGACGGTGACCGCGGTTCGCGTGCAGCGCCCACCGGTCCTCGACGGCAAGCTCGACGACCCGGCCTGGGCCCTCGCCGCCGCGCCCGTCACGGACTTCCGGCAGATCGACCCCGAGGAGGGAAAGCCGGCCTCGGAGTCCACGGCCGTCCTCGTGGTCTACGACGATCACGCCGTCTACGTCGGCGCACGCCTCTTCGACTCGGATCCGCGGCGGATCGCCAGGCGGCTCGTCCGGCGGGATGCCGATTCGCAGAGCGACGAGTTTCGAGTGCTGTTCGACAGCTACCACGACCACCGCACGGCGTACCGCTTCGTGGTGAACCCCGCGGGCGTGAAGAGCGACCTCTTCTGGGGCGACGACGGCGGCTTCTCCGACGACTCCTGGGACCCGGTATGGGAGGCAGCCGTGGCGGTCGACTCGCTCGGCTGGACGGCCGAGATCCGGATTCCCTTCTCTCAGCTCCGGTTCTCTCACGCCCCAGAGCAAGTGTGGGGGGTCCGCTTCGTGCGCTGGATCCAGCGCAAGCAAGAGTTCGACATGTTCCCGTTTGTGGGCAAAACCGAGACCGGCCTCGCTTCGCGCTTCGCCCACCTCCTGGGGTTGCGCGACATCCCGGCGCCCCGGCGCCTCGAGCTGCTCCCGTACTCGGTCGGCCGCGGCACCTATCATGAGCCCGCCGTGGCGGCCAACCCGTTCGACGAGCGCAGCCACTACTTC
>DASWGQ010000453.1:0-7418 GCA_036393595.1 Myxococcales bacterium | reverse complement strand
GCAGTACACGATCCCGATGGTGGACCGCTGGCTCACCGCGCTCGTCGGCGCCACCATCGTCAGCTATGCGCTCTACACGCAGTCGCCCCGGACGGTGGAGCACTTCGGCACCACGAATCTGTTGTTCACGCTCCCCTTCGTCGTCTACGCGCTCTTCCGCTACCAGCAGCTCGTCACCGGCGACGGGTCGGGCGGCGATCCGGGGCTCTTGCTCGCGCGCCATCCGGGCCTGCTGGTCGCTCTGGTCGGCTGGGCCGTCACCGCGGCAGTGGTCATCTATCGTTGAGGTTCAGGGGTCGGCGCCGGGAAGCGGGCGTTCTCATACCGACCAGTCCGTGCGTTCCGCCTCGGAGAACAACCAACGTGGGTCTCCGTTGCTTTCCAGGGCGAGCGTCGAGCGCGACGGCGGCGAGGCGCGCAACTCCCTAACGCGCTGCGTCCCGTCCCGGGGCGGATGCAGGATTCGTTCGGGCGCGCGGCGTCGCATCGGACAACTTACGTATACGGGTCGTTTGCGATTGACAGGTTTGGAAGACAACCAACACGCCGCGGATCAGATGTACGGGCGCGCGTTCATGGAACGAGCGCGCGCATCGGTCGACCGGCGTACAGCCGGTCCCGGGATTCAGTCAGGGTGAGTGCAGGACTATCCGCCCCGGGACGGGACGCGCTGCGTTAAGGCGTGCCGGCGTCGCCGCTAATCCGAGATGGCCGGCAGCGAATTTGACTCGCCTCTCGCTCCGGTCGGCTCTCCTGGAAAGCAAGCGACAGGGGGTCAGGGGTCAGCTCCGGGTGGGATCTTGCGCAGGCGCACGGGCAAGGCCCGAAGCGCCGCCGCGGTGCCCGCCACGGCGGCGCGCAGCTCGGCGAGGGCGAGCGCGGGGCGGCCGCACAGCAACTCGAGCGGCACCTTCACGGCCAGCCGGTACGCGGCGGTGAGCGGGACCAGCGCCGCGGCCCGCAACGCCGGCTGGTGCAGGGCGAGCGTGCGCAGGTGCCCCCGAGCGAGGAGGAACCGCTGGCGGGGCGATCCGGACCCCGCCGTGGCGGCGAACCGATGGCGCGCGATCGCTCGTCCCGCATACCAGGAGATGGACCCGGCGCGCGCGGCGCGAAGCGAGAGATCCACGTCCTCGTAGTAGGCGAAGTAGCCGGGGTCGAAGAGCCCGGTGCGGCGCAGGAGCGAGCAGCGAACGAGGGCCGCTCCCCCGCTCACGCCCGTCACCGGGCCGTCTTCGCGCCCGACCTGTGCGCGCGGCAGGCCGAAGTCGCGGTCGCGCGCCCGTCCGAGCGCGTCGATCACGAGGCCGGTCGAGTTGACTCGTTCCTCCCCCTGGAAGAGCAGGGTCCCGCAGAGCAGCCCGGCCTCGGGGTGCGCGGCGGCGGCATCGAGGAGCGCCTGCAGCCATCCCGGCTCCACCTCCACGTCGTCGTTCACCAGCGCGGCGAAGTCCGCTCCCGCGGCCAGCGCACGGCGCAGCGCCGCGTTGTTTCCTCGCGCGTAGCCCTGGTTCTCCGGAAGGCGCAGGACGGCGACGGACGGGAACTCCGCCCGGAGCAGCGCCGCGGTCCCATCCATCGAGCCGTTGTCGACGACGACGATCTCCAGGCGCGCGCGCGCCTCCTGGGCGGCGAGGGCGCGCAGGCAGCCGGGAAGCCAGGCCGCGCCGCGGTGGGTGACGACGATGGCATGGACGAGCTGTGCTACATCGTCGCCCGTCTTGCTGTCCGTCGGGATCAACGCCTCTCCCCTGGCCGCCCCGCGCACCGGAGTCGGCCGCTACATCGCCGGCCTGCTCGCGGGGCTCGAGCAGCTTCCGGAGCCCGGCGTGCGCGTCCGCCCCCTGTTCGCCCCGGGCGCCGCCATCCGGAGCCCGGGCGGCCTTGCCGCGCGCGCGTTCGCCGCCATCCGCAGCGCCGCCAAGCGGCTCCCGGCCGCGTATGCGCTCGCGGACGCCGCGCGGGCCGCCGCCCTCGCCACCGAGCAACGGCGCGGGCTCACCGTCTACCACGAGACCAATCACGCCGCCCCGCCCTTCGCGGGTCCGGTGGTCCTCACCGTGCACGACCTGTCCACGCTGATCGTGCCGCAGACCGAGGAGCCCGCCCGGGTCCGGCACTTCGCTCCGGCGCTGCGGATGCACGCCCGCGACGCCGCGCGCGTGATCACCCCGACCGAGGCCATCGCACGGCAGGTGGTCGAGCGGCTGGGCGTTTCCGCGGAGCGCGTGCGCGCCATCCCGCACGGCGTGGACGCGCGCTTCCGTCCGGCTGGACCGTCGGCGAGCCCCGTCCCGGGCCGGTACGTGCTGTACGTCGGCGCGCTCGGGCCACGGAAGGGAGTCGACACCTTGCTCGCCGCCTGGCGCGCGCTGCCGGAGCCGGTGCGCCGCGAGCACGCGCTGGTGCTCGCGGGCCCGCTGCAGCGCCTGGACCCGGCCGCGCTGGAGGGCGCGGTCCGGCTGGGGTACGTCCGCGACGACGAGCTGCCGCCGCTGCTGCGCGGCGCGGCCGCGTTCTGCTATCCGTCCCGCTACGAGGGCTTCGGCCTGCCGCTCCTCGAGGCGCTGGCGTGTGGCGTCCCGAGCGTCGCCAGCGACGATCCCGCCCTGGTGGAGGTCGCCGGCGGCTGCGCCCTGCACGCGGCCCGCGGCGACCCCGAGGCGTTCGCCGAGGCCCTCGGCCGGATCCTCGAGGATCGCGGCCTGCGCGCCGAGCTTTCGCGCAAGGGTCCCGAACGCGCGGCCGGGTTCACCTGGGAGCGCAGTGCCCGCGCGCACCTGGCGGCCTACCGCGAGGCCGCTCCTTGACGCGCGTCGCGCTCGTGCACGACTGGCTGACCGGCCTGCGCGGCGGTGAGCGCGTCCTGCAGGCGATCTGCGAGATGTACCCCGAGGCCGACGTCTTCACGCTGGTGCACGTCCCGGGCAGCTGCGGCCCGGTCATCGAGTCCCGCCGGATCACCACCAGCTTCCTGCAGCGGCTCCCTGCTTCGCGGACCCGCTACCGCCACTACCTGCCGCTGTTCCCGCTCGCCATCGAGAGCCTCGACCTGCGCGGCTACGACCTGGTGATCTCGACCAGCCACGCGGTCGCCAAGGGCTGCCGGCCCGCTCCGGGAGCGCGCCACGTCGCCTACGTGCACACGCCCATGCGGTACGTCTGGGACCAGTTCGACGCGTACTTCGGCCGCGACCGCGCGGGCCCGCTCACTCGCGCGGCCGCCCATCTCGTCGCGCCCTGGCTGCGCCGCTGGGACGTCCGATCCACCGCGCGCGCCCACGGCCTGATCGCGAACAGCCGCTTCGTCTCCCAGCGCATGCAGCGCGTCTGGGGCCGGGCGGCGGACGCGGTGGTGTACCCGCCGGTCGAGACCTCGCGCTTCCGCCCCGCGAGCGATCTCCCCGCCGCGGAGCGCGGACCCGGCGGCTACGCGCTGATCGTCTCCGCGCTGGTGCCGTACAAGCGGATCCAGCTCGCCGTGCAGGCGTTCACCCAGCTGGGCCGGAAGCTGGTCGTCGCCGGGGACGGCCCGGAGCTTTCGCGCCTGGCCGCCCAGGCCGGTCCCACGGTGCGCTTCCTGGGCGGCGTGCCGCACGAGGACCTTCCCCAGCTCTACGCGCGGGCCTCGTTCTTCGTGCTGCCCGGGGAAGAGGACTTCGGGATCGCCCCCGTCGAGTCGCAGTCCGCCGGGCGCCCGGTGCTCGCGCTGGGCCGCGGCGGCGCGCTGGAGACGGTCGTACCGGGGCGGACGGGCCTCTTCTTCGAGGAGCCGGCCGTCGAGTCCCTCCTCGCCGGCATCGCCGCGATGGATCGGTTCGCGCCGCAGGCTGATCCAGATGGGATCCACGCCCACGCGGAGCGATTCGCCGCGCCGCGGTTCGTACGGGAGCTGCGGGAGGCCCTGGAGCGCCTGGACTGCGTTCCATGATGTCCGCGCTGTGAAAAGCACAGCGCCGCCGGATACCGCGGCGGCTGTCTTGACACGACCTCCTGGGTGCGCACCTTGCGCCCTCATGTCCACGGTGCAGAAGAAGATCCGCGTGCAGCTCGTCGACGACCCGGTCGGCCGCGCGCCCGGGGCGAGCCCGGCGCCGGAGCCGGCGGCGAGCGACGTCGAGCTGCTCGACGCCTACTCGAAGGCGGTGGTGCACGTCGTCGAGCGCGTCGGGCCCGCGGTGGTCGGCGTCGCGGTGCGCGCCGGCCGCGGGCGGGCGGGCGGCGGCTCGGGCGTCCTGTTCACGCCCGACGGCTACATGCTGACCAACGCGCACGTGGTGGCCGGCGCCCGGGAGATGCGCGTCACCCTCACCGACGGCTCGGAGCAGGCCGCCATGCTGGTCGGCAGCGACCCCGCGACCGACCTGGCGGTCATCCGCATCGAGGGGACCCACCTGCCTCACGCCGAGCTGGGCAGCTCCGCCTCGCTGCGGGTCGGCCAGCTGGTGGTCGCCATCGGAAACCCGCTCGGGTTCAGCAACACCGTCTCGGCGGGCGTGATCAGCGCGCTGGCGCGGAGCATGCGCGCGCAGGACGGCCGTCTCATCGACCCCATCCTGCAGACCGACGTCGCGCTCAATCCCGGCAACTCGGGCGGCCCGCTGGTGGACAGCCGGGCGCGGGTGGTGGGGATCAACACCATGATCATCCTCGGCGCGCAGGGGCTCTCCTTCGCCGTGCCGGTGGACACGGCGCGCTGGGTGATCGGACAGCTCATGACCGTGGGCCGCGTGCGGCGCGGCTACCTCGGCCTCGCCGGACAGGTGCGGCCGCTCCCGAAGCGGCTGGCGCGCCGGCTGGAGCTCGTCGCGGACACCGGCGTGCAGGTGATGCAGGTCGAGCCGGGCAAGCCCGCCGCTCGCGGCGGCCTGTTGCCCGGCGACGTGATCGTCGCCCTGGACGGCAAGCCGGTGCGCAACGTGGACGAGGTGCATCGTCTGCTCGACGCGGCGTCCATCGACCGCAAGCTGCCTGTCCGCGCCGTGCGCGGCAACGAGGTGGTCGATCTGGAAGTGACGCCCACCGAGGGCTAGGCGGTCCGTAAGCAGCAAGCCGACAGGGTGGCCGTTCACTTGCGCGGCCGGTCCTTTCCCGGTACTTCCGCGCGCGATGTTCAAGCGGCACCACCAGGTGTTCACCGCGTTCCGGGTCCTCCTGGACGTGGCCATGGTCACCGCCGCGTTCGCCGGCGCTTACTCGATCCGGTTTGGCTCACCGCGCACCTTTCCCTACTCGGAGCTGCCGCCGCTGCGCGAAACCCTGACCGTGGGCGCGCTGGCGGTCGTGCTCTGGCCGCTCGTGCTGCGCAGCGTGGGGCTCTACCGGCCGCAGCGGCAGAAGTCGGCGCTGGACGAGGTGTTCGGGGTCTTCAAGGCGACCGTCCTCGCCGGCCTGCTCCTCGTCGCCGTCACCTACTTCGTCCGCGAGGATCGCTACTCGCGAGGCGCGCTGCTCATCTTCACCGTGCTGGCCTTCGTCGGTGTCGGCGCGATGCGCTTCCTCTTCAAGGAAGTGCTGCAAGCGCTGCGCCGCCGCGGGCACAACCTGCGCTACGTGCTGGTGCTCGGGGCGGGCCGCCTGGCGCGCCAGGCGCTGGAGCAGATCGAGGCGCATCGCGAGCTGGGTTTCCGCCCGGTCGGATGCCTGTCGCTGACCCGCTCGCGCGTCGGCCAGAGCGTGGACGGCACCCAGGTGATCGGCACCGTGCGCGACCTGCGCGAGGTGCTCGGCCGGCAGCAGATCGATCAGGTCCTGGTCGCGCTGCCCTCCCGCTCGTTCCACTGGCTGCCGCGCATCATGGAGATCTGCGCGGACACCACCGTCGACGTGAAGCTGGTGCCGGACGTCTACCAGTACGCGACGCTTTTCGGCGGCCTGGAGGAATTCGGCGGCCTGCCGGTGGTCAATCTCCAGTCCAGCGGCGTGCTGGGCATCAACGCCGTGATGAAGCGGATCTTCGATCTGGTCTTCTCCTCGCTCTTCCTGCTTCTGCTCTCACCGCTCCTCCTCCTCCTCGCGCTTCTGGTGAAGGCCACCAGTCCCGGCCCGGTGCTCTTCAGACAGGAGCGCGTCGGCCTCGACGGCAAGCCGTTCGCGATGCTCAAGTTCCGCACCATGCGCGCCGACGCGGAGCTGGCAGGCCCGCAGTTCGCCGCGGCCGGCGATCCCCGGGTGACGCGCTCCGGAGCCTGGCTGCGCCGCCTTTCCCTCGACGAGCTGCCTCAGCTATTCAATGTATTCCGCGGCGACATGAGCCTGGTCGGGCCGCGGCCGGAGCGGCCGGTGTTCATCGAGCGCTTCCGCCGGCACATCCCGCGCTACCAGCTCCGGCACATGGTCAAGGCGGGCATGACCGGCTGGGCGCAGATCCACGGCCTGCGCGGTAACACCAGCATCCAGAAGCGGGTCGAGTACGACCTCTATTACATCGAGCACTGGTCCATCCTGCTCGATCTGAAGATCCTCGCCCGAACGCTGGCGTTCGGTTTTCTCTCGCGCAACGCCTACTGATGCTGGCCATCGACTCCCTCCTGCGGCACCTGAAGGATCTCAAGGTCGGCGCGATCCTCAACCCCACCAGCGTGACGCCGGAGCTGCGCCACATGGCCGACGTGCTCCACGAGGCCGGCGTTCTCGCCGCGCTCTTCGGCCCGGAGCACGGAGTGCGCGGGGACGCGCAGTACCTCGAGGCAGTCTCCGAGGCGCGCGACGCGCGCACCGGCGTTCCCGAGCACTCGCTCTACGGGAAGGACTTCGGCTCGCTCACGCCGCGCGACGAGCACCTCAAAGGCCTCGACGCGCTCGTCTTCGACATCCAGGACGTGGGCAGCCGCTACTTCACTTACCTCGCCACCATGGGCCTTTCGATGAAGGCCGCCGCAAAGAACAAGCTCAAGTTCTTCGTTCTCGATCGCCCCAATCCCCTCGGCGGGGTCGCCGTCGAGGGCGGCATCGTCCATCCCGGATTCGAATCCTTCGTCGGCCTCTTTCCGGTCAGCGCCCGCCACGGCCTCACCGCCGGCGAGTACGCGCGCTTCATCAACGAGGAGATCCGCTGCGACCTCTTCGTCGTCGAGCTGCAGGGCTGGAAACGCGACATGCTCTGGAACGTGACCGGCCTGCCCTGGGTCCTGCCCTCGCCAAACATGCCCACCTTCTCCACGGCGCTGGTCTATCCGGGGATGTGCCTCCTGGAAGGGACCAATCTCAGCGAGGGCCGGGGGACGACGCGGCCGTTCGAGATCTGGGGCGCGCCCTGGCTCGACGCGCGCAAGCTCGCCGCCTCGCTCGACGCGGAAGGGTTCCGCAACGTCCGCTTCCGCCCCTGCTCGTTCACGCCCACCTGGGACAAGCACAAGGGCGAGCGCTGCCACGGCGTGCAGATCCACATCTTCGGCTCGGACATCGAGTCGGTGAAG
>DASWGQ010000452.1:0-2769 GCA_036393595.1 Myxococcales bacterium | reverse complement strand
TGCTGCAGGTCGCAGCCCAGGCCCTCCAGCGCGTCGCGCTCCTCGCAGGACTCGATGCCTTCCGCCAGCACGGTGATGCCCAGCTCCTTGCACAGCGAGGTGATGGTCCGCACCAGCTTCCGCTTGGTGGGCTCGCGGTGGAGGTTGCGCACCAGCGCGATGTCCAGCTTGGCGACCTGCGGGTCGAGCTGGACGAAGCTGGTGAGCCCCGAGTAGCCGGCGCCCAGGTCGTCGACCGCGACCGAGAACCCCATCCGCTTGAGGCGGTCGATGCGGGTGCGGACGTCGGGCACGCAGTCGAGGCCGGCGCGCTCGGTGATCTCCAGCACCGTCCGTCCGGCGATCAAGGAAAGCGGCGCCTTGGGATCGTACAGCGCGTCGTCCAGCAGCTCTTCGGAGTGCAGGTTGACGAAGAGCCGCATGGGGCTCTTCTGCATCCGCAGCGCCGCTCGGGCGCGGATCGCGCGTCCCAGCTCGTGCACCCTCCCCAGCACCTCCGCGGCGTGGACCAGCTTCTCGGGACGCGGGAAGCTCGGCTCGCTGGTGCGGAGCAGGGCCTCGTAGGCGACCAGGCGCTTCTGCGGCCAGCGCACGATGGGCTGGAAGGCCAGGTCCAGACCGGCGAGCGCGTTCGAGAAGCGCTCCGAAAGGCCGGGGTGCTCCGAGTCCTGCTCCTTCTCGAGATATTCCTTCGCCTGGCGCTTGATGTCCGCCAGCTTGTGGATGCGGACGGCGCGCTCGACGACCTCGACGAGCTGCTCCGCGTCGATCGGCTTGAGCAGGTACCGGAAGGCGCCGAACTCGACCGCCTGCATCGCCGTGGAGAGCTGCGGCGAGCCGGTGACGAAGATGACCGGCACCTCCAGGCCGCGCTCGCGCACGGTCCGCAGGAGACCCATGCCGTCCATCCCAGGCAGCGCCAGATCGGTGATGATCGTGTCGAACTGCGCTCGCTCGAGCAGCGCGAGCGCGTGCTGACCGTCCGCGGCGGTGTCCACCGCGAAGCCGGCGTCGTGCAGCACGTCGGCGAAGATCCGGCTCAGCCGTGGATCGTCGTCGACCACCAGCACGCGACCATGGTTTCCTGGGCGTCCCTCCAACACGTTCTCCCGGCGTCGCAAGATGCGGGTCACTGACGGCTTCCCGCAAGAGGCAAGCGACCCCTCGGCTGCCTTGGACGGGGAAGCGCTGGAGGTCTGCGGTGGTGAACGATCGACGCGGACCTCCACCTCGACCTGTAATTACCTTCGCCGCTCGGTCCCGGCCACCCCATTTCAGCGATATTTGAGACCGGTGCCCGTGTTGAACAGCACGATCGTCTCGCCGGGCTTCACGAACCCGTCCTGGCGCAGCCGGCGCAGGGCGGCCCATGCCGTGCCGCCCTCCGGGCAGATGTCGAGGCCGCTGCGGCGCGACAGCTCCGCCGCGGCGGGGGCGATCGCCGCCTCGGAGACGGCGATCGCGGTCCCCGAGGTCTCCCGCAGCGCGCGGAGGCAGAGGAATCCTCCGATGGGCGAGGGGACGCGCAGCCCGCCGCCTGGACCGAGACGAGCCGGGGCCGCTTCTGCGTCCACCCCAGCTCGCGCATCTCGCCGAACGCCTTCCACATGCCGACCAGGCCGGTGCCACCGCCGGTCGGGTAGACGATGACGTCGGGCAGCTCACCGAGCTGCTCGAAGAGCTCGTACGCCATCGTCTTCTTGCCTTCGACGCGATAGGGCTCCTTCAACGTCGACACGTCGAAGGTGTCCCGCGGACCGTTCGCCTTGAGCCATTTGCCCGCGGCCGCGATGCTGCCCGGCACCAGATGCACCTCCGCGCCGTAGTGCCGGCACTCCTCCGCGAAGGCGCGCGGAGTGTCCTCGGGCATGGCGACCACCACCGGCAGTCCGGCGGCGGCGCCGTACGCGGCAAGCGCTCCCGCGGCGTTCCCCGCCGACGGAGCGGCCAGCGCCCGCGCGCCCAGCGCCCGTGCCAGCGACACCGCCAGGGTCATCCCCCGCGCCTTGAACGAGCCGGTTGGATTGCGCGCCTCGTCCTTCACCAGGACGCCGTCGACCTCCACCAGCGGGGTGAACCCTTCGCCGAGCGTCACCGCGTCGGCGGCGCGGATTGGGAGCACTTCCTCGTAGCGCCAGAGCGACGGCGGGCGCGACCGCACGGTCTCGAGCGCGAGCGAACCCGGCCCAAGGCGATAGTCGACCCGCAGTGGCAGCCCGCAGCTCGTGCAGACCGTCTGGAGGACGGCCGCGTCGTGCGTCGCGCCGCACGAGAAGCAGGTCAGCCCGGCGAAGTTGGGCCCGAAACGCATCCGCCGCGGTTACTCCGCCGCCGCCGGATGTGCAAGAGCGGAGGGCGTCGTCCGCGGTAGGGCGCTGCAGTGCAGGCGCTCTTCTGACGCGCCGCGTCCCGCCCTGGGGCGGATAATCCACTCACCCTGCCGGAGTCCCGGGACCGGCTGCAAGCCGATCGACCGATGCGCGCGCTCGTTCCATGAACGCGCGACCGTACATCTGGTCCGCGGCGTGTTGGTTGTGCGCACGACAGGTGCGCCGCGAAAGCGGCGCGTTCCTAGCGGGATGAAAGGAGCCCGCACCGTATGTATCGAGCATGACGGATAGCCAGGTCCCCCCGCGTGAAGCCGCGAGGCATCCAGCGGAAGCGGGACCGGTATGTCGCCGGCGGCAAACCGGCGGCTGCGAAGCGGCGGGCCGAGCGCAAGCGAACCCACACGTAGCCTCGTAAACTGATGGAGAGGTCGAGCCCCTT
>DASWGQ010000451.1:0-8540 GCA_036393595.1 Myxococcales bacterium | reverse complement strand
GATGCTGCCCTGCTGGCGGTACCGGTAGTCCCACACGTGCAGCTCCTCGTTCGTGTGGTTGAGCACGTTCTGCACGTCGAGGTACGCGGAGACCTGCCACAGGTTGCTGGTCCAGGTGTACTGGGCGCGCGCGTCGAGCTGGGAGAATGCCGGCAGACGCGCGTCCCCGAGGTTCCCCGAGTCCGGGTTGAAGCGTCCGCTGTCCGCGTCGAACACGGCGGAGGTGACGGGCGCCGTCGGGTTGCCGGAGACGAAGCGGTAGCGCATCGAGAGCTCCCAAGCGGGGCTGGGGCGGTAGCCGGCGACCACGATCAGGTTGTGCGGCTGGTCGAAGTTGAAGGCGCGCCAGTCGACGTCATTCCGAGGCAACAGATCGCTGCGAGAGAGCGTGTACGCCACCCACCCGTAGAAGCGCGCGGAGAGATCGCGGCGGAGCAGGACCTCGACTCCGTACGAGCGCCCGAGGCCCTGGTTGAGGTAGAGCGGGTTGGACACCGTGCCGTCGGGCAGCGTCTCGGCCGGCACTCGCGACGCCAGCGAGCTGCGGCGATCGTAGAAGCCCTCGACCGAGAGGCTCCAGCCGGCGCCGAAGCGGTGGTCCACGCCCAGGCCGACCTGGAAGGCGCGCTGGGGCAGGAGCGCCGGATTGCCCAGCGCGGGGTCCAGCTGGAACGGGCTCGGCGCCTGGTGGTAGAGGCCCGCGTACCCCTTGAGGCCCGTCGCCTCGGTCAGGGCGTACCGCCCCCACAGGCGCGGATCGAGCGTCCCGTAGGTGTGCTCGCGCCAGTGGAACTGATCGAGCCGCAGCCCGGGGTGCAGCTCCCAGCGGCCGAGCTTCAGCTCCGCCTCGGCGAACTCGCCCAGGTTGCCGAGCGGCTGGGTGTGCGAGATCTGCTGCTCCTGCGTGATCGGCGGACCGAGCTGCCGGATCTGCAGGGTCGATTGGATGTCCGCGTTCACCACGTACCGGTCCCAGGAGAGGTCGACGCCGGCGCGCAGCGAAAGCCACGGCCGCGCCTGCCAGCGCGCGTCGGTGCGGAGCGCGAGGGTCCAGTCGAAGATGCGGCCTGTCTGGTTGAGCCCGAACGACCCGGTGCCGGCGCCCGTGGCGTCGAAGGACTGGACGGTGAGCCCGAAGAGCGGCGCGACGCGCAGCGTGACGGCGTCCGAGACCGCGTGGCGCCAGCCGAAGCGGAGCTGGTGCGCGCCGATGTGCGAGCTCACCTCGAGCGGCTGGTTGCGCGACCCGCCCTTCTGGATGAGCGCGAGCGAGTCGTCGGTCCCGAAGGCGAACAGCGTCAGCTCGTCGCCGTTCAGGAGCTTGTGATCGAGGCGGGCCTGGTAGTCCCAGTACACCGGCGTGATGCTGGTGACTCCGTTCTTCGGATCGTTGGGGAGGAAGAGCGGCAGGAAGAAGTCGATGTAGCTGCGCCGAGCGGCGACCGCCACCTGGGTGCGCTCGCCGAGCGGCGCCTCGACGAAGCCGACCGACTGCAGCAGGTCGACCGAGACGCTGCCGTGGAACCCTTGCGGATCTCCCTTGCGCGTGCCGACGTCGATCGCGCCGGTGAGGTTGGCCCCGTAGTAGGCGCCGTAGCCGCCCGGGTAGAAGTCGATGCGGTCGAGGAGCTGCTCGTTGATCACCGAGGGCCCGCCGAGGAAGTGGTAGAGGATCGGGATCCGCTGCCCGTCGAGGTAGATGCCGGTGTCGGCCGGCGGCGTCCCGCGCACCAGCAGCGCGCCGCCCAGGTAGGGAGCGCGGTTCATCCCCGGGAGGTTCTGCACCACGCGGATCGGGTCGTTGAGCGACCCCGGCACGTTGACGAGCTCCTCGTGCCGGAGCGTGCGGCGCGTCGGCGCCTCCTCGGGGCGCGACCCTTCCACCACCGCCGAGTAGTCGCCCACCTCGGTCCGCCGCAAGTAGAGGATGACGTCCGCGGAGCCGCGCGCCTCGAGGCGCATCCGGCGGCGCGACTCGCCGAACCCCGGAGCGCCCGCTCGCAGCTCGACCTCGCCGGCCGGGACGCGCAGCTCGAACCGGCCCTGCGCATCGGCGGCGGCTTGAGCGCCGCCCGCGAACACGTCCGCGCCCGCCACCGGCCGGCGCGTGCCCGCTTCCACCACGGTCCCGCGCAGCGTCGCCTCGCCGGCGGCCTGCTCCGGCGCCGGCGCGGCCTGCTTCCGCACCACGAAATGGTAGACGTAGCGGATCCGCACCGCCGCGGGCTTGCCGTCGATCTCGGCCGGCGAGAAGCGGAACGAGCGGATCGCCGCCAAGGCGGCCGCGTCGAAGTCGGGCGCCGCGGACCGCTCCACGACCACGTCGACGACGCGCCCCTCGGCGTCGATGTCCACCAGGCAGGCGACGTCCGCTTGCTCCCCGCGCGCGAGCCGGTCGGGGGGATGGTCCGCCGAATGAAACTCGATCAGCGACGGCGCGCGGGTCAGCTCGGGCGCGTGAGGCGGCGGCTGCGGCGGCGCCTCGCGCACGTTCTCACCCGACTGCGCCAGGGCGAGCAGCAGCAGGCTGGCGACGGGGCCGTGCACAGGGGCGCGGGAATCTCCGCCTCGCCGGCGGGTCGGGTCAAGGAAGCGCCGGAGTGACTTCCACGGCCAGGTACCCGGCCACGCCGAGCGCTTCGCGGGCGCGATCGGCGGCCTCTCCCCAGGCGAGGACGATGGCGCAGTCCCCGCCTCCGGCGCCGCTCGGCTTCCCCGCCGCGCCCGCGGACGAGGCGATCGCGCAAGCGCGCGCCAGATCCTGCGTCACGATCGGCACCTGCGCTTCCTCGCCGAGAGCGCCCATCGCGGCGGCTGCGCGACGGACCGCATCGAGCGCCCCGGGAACGTCGTTGCGCTCCATCGCCTCGCGCAGCGCGGTCTCGTGGGCCGAGAGCGCGCCCGCGTGATGGCGCCAGCGGCCAGGCCGCGCGCGGGCGAACGCGAGGACGTCGCCGACCAGGCGGCGCGTGTCCGCGGGTGCGCCGGTCCAGGCGAGCAGGAACCGGACACCTGGAGGCAGGGGGATCGCTCGCGCCTCGAGCGGCGGACGAGCGAGCAGATCGCGCGCGCCGCCGCGGAGCGGATCGTCGGCGTCCGTCCAGGCGTGCCTCGTCCGGACCTCGACGAGCCCGCCCAGCGCGCAGGCGGCGACGTCCGCCCCGCTGCCCCGGGCGCCCTGCTCGATCCAGTGCGCCGCCGCGGCCAGGCACATCGCCTCGCGCGGAGCGACCTCGCGCCCCTGGGCCGCGCAGGCGGCGCGCACGGCGAGCACGGACGCGGCGGCGCTGCCGCCCAGGCCCAGCTTGCGGCCCTCGCGGGAGAGATCGTCCGCGAAGGCAGCCTCGAAGCCGCGAGGCTCGCGGCCCTCCTCGGCGCACAGCCTGGCCGCGATCCGCGCCGCGCGGGCGGCGAATCGCAGCTCGCCGGGGATGCCCGAGGACCAGCTCACGCCCTCGCGCGTCAGCTCGCCCCGCACGGACTCGCCGCCCGGGTGACGCAGCAGCTCGACCGCGCGGCCGGGCAGATCGCGGAGCGTCGCGCGCAAGCGGAGATCCACCGCCAGCACCAGCGCCGGCTGGCCGCGCTCGAGGACCGAGTACTCCCCGGCCACGAAGGCCTTCCCCGGGACGTCGAGCTCAGCGGGCGCGGGCATCGGACGATCGCTCGACGACGCGCGCTCCCCCGGCGGGGGCGCACACCAGCGCGTCGCGCACGCCGGGCACCGAACGCAGCGCCGCCTCGACGCGCGCCGCATCCCCGGGCGCGCAGAGCGCGACCACGTGCGGCCCGGCGTCGATCGTCGCCCACGCCCCGGCGCCCTGCTCGCGCAGCCGCTGGAGCGCTTGCAGGCAACCGACGGTGGCCGGCTCCCAGTAGAGGAGCGGCGGATCGGCCGCGAGCGCGTCGGCGTGCATGCGCAGCGCGTTGCGCTCGGCGAGCGCTCCCAGCCCCGGGAGGTCTCGCGCGCGGAGCAGGCGCAGCGCCTCGGGCAGATCGCGGCGGCATTGCTCGATCCACGCGGCGTGATAGGGCGAGGTCTCGCGCGACCGCTTCATCCCGTCCCGCGACCCGACCTGCTTCGGCCCTTCCCCGCAGACGGCCACGACCAGGCGCACCGGCAGGTGGTCCGGGGAAGCGACCTGTCCGGCGTCCTGGTCCTCCCACACGGCCCATCCGCCGGGGACGCTGCGCGCCGCGGAGCCGCTCCCCAGGCGGGCCAGGGCGGACAGCTCGCGCCCGGTGCGCTCTTGTCCGGCCGCGGCGCAAGCGGCCACCGCCAGGGCGGCGAAACCGCTCGCGCTCGAGGCGAGCCCGGCGGCGGTGGGGAAGTCGTTGCGCGACTCGATCCGCGCCCGGTCGCCGATCCCGGCCGCGTCGAGCACCGCGCGGGCGCGCCGCAGCTCGGCGCCGGAAGCCGGCCGGCCGTCGATGCGCAGCGAGTCCTCCGCGGCGCCCAGCTCGACCGTGGTGGTGGTGACGAGCTGGTCGAGCGCGACGGAGAGCGATCCCGCCTCGGGCAAGAGCAGCGCCTCGTCGCGTTTTCCCCAGTACTTCACCAGCGCGATGTTGGCGTGCGCGACGGCGGTGGCCTTCACGGGGCGATCTCCTCCGCGAACGCGCGCATGCCGGCCCCTTCGGCCGCGCGCACCAGCACCGCCGCGTGGGCTGCGTCGCCAGCCAGGCCGATGGCCGCCCCGCCGCCGCCCGCTCCGGTCAGCTTGGCGCCCAGCGCTCCAGCGCCGCGCAGCGCCGCGACGGCCTCCTCCAACTCGGGGCAGGAGACGCCCAGGGCGCCCAGGACGCCGTGCGCCGCGTCGAAGCGGACACCCAGGTCCTGGAGGTCGCCTCGCTTGAGCGCCCGGGCCCCGCCGCGCGCCAGCTCGCCGAGGAAGGCCAGCATCGGGTCGTAGAGGTCCGGACGCTCCGCGCGGCGGGCGGAGAGCGGCAGCACCGTCGAGCGCGTCCCGCGCGCCACTCCCGTCAGCACCACCGCGAGATGCAGCGGCGCCCGCGGCGAGATGCGCTCGACCTCGGCCGGGTCGCCGCGGCGGAAGAGGATCACGCCGCCGCGCGCGCAGATGGCGGGGTCGACGCCCGAAGGAGCTCCGTGGAACACGCGCTCGAGCTGCAGCGCGAGCTGTTCGGCGCGCTCCGGCGGGCAGTCCCGGCCGGCGAGCTGCGCGAAGGCGCGCGCGAGCGCGACCCCGAGGGCGGCGGAGCTGCCCAGCCCTCCACCCAGAGGCAGCTCGCTGCGGACGCGCGCGTGGAAGCGCGGCGGGGCGCCGGCGGCGGCGGCGAGGTCGGCGGCGGCGCGGAGCAGCTCGGGAGGGGCGGGGATGGCGGACAGGGTCGGGTGCGAGGTCGAGGTCGGGTTCGAGGTCGGGTTCGGGGTCGGGTTCGAGGTCGGGGTCGGGTGCGAGGTCGAGGTGGGGTTCGAGGTCGGGTTCGGGGTCGAGGACATGGCCGGCGCAAACAGCTCGATCGTGGGACCTCCGGGGTCCTCCTCCACCTCGACGGCCACGCGGCGCCCCAGGGCGGCGGCGAGGGCCGGATGACCGTACACGACCGCGTGCTCTCCCAGGAGCAGCACCTTGCCCGGGGCGGACGCCTTCACGGAGGCGGCTCCAGCTGCGCGATCCAGGAGGGCAGCGGCTCCAGCAGCACCGGGCGGGAGGACCGCAGCGCCTGCACGTCGCGCGCGCCGACCAGGAGGCAGGCGGCCCGGAGCGCGGCGATCGCCCCCCGCAGCTCCGCGCGCGCCGCGTCGATCCCGCCGCGCTGGTGCGCGCGCACCATCGGCAGCGCGAACCCGGCGACGTCCGCGCCCAGCGCGAGCGAGCGCGCGACGTCCACGCCGCTGCGCACTCCGCCGGACGCGATCAGCCGCACCCGCGGACCTTTCTTCGGCGCCAGCACGCGCACCGCCGCTCCGATGCAGGCTGAGGTGGGAATTCCCCAGTCGCTGAGCAGCTCGCCCAGCGCGCCGGCCTCCGGGGTGTTCGCGCGCAGCTGCTCCACCCGCGTCCAGCTGGTGCCGCCGCTGCCGCTCACGTCGATGACCCGCACCTTGCGCGCGATCAGCTCGCGCACCACGTCGGGCCCGATGCCGCAGCCGGTCTCCTTGACGATGAGGCGGTCGCCCAGCTCCTCGGCGAGGCGCGCGATGGCGTCGAGGCAGCCGGTGAAGTCGCGGTCGCCGCCGTCCTGCACCAGCTCCTGGGCGGGGTTCAGGTGGATGGCGATTCCGTCCGCGCCGATCAGCTCGATCAGCCGGTGCGCCGCGTCGCGCCCGCGCTGCACGAGCTGCTGCGCCCCCAGGTTGGCGAAGAGCCGCGCCGGCCGGGCCGGGCGCACGTCGAAGGTCGGGAGCAGCTCGGGCTGGTCGAGCAGGACGCGCATCGAGCCCACGCCGAAGGCGATGCCCTCTTCCTCGGCGATGCGCGCCAGGTCGCGGTTGATCTGGCCGGCGCGATCGGTCCCGCCGGTCATTCCCACCACCATCAGCGGCGCCCGCAGCCGCCCGCCGGACAGCTCGGCGGAGAGGTCGACGTCGGCGAGGCGGAGCTCGGGCAGCGCGCGGTGCACCAGCCGGACGCAGCGGAAGAGGGGGTCCGTCCCGGCGGGTTCCACCTCGTCGCGCAGCGCCAGGTCGAGGTGCTGCGACTTGCGCCGTCTCACGTCGTCGTGCACTCCCGAGGGTCTAACACACCACCGTCCCGCGCGTGGCACGTACCCTGCACGGAAAGAGGCCGCAAGCCGCAGGCCGGATTACAAATGAACTGAGATGTGTACCTGGGCCTGTTGCCCGGCCTGTTCGTCCAGCGCGTGCTCTACCGGCAGCTGCTCTGAGTGGCGCTGGTCCGCTCGCTGTGGAACGCGCTGTCGGGGTTCGCCGTCGGCTGGGGCAAGCTGGCGCGCACGGGGAGCGCACAGGTCGCGCCCGCGCGCCGCTGACGGGTTATGCTCCGGGCAAGATGAAGATCGCGCTCGCACAGATCGACACCACGGTCGGCGCGTTCGCGGACAACGCCGCGGCGATCGTGCGGCAGGCGCGCGAGGCGGCCGACGCAGGAGCGCAGCTCGTCCTCTTCCCGGAGCTGACGCTGTGCGGCTACCCGCCGAAGGACCTGCTCGTCCTGCGCGAGTTCGTGCAGCGGCAGCTCGCCACCCTGGACCAGCTCGCGGCCGACCCGGTCTTTGGACGGGTGCCCGCCCTGGTCGGGTTCGCCGAGCCCCACCGGGGCGAGGGCGCCGGGCTGTTCAACGCCTGCGCGCTGCTGCGCGACGGGAGGATCGCCGCCCTGGCGCGCAAGTCGCTCCTCCCCACCTACGACGTGTTCGACGAGGCGCGCTACTTCGATCCGTCGCCGGAGGTGACCGTCGTCGAGGTGGCGGGCGTCCGGGTCGGCCTGTCCATCTGCGAGGACCTCTGGAACGACAAGCTGTTCTGGCAGAAGCCGCGCTACACGCGCGACCCGGTCGAGGAGCTGGCCCGGCAGGGTGCGCAAGTCCTGGTGAACCTCTCCGCCTCGCCGTACGCGCTGGGAAAGACGCAGGTCCGGCGCGACATGCTGGCGGCGGCGGCGCGGCGCCACGGCATGCCGGTCGCGCTGTGCAACCTGGTGGGCGGGAACGACTCGCTCGTGTTCGACGGCCATTCGCTGGCGGTGTCGGCGCGCGGAGAGACCCTGGCCGAGGCGCCCGGGTTCGAGGAGCGGCTGATCTTCGCCGACCTCTCGCCGAAGCCTTCGCCCGCCGCCGCGCTGCGGAGCGCGCCCCCGCTCGGGCGCGAGAAGCCGGACCCCTCGCGCAGGACCGACCACGTGCTGGCGTCCAAGCCGGACCTCGGGGCCCTGGCGGTCGTGTCGGCGTACGAGCTGGATCTCTCCGACGCCGGCTGCGCCGAGCTCGCCGCCGCGCTGACGCTCGGGATCCGCGACTACGCGCGCAAGACCGGCTTCCGCACCGCGGTGCTCGGCCTGTCCGGCGGCGTCGACTCGGCGCTCACGGCAGTGCTGGCGGCGCGCGCGCTGGGCCCGACCAACGTGGCGGCCATGGCCATGCCTTCGCGCTACACGGCGTCGATGAGCAACGAGGACGCCGCGCTGCTGGCCGAGCGGCTCGGCATCCACTTCCACACCATCGCCATCGAGCCGATCTTCCAGTCGTACCTTGCCGCCCTCGAGCCGATCTTCCGCGGCCGCAAGCCCGACGTCACCGAGGAGAACCTGCAGGCCCGCATCCGCGGCACGCTGCTCATGGCCTATTCGAACAAGACCGGCGCGCTGCTGCTCTCCACCGGGAACAAGAGCGAGCTGGGCACCGGGTTCTCCACCCTCTACGGCGACATGGCCGGCGGCCTGGCGCCGATCGGCGACCTGAGCAAGACGGCGGTCTACGCGCTGGCGCGCTGGTTCAACCGCCAGGGACGCGAGGTGATCCCGGATCGCATCCTCACCCGGCCGCCCACGGCGGAGCTGCGGGAGAACCAGACCGACCAGGACACGCTGCCTCCCTACGACCAGCTCGACCGCGTG
>DASWGQ010000450.1:0-9829 GCA_036393595.1 Myxococcales bacterium | reverse complement strand
GTTGAGCGACCAGTACGGCTGGAGCGCATCCCTGCTCGTGCACCGGTACGTGGCGCTCGGCTGCGTGTGCCTGTTCGCGCTCGCTTGCCTCTACGCCGCCGGCCTGCGGCGCGCCCGCGCCGACGCGGCGCGGCGCCAGGGGTGAACGGACCTCTCACGCCACTTCGGCTCCGTGTGCTACAGACCGGCGGGCGCGCGAGACGCGCGGCCCCCCTGGAGGTCCACGTGAAGCTCTACTTCAAGCCCGGCGCCTGCTCGCTCTCTCCCCACATCGTGCTCCGCGAGCTCGGTGTGCCCTTCGACCTGGAGGCCGTCGATACCAAGGCCCAGAAGACCGCCAGCGGCGCCGACTACACCGCCATCAATCCGAAGAAGTACGTCCCCGCCCTCCAGCTCGACGACGGCCAGGTGCTCACCGAGGGCGCGGCCATCGTCCAGTACCTCGCCGACCGCAAGCCCGACGCGATGCTCGCGCCTCCGTCCGGCTCGATGGACCGCTACCGGCTGCAGGAGTGGCTGAACTACGTCGCGAGCGAGCTGCACAAGTCCTACGGCCAGATCTTCCGGGCCGCCGAGGAGCAGCGGCCCGCACTGCGCGAGGTGCTCGCGCCGAAGCTCGACTTCGTCGCGCGCCACCTCGAGAAGGGGCAGTTCGTCATGGGCGACCGCTTCACCGTGGCGGACGCGTACCTCTTCACGGTGCTCAACTGGAGCAACTTCGTCGGCATCGACCTGGGCCGCTGGCCGGCCGTCAAGTCGTACCTGCAGCGCGTCTCCAGCCGCCCTGCGGTCCGCGCCGCCCTGGAAGCGGAAGGCTTGCTGCGCGGCTGACACCTCGTGTCTGCTAATGTGCCGCGCCGTGGGGCGCGGCACCGCCATCCTGCTCGTCGCCTGCGGCGGCGCCGCGGGCGCGGTGGCCCGGTTCCTCGTCGGCGACTCGTTCTCCCGCCGCTTCGGGACCGGCTGGCCGTACGGGACGCTGTTCATCAACGTCACCGGCTGCTTCGCCATCGCCCTGTTCCTCTCCTCGGCCGCCGAGCGCGCGGACCTGAGCCCCGGCTGGCGCTACCTCTTCCCGGTGGGCTTCGTCGGGGCGTACACGACGTTCTCGACCTACGGGTACGAGACGCACCGGCTGCTGCAGCTGGGACAGGCAGCGGGAGCGGTCGCCTACGTGGCCGCGTCCAACGTGCTCGGCTTCTGCGCCGTCCTGGCCGGGGCGTGGCTGGGCAGGAGGATGTGAGTGCGCGATCCACTCCGCCTGGTCGTGTACGTCAGCGAATCGCAGCGGCACGGGCGCCGGCCGCTGTGGCGGGAAGTGCTCGACACCTGCCACCGGCACGGCCTGGCAGGCGCCACGGCGACTCGCGGGATCGTCGGCTTCGGCGCTTCCGGCAAGCTCCACGAGGACCTCACTCCCGACGCGATGCCCGACCTGCCAGTGACCATCGAAGCGATCGACGAGGCGCCGCGCATCGACGCGGTGCTCCCCGACCTGGACGTGCTGGTGACGCACGGGCTCATCGCCGTGCACGAGGTCCGGGTCGTCAAGCGCGGGCGCGCAAGCCCGTCGCGGAGGCTCCGGTGACACACCAGAAGCTGACCGGCAAGGCGAAGATGCTCCGCGTGCACGTCGGCGCGAGCGACACCTGGGAAGGCGAGCCCCTCTGGGAGGCGCTGGTGAAGCGGTTCCACCAGCTCGATCTGGCCGGCGCCACCGTGTACCGCGGCATCGAGGGCTATGGTGCCTCGGGACGCATCCACCGCCGCGCGGTGTGGCGCTCCGCGGACGAGCCGATCACCGTGGTCACGGTCGATTCGGCGGAGAAGATCGAGAAGGCCCTCCCCTATCTCGATCGGATGGTGGGCAGCGGGCTGGTGGCCATCTCCGACGCCGACGTCATCCTCTATCGCGAGACGACCTGAGCGATACAGGCGGCCTCGAATGGACACCCCGCGCCAGGCCGAGATGCTCGCCAACCGGGTGCGCAAGAACTTCCGCCGGCTGCACCGGCCGTTCGAGCGAGAAGGCGTGGGCGCCTTCCGCGTCTACGACTGGGACGTGCCCGAGATCCGCGCGGCCGTCGACTGGTACGAAGGCCACCTGGTGGTGGCCGAGTACGAGCGGGCACAGACGCGAGAGTCGCCCGGATGGCTGGAAGCGATGGGCACGGCCGCCGCCGCCGCGCTCGAGGTGCCGGAGGGGCGCGTGCATCTGAAGACCCGTCGCACGCGCCCGGCCCGCGGGCAGCGCTACCAGCGGCTGGGCCGCGGCGGGCAGCGCATCGCGGTGCGGGAGCGGGGCCTTCGCTTCCGGGTCAACCTGGACGACTTCATCGACACGGGCTTGTTCCCCGACCACCGCGAGACCCGCGCGCGCGTCCGCGCCGACGCGGAAGGCGCCGAGCTCCTCAACCTGTTCGGCTACACGGGCAGCTTCACCTGCGCCGCAGCCGCCGGCGGCGCCCGGCGCACGGTGACGGTCGACACCTCGGAGGCGTACCTCGCCTGGGCGCGCGAAAATCTCGAGCTGAACGGCCTGGCAAGCGAGCGCCACGAGCTGGTGCGCGGGGACGCGCGCGACTTCCTCGCGCGGGCGGGCCGCCGGTTCTCGCTCTGCGTGCTGGATCCGCCCTCCTTCTCGACGCGCGCGGGCGCGCCGCCTTTCGACGTGCAGCGCGATCACCGCAAGCTGATCGAGAGCGCGCTCGCGACGCTCCTGCCCGGAGGCGTGTTGTACTTCTCGACCAACCACCAGCGCTTCGAGCCCAGGCTGGACGGCCTGCGCGCGACCGAGATCACCGGCGAGACCGCGCCGCCCGACTACCGGCGGCCCCCGCACCGTTCCTTCCGGATGGTCAATGCGTGAGCAGCCGCCGTTGCTCCTCGGCGAGCGCGATCGAGAGCCAGTAGCGCGCGGTCCCCAGATCGCCGTTCTGGATCGATGCGCGCGCGCTCTGGACCGCGCTCTGCACGGGAGCGGGCAAGGAGCCCGAGACGGACTCGAGCGTGTCGAGGGCGTGGTAGTCGCCGGTCGCCAGCTGCTGCTGCGCGGCCGCCAGCGCCGAGGTCGCCTCCTGCTCGCGCGCCCTGGCCTCCTGCGCGGCCAGCTCTTCCGCCTGCCGCCGCGCCTGCTCCTGCGCGAGCTGCTCGCGGAGCGCGGCGACCTGCTGGTTCAGGCGCTCGAGCTCCTGCGTCTGCGCATCGGAGCGCGCGCGGGCCAGCTCCTGCTCGAGCCTGGCGACGCGCTCGCGCAGGCGTTGCAGCTCGTCGCCCTGTGCGCCCCCGTCGCCCTGCGCGCCCCTGTCGGCCTGCGAACCGCCGTCGGCGGAACCGGCATCGGCGTCGGCATCGGCATCGGCGCGGAGCCGGCCCGGCGTGTCGCCGAGGTAGACCGGCCCTCCGTCGCGCGGCCGTGGAAACCGCAATGGCGCGTCGGGCGCGCGCGCGGCCGGCATCGGAGCTCCGCCACCTCCCGCGTCCCCCGGCCCGCCGCCCGCGCCGGCCGCTCCGGGCGCGGAGCCGGGCCCGGCTCCGCCGTCCCCTTGCAGCTGGAACACGGCGACCGCCGCGCCCAGGCCCGCGAGACCGGCGAACAGTCCCTTGACCATGCGCGTAGAGTGCGCCCGCCGGAGGCGGCACGCAGCAGCGGCGGGCGCCCGCGCGCAAGGCCAGCGATCAAGCGGGCGGAGGCACCGGGAACGCCGGCTCGCTGTGCGCGCGAAGCCAGGTGACGATGCGCGGGTAGATCTCCTCGGGCGCATGGCGTCCGAAGATCAGGTCGGAGTGCCCGTAATCCACCGAGAGGCCCGCCTCGCGCCCCGCGATCCAGTACTCCTTCTCGCCCGCCCACAGCTCGTACCCGCCCCGCACCGCCGCGGGCGGCGCCAGCAGATCGAGCGCTCCCGCGACGAACAGCGCCGGCTGCCGCGCTCCGGACAATCCCGAGCGGTAATCGGTGAGCCCGTCCAGGGAAGCGAAGCGGTCGCGCCGCATCCAGTCGAGGAACTGCCCGAGCACGCGCGGCGGGACGTCCTCGATCACGTTGGCGAGCACCTGGCGGTAGATGAGCGGATCGATGTTGCGCGAGTTCCAGGCGAACTGCGCCAGGCCGGGATGGAACCAGCCCGCCAGAGGCGCCGCGGCCCGGGCGAGGAACCGGTGTCCCCGGCCGGTGGCGAGGAACGCGTAGGGGAGCAGCCTCCGCAAGGCTTGCTGGGCGTGGAAGTGGGTCGGCGGCGCCAGGGCGACCACGCCCGCGATGCGCGCCGGGAACAGGCCCGCGGCGACCAATCCGAGCAGTGCGCCCTGGCTGTGGCCCACCCACAACACACGATCCGCGCGCGAGGCCGCCCTCACCTCGTCGAGCGCCGCCGGGATGTCCTGCGACAGGTAGGTGTCGAAGCTCCACGCCTGAGGCGACCCGCGGCGGGAGTCGCCGTGCCCGCGCAGGTCCACGGCGAAGCTGTCGAAGCCCGCGTTCGCGAGCGCCAGGGCCAGCGAGTACCGTGGAACACCGAAGTCGAGGTTGCCGCGGTTCGCCGACAGGCCGTGGCAGAGCAGCACCGGCGGCCACCGGGGCTGTCCGCGCGGCACGCGCCGGGCCACGGCCACGCGCCAGCCGTCCGGCGTGCGCGCGAACCTTAGCTCGTCTTGCGTGGGGCGCACCCGGTACACCCAGCCCCAGAACAGGGTGTGCAGGAGCGCGAGGGCCGCCAGGGCGGCGGCGGCGGCGAGCCAGAGGAACCAGGGGCTGCGCAAGGCGCGCGGAGTGTATCCGCGCGCGCGCCGGCGTGCCTCCGAGATCACCTCGGCCACTTCGCCGGGTACCTGCCCGACCTGCGCGCCCGCGCCTTCGGCTAGTGCACCGAAGGCGGAGCCGCGCCGGGCTGGTCCGCCGCCTGCTCGAGACGCAGGTCCACCGACTGCGCCGCCTCGAAGCGCTGGGCGACGTCGTTCCAGTTCCACAGGTTCCAGATGGCCTCGAAGTAGCGCTTCTTGTCCGTCTGGTACTGCAGGTAGTAGGCGTGCTCCCAGGCGTCGAGCACCAGCAGGGGCACGCTGCCCTGGGTGACCTCCGACTGGTGGTCGTGGATCTGCGTGGTGCCCAGGCGGCGGATCACCGGGTCCCAGACCAGCGCGGCCCACCCCGACCCCATGATGGTGGCGGCCGCGTGGATGACCTGCTGCTTGAAGCTCTCGAAGCTGCCGAAGTCGCGCGCGATGGCGCGGGCCAGGTCGCCCTGCGGCTCGCCGCCCGCCTGCGGAGCGAGGTTCTGCCAGAACAGGCTGTGCAGCACGTGTCCGGAGACGTTGAACGCGAGCTTGTGCTCGAGCGCCGCGATGCTCTCGAAGTCGCGCTTGCGCCGCACCTCGATCAGCTTGTCGATGCACTCGTTGGCGGTGTCCACGTAGGTGCGGTGGTGCTTGTCGTGGTGAAGCTGCATGATCTGGCCGGAGAGGTGCGGCTCCAGCGCGCCGTAGTCGTACGGCAGGTCGGGCAGGACGTAGCGGGACACTTGGGTATCGCTCCTTTCTGGAAGGCTGCGTTGCAAGATCGGCATTGCGCCGCCGCGCTGCAGCGGAGCGGCGGACGGGCGAGCGCATGGAGCTGGTGGTGTTCGTCGGGTTGCAGGGCTCCGGGAAGAGCGGCTACTTCGCCAGCCGCTACGCGGGCACGCACGTGCACGTCAGCAAGGACCTCTTCCCCCGCCACGCGCGCAAGAAGTCCGAGCGCCAGCTCCGGCAGATCGAGCAGGCGCTCGCCACCGGCCGCTCGGCGGTGGTCGACAACACCAACCCGCGCCGCGCCGACCGCGCCTCGCTGATCGAGGCGGGCAAGCGCGCCGGCGCCCGCGTCATCGCGGTGCACTTCGTCGCCTCGGTGGGAGAGGCGCTCCGGCGCAACGCCTCCCGCGAAGGGCGGGCGCGCGTGCCCGACGTCGCCATCTACACGGCCGCGCGCCGCCTGGAGCCGCCGCGGGCCGAGGAGGGATTCGACGAGATCGTGCGCGTCCGCCTGGGCGAAGGAGGATTCGCGCTCGAGCCGTCCCCGGTCTGAGCGCGGCCGCCCCCGCAACAGAAACGGCCTGCCCCGCCGCGCCGTCCAGCCTCCCGAACACCGATCCCGCCACCGTGCTCACCGCGGCCGGGGTCGAGCAGCCGCGCGGCCTCGACTGGCCCAAGCAGACCGCGGCGCAGCCCGGTCCGGCCGGCTCGCGCGCCGGCGGATCTCGCCGCGGGGCAGAGGTGAGGCGGCGCTACTCGAGCTCGACGGCGGTGACGCGGACCTGGCCGTCCTTGTCCTCGGTGGTGAGGCGGGCCTTGCCGCGCTTCTCCGCGCCGTCGGTCTTCACCGCCAGCTCGGAGACCGCGATGCCGACCACCTTGCCACTGCCCGGCTCGCGCACGGTGGAGAGCCCGCGGAACGGCAGCACGGCCTTGACCTCGCTCTTCCCGCCGGCGACGTCGACGTCGTACGACTTGTCGCCCAGCTTGACCGCCACCTTGTCGGCGGCGACGGGCCGCGCCTCGTCCCACCGGCCCTTGCCCCAGGCCTTCAGGAAAGCGATGGCGGCGTCGATGTGCATCTTGCCGTCGGCGGAGATGGACTGATCCGCTGGGGCCTTCTGCGTAGCAGGCGCGGCGGCGGGCTTCTCGGCGGCCGGCGCCGGCTGCGCGGCGGCGGCGGGCTTCTCGGCGGCGGGTGCCGGCTGCGCGGCGGCGGCCGCCGGCTGCGGAGCGGGCTGTGCGGCAGGGGCGCCGGCGGGCTGCTGCGCCGCGGCGGCGAAAGACAGGGACAAAGCGATTGCGACGTTGCGTACCATTGGTCGTACCTCCCGCCGGAAGCAAATCCACAACGGGCCGTCGGTGGTCAACTGGCCGTGGTAGGGTGCGCGGCCCCGGAGGTAGTCACATATGCTCCTCGCCCTCACCTGCGCCGCGTTGGCGGCCGGACCGGTTGAAACCGAGGCCGGCGAGATCCTCGACCAGCTGCTGCGCGTCGACACCAGCCACGGCAACGAGACCGCCGCGCTGCAGCCGCTGGTGGCGCGGTTCCAGCGCGCCGGCGTCCAGGCGCAGCTCCTCGAGTCCGCGCCAGGCCGGGGAAATCTGGTCGCCCGGGTCCGGGGGACGGGCGCGAAGCGGCCGCTCCTCCTGCTCGCGCACATCGACGTGGTGCCGGTCGAAGGGCAGCCGTGGACCGTGCCTCCCTTCCAGCCCACCGAGAAGGACGGCTACCTGTACGCGCGCGGGGTGAGCGACGACAAGGCGATGGCGGCGGCGTTCACGGCCATCGCGCTGGAGGCGGCGCGCAGCCCGCAGAAGCTCGGCCGCGACCTCATCGTGGCGCTGACCGCGGGGGAGGAGACCGGCGGGCTGGCCGGCGCGCGCTGGCTGGCGCAGAACCACCGCGACCTCATCGACGCCGAGCTGGCGCTGAACGAGGGCGGCGCGCTGGTGGTCGCGCCGGACCTCTCGCGCATGGAGTCGGTGCAGATCGGCGTGGCGGAGAAGACGTTCCAGAGCTACGCCCTGACGGTGAAGGGCAAGGGCGGCCACTCCTCGGTGCCGCCGACCGACTCGGATCCCGTGGTGACCCTGGCGCGCGCCCTGCAGCGCATCGGCGAGCTGCGCTTCCCCGCCAAGGTGCTCCCCGAATCGCGCGAAGGCATCGCGCTCCAGGCGCTCCGGGAGAAGCCGCCGCTCTCGACCGCGCTCGAGCACGCCGCGCGGTCGGGCGCGCTCTCGCCGCAGGACGACGCGGTCATCGGCAAGGACCGGCTCGCCAACGCCCAGGTCCGCACCACCTGCGTGACCACCATGCTCAAGGCCGCGCCACAGGACAACGTGCTGCCCACCACGGCGCAGGCGACGGTGAACTGCCGGATCCTCCCCGACGAGACGCGCGAGCAGACGCAGGCCCGGCTCGCGCAAGCGATCGCGGATCCGGCGGTGGAGCTGAAGCCGCTCGACGACATCGGCTTCGCCAAGCCGTCGCCGATCAGCGGGCCCGTCACCGAGGCGGTGCACGCCGCGGCGCGCTCGCTGTGGGGCGAGGTCCCCATCTCCCATTCGATGGGCACCGGCGCGACCGACTCCCGCCACCTGCGCGAGATCGGCATCCAATCCTACGGCCTGGGCGGCGCGCCCGGGACGCAGGACGATCAACGCGCGGGCCGGGCGGCGCACGGGGCGGATGAGCGGCGCCCGATCAAGTGGATGGGCGAAGGAGTGCGCTTCCTGCGCGAGGTGACGCTGCAGCTGGCGCGCTAGAACTTCGGCGCCAGGAATTCCCGCTCCGGCTTGCCGAACAGATAGCCCTGCAGGAGCGTGCAGCCGAGCTGCTCCAGCACGTCTCGCTCGGCCACGGTCTCCACGCCCTCGGCGACCGGCGCGATGGCGAGGTCGCGGCACAGGCCGACGATGGACTGGATGAGCTTGCGCTTGGTGGGCGCCTCGTGGAGGTTGCGCACCAAGGACATGTCGAGCTTCACGATGTTCGGCTCGAGCTGGGCGAAGCTGGTCAGCCCCGCGTACCCGGCGCCCAGGTCGTCCACCGCGATGCGGTAGCCCATGCGCTTGAGCGACTCCACCCGGGCGCGGGCATCCTTGACCTCGTCGAGCCCGGCGCGCTCGGTGATCTCCAGCACCACCCGCGCGGCGTGCGCGGAGAGCGGCGAGGCCGGGTCCAGCAGGTGGTCGTCGAGCAGGTCGGCGGCGTGGAGGTTGACGAACGTGCTCCCGACGGACGCGGGCAGCCGCGCGGCCACCGCGTTCCGGATGGCGCGGCCCAGGTCGGGCAGCCGCCGCAGCCGCTCCGCCGCGCCGATCAAGTCCGGCGGCCGGGCCAGCGCGGGCTCGGAAGTGCGCACCAGCGCCTCGTAGCCGAAAGTCCCGCGCGCCGGCCACTGCACGATCGGCTGGAATGCCATCCACAATCCTTGCAGCGCGCGCTCGAAGGTGCGCTCCAGGCTGGCCCGGTCGTCCTTCAGCGCCGCGTTCTCGCCCAGCACCGCCAGCGCCTCGCGCTTGAGCTGCGCCAAGCGATAGAAGCTCGCGGCGCGGCGCACGACGCTCTTCAGCTCCGACAGCTCCACCGGCTTCACCAGGTACCGGAACGCGCCGTGCTCGATGGCCTGCAGGGCCGTCGCCAGCTCGGGACCGCCGGTCATCAGCACGATGGGCACGTCGGCGTCGTGCTCGCGGACGGCGCGCAGCAGGTCGATGCCGGAGAGGCGCGGCATGGCGATGTCGGTGAGGATGGCGTCGAAGCGCTTGTCCCTGAGCAGAGCCAGGGCCACTTCGCCGTCGGCCGCCACGTCGACCTCGAACCCCTCGGCCCGGAAGGCGCGCGCGAAGACGCGGCGGAGCAGGTCGTCGTCCTCCGCGAGCAGGAGGCGCGTGGGCCTGGTCGTGTCGGACCCTGACGCACCTTCTCCGACGGTCGTGGCGGTCATTCCCATGCGCAGAGGATCCATTCGGCGAAGCTGCCGGGACCTTGAGCGCAGCCAGGGCATAACAGGCGAAACGCCGCTCGTCAGGATTTCGGCGGCTGGCCGGCGGCGGCCTTGTCCTGCACGGGTGGGCCGCCCACGATGCGCTTGTACTGCTGGCCGGCTTGCAGCTGGCCGTTCTTGTCGTCGAACCCATTGATCAGCGCCAGCTCCTCCAGCTTCACGTTCGAGTGGACGACCAGGCAGCCGCACACGAGCGGCAGAAGGGCCAGGATGCGACGCATCCGTCGATGTAGCCATGCAATGCGCGGCGCGGGCAAGTAGGATGTGCGGATGCCTCGCAAGCGGCCCGCCACCAAGTCCGGCCGCCC
>DASWGQ010000449.1:0-2724 GCA_036393595.1 Myxococcales bacterium | reverse complement strand
CGGCGTCTTTCCCGGACTTCTGCTGCTCGAGCTGTCCGCGGCGGTGTGCTCGCTCTCCGGGCCCATCCTGTTGCGAAAGCCTTCCGAGCAGGCGTCCGCCGGCCCGCCCGAGGACGACGCGCTCACCGGGCTCGCAAGCCGTTCGTACCTGCAGCAGCGCCTCGCCGCAGCCGTCGAGAGCCGGAGGCGCATGCCGCAGAGCACCGCGGCGCTGATCCATCTCGCTCTCGATCGCTTCAAGGTGATCAACGACGGAATCGGCCCCGATGCCGGCGACGAGATCCTGCGCGAGGTCGCGGCGCGGTTGCGCAAGGCGTTGCGGCCGGAGATCGTCGCGGCGCGGCTCGGCGGGGACGAGTTCGCCGTCTTGCTCGAGACGTTGCACGATCCGGGCCTCGCGCTGCGAACGGCCGAAAGGCTCCAGCGCGTGCTCGCCGAGCCCGTTTCCCTCTCGGCGCGCGAGGTGTACGTCAGCGCATCCGTCGGCGTCGCGTTCGCCGGCGAGCAATGCGCGAGTGCCGATGACCTGCTGCGGGACGCGGCGACCGCCACCAATCGCGCCAAGTCGCGCGGGGTCGGACAGCGCACCGTCTTCGACGGCACCATGCACGCGAGCGCGCTGGCCGTGCTCCAGCTGGAGAGCGATCTGCGCCGCGCCGTCGACCGCGGCGAGATCGAGGTGCATTACCAGCCCGTGGTGGCGCTCGCCGGCGGCGCGATCTGCGGGTTCGAAGCGCTGGCGCGCTGGAACCATCCGGAGCGGGGGTGGATTCCTCCGGCGGTCTTCATCCCCGCCGCCGAGAAGGCCGGGCTCATCGGCCGGCTAGGGCTCGGCGTCATGCGCAACGCCTGCCAGGCGGCGCGGTTGCTCCAGGTCGGGGCCGGCCGGCCACTGACGATGAGCGTGAACCTGTCGGCCGCGCAGCTCTTCGAGCCGACGCTCGTCGAGCAACTCGCGCAGGTCCTGGGCGCCACCGGGATGGACCCGTCCGAACTGAGGCTGGAGATCACCGAGAGCATCCTCGTCGATCACCCGCAGGCCGCCGCCGAGGTATTGGCGCGCGTTCGCAAGCTCAGGGTGCGCATCTGCATGGACGACTTCGGAACGGGGTATTCGTCCCTCAGCTACCTCCACCGGCTCCCCATCGACATCCTGAAGATCGATCGGTCGTTCATCGCGGCGCTCGCGGAGGGCGAGAAGGCGGTGGCCATCGCCGGGGCCATCGTCCAGCTCGGGCTCGAGCTGGGCATGGAGGTCGTCGCGGAGGGAATCGAGACGGGCGCCCAGGCGGAGATCCTGCGCGAGCTCGGCTGCCCGTACGGGCAGGGATACCGGTTCGCCCGCCCGCTCGGGATCGACGCGGCGTGCGCGGCGGTGCGGCCCGCCAGGGCCGCGGCGACTAACGGTCGCTGACGTCGCGCGCCGACTGGACGCGCAGAACCCGGCCCTGCTGCGTGTACTCGGTGAAGGTCACTTCCGCCGTGAACTCGCTGCCGTCCTTGTGCCGGTGCCGTTGCGTGGTCGGGACCGGTCCGGGCCGGCCCTCGGGCGCGCCCGCGCGAAGCTCGGCGGCCGTGAGGCGCAGGAGCTCCGGCGCCGTGTACCCGTACAGGCGCAGCGCCGCCTCGTTCGCCTCGACGATGCTGCCGGTCGCGGCATCGTAGAGCACCATCGCCTCGGGCACGGCGTCGATCAGCCGGCGGTGGCGCACCTCGCACTCCAAGAGCCGCTCGAGCAGCGCCCGCTGCGATCTCCGCAGCTGGCTCTTCTCGACTGCGCTCTGCACCTTGAAGCTGAGCGCGCTGAAGTCGGCGACGGGCTTGGTCAGGTAATCGAAGGCGCCGATCTGCACGGCTTCGATGGCGGACTCGATCGACGCATAGCCGGTGATGAGGATGATCTCCATCTCGGGCTGCAGCTGCTTGAGCTGCCGCGAGAGGTCCAGGCCGGAGTCGGGGCCCAGGTTCTTGTCCACCAGCGCGACCGCGATCTCCCCGGCGCGCGCATGCTGCAGGGCGGCGGCAGCGGAAGTGGCGGTCAGGATCTGGCGCTCCGGATCCTCGAGCAGCCTGCTGAGCACCTCGATGACGACCGGCTCGTCATCGACGACCAGGATCTTCGGCATCCGTCGCCCCCCGGCCCCTGCGGCCGCCTGGAAATCGTGGGCGGATCGTACCCTGCCGGAGGCCGGACTCCGAGCGGTCCGGCCGGCCAGCGCGTCGGATGCGCGAAAGTGATTGTGTGGAATCCGCGCAGCCGGTGTGTGCGGGTGGGCGTCTGCCCCTGGGAGGTGAGGTCCCCTGGACGCCGATCCGGTTCCGCGCGGACGCTCCGCCCGTCCCCGAGCCGCCGGACTGGTTCTTCCGTCCCGAGCGCTTCGAGAGCCGGCGCCATGCGTTCGACACCGATTACGTCCTGACGCGAGGCGGAGCCAAAGCGCCCGGCGCGCCCTTCGTGCTGCTGGAGCGAGCCGGCCCGTGGTCGCTGTACGCGAGGTGGCGCGAGGCGCGATCGGCGGTGATACATCCGGGGCGATGAGCGCGGCCTTCCAGCCCAGCCTGTTCGGCGCCGAGGAGGTGTCGTTCGACTCCTCTTTCGCGGAGCTGCGCCGCCTCGAGCTGGACGAGCGCTCCTGGGTGGACCACGCGCCCGGGTGGGTGTGCGGATCCGACGCGCTGTTCGACCGGATCGTGGCCTCGCGCAACTGGGCCCAGCGCACGCGG
>DASWGQ010000448.1:0-4466 GCA_036393595.1 Myxococcales bacterium | reverse complement strand
CCGCGCGGCCACGGTGAGGTTTTCGCGCACGGTCAAGCTGGGGAACACGCGCCGCCCCTGCGGCACGAGGCCGATCCCGCGGCGGGCGATCGCCTCCGGCGGAAGCTCGGCGATCGGCTCTCCGAACAGCGTGATCGATCCGCTTCGCCGGGAGAGCAGGCCGCTCACGCAGTGGATGCAGGTCGTCTTGCCGGCGCCGTTGCGCCCGAGGAGCGCCAGGAGCGAGCCTTCGCGCAAGGTGAACGACACCTCGTGCAGCACGTGGCTGTCGCCGTAGAACGCGTTCACGCGCGAAAGCACCAGGGCGTCACGCGCCAAGGTAGACCTCCTGCACCCTCGCGTCCGCCACCACCTCGGTGCGGCTGCCTTCCACGATGATCTGCCCCTGGTGCAGCACGGTGATCCGCTCGGCGAAGGACAGCGCGACGTCGAGGTCGTGCTCGATCATCACCACCGTGACCCGGCGCGGGATGGCGGCGAGTTGTTGCTGGATGTCGCGCCGCTCCTCCTGCGAGAGGCCCGCGAACGGCTCGTCCAGGAGCAGCACGCGCGGCTCCTGCGAAAGCGCCATCGCGATCTCCACCCGCCGCTGCTCGCCGTAGGAGGTGTCCGAAAGCCGCCGATCGGCGGCGGCGCGGAGGCCGACGCGCTCGAGCACGGCGAGGGCGCGCTCGCGCAGCTCCGGCCGCCGCGACGGGAGGGCGGCCGGGTTCCAGCGCAGCGGCGAGAGCCCCAAGAGCGCCAGCTCGAGATTCTGGGCGAGCGTCTTGCGCGGGAAGAGCGTGATCACCTGGTAGGTGCGCGCAAGCCCGAGGTGCACGCGCCGGTGGGCAGCCATGCGCGAGATCTCGCGGCCGAACAGGCGGATGCTGCCCGTGTCCGGCGGAAGGTCCCCGGTGACCAGGTTGAACAGCGTGGTCTTCCCCGCCCCGTTCGGGCCGAGGAGCAGGCGGCGCTCGCCGTCGGCGATGGAGAGCGACACTCCGCGGACCGCCGGCAGGCCGCCGAAGGACTTGGAGACCGCCTCGAGCCGCAACGCCTCGGCGGTCATGGGTCGTCCGCCGCGCGCCGGCGGCGGCGTAGCCGGTCGAATCCAGGGACCAGGCCCTCGGGCATGAAGGCGACGATGGCGACGAAGACGAGCCCGAGCAGCAGTACCCACCTGGTCACGTACGCGCTGACCACGTTCTTCAGCATCACCACCACCACCGCGCCGACCACCGGGCCGAGCAGCGTTCCAGCCCCGCCGGCGATGACCATCAGGAGCGCTTCCGCGGAATTGGTCAGCGAGAGCACGTGCGGGCTGACGAACTGGTTGTAGTACGCGTAGAGGACGCCGGACACGGCTCCCCAGAAGCCCGCCACGACGAAGGCGACGAGGCGGACCATCCACGCGTCCCAGCCGAGCGCCTGCATGCGGCGCGGCTGGTCGCGGATGCCCTGCAGCCCGGCGCCGAAGGTCGAGCGGACCAGCACCGCCATGAGGACGAACGCGCAGGCGAAGACGGCCGCGGTGGCGAGGTAGAAGGCGCGGGGCGAGGCGAGGTCGATCCCGAACGGCCGCGGCCGGTGGAAGCCCGAGAGGCCGTTGTCGCCGCCGGTGACGCTCACCCAGCGGTAGGCGAGGCCCCACAGGATCTGTCCCAGCGCGAGCGTGATCATCAGGAAGCCGAGGCCGGTGGCGCGCAGCGCGAGCACTCCGAAGAGCAGCGACATGCCAGTGGTGAGGACCACCGCGGCGACGGCAGCCGGGAAGTGCGACAGACCCGCGCGCGTGACCAGCCAGATGGTCAGGTACGCCGACACGCCGAGATAGGCGGCGTGCCCGAGCGAGATCAATCCCCCGTAGCCGACGAGGAGGTTCAGGCTCAGGGCGAAGATGCCCGCGATGAGGATCTGCGTGGCGACGTTGACGTAGAAGTCCGAAGGCGACAGCGCCGGCGCGAGCAAGAGCAAGGAACACAGGGCAACAGGCAGGGCGCGGATCATGCGGCCCGCGCCCCGAACAGGCCCTTTGGACGCAGCACCAGCGCCGCCACCATGGGCAGGAAGAGGATCACGTACGCGAGCTGCGGGAACAGCGCCTGCCCGAAGGTGTAGAGGAAGCCGATGAAGAAGCTGCCCGCGAAGGCGCCGGCCAGGCTGCCGGCGCCGCCGAGGATGAGGACGATCAGGGCGAGCGGCAGCATGTCCATGTCCAGGCCGGGGTAGACGGAAAGGATGGGCCCGCCCAGCACGCCGCCCATGCCCGCGAGCGCCGCGCCCAGGCAGAACACCGCGGTGAACAGCCGCGGCACCGGGATGCCGAGCGCGCGCGCCATCTCCATGTCGTCGACGCCGGCCCGGATCATCGCGCCCAGGCGGGTGCGCTCGAGCAGCGCCCAAAGCACTACCGCGGTCACGATGGAGATCCCGACCACGGCGAGCCGGTACTTGGGGAAGAACACGCCGAGCACCGGCACCGCGCCGGTGAGGCTTCGCGGAACGGGCAGCGGCATCGGGTCTCCCGACCAGACGAGCAAGGACGAGTCCGCGATGATGAACGCGATCCCGAGCGTCACCAGCACCTGCGACAACGTGCGGCCTCCGAGCCGGCGCAGGAGGACGCGCTCGACGACGCCGCCGAGGACCCCGATGGCCACTGCCCCTGCGGCGACGGCCGTCCAGAAACCGTACCCCGCGTTCACCACCGAGAGGCCGACGTAGGCACCGAGCATGAAGTACGCGCCGTGCGAGAGGTTCGCCACTCGCATCAGGCCGAAGATGAGCGAGAACCCGGACGAGAGCAGGAAGAGGAGCCCGCCCAGCGCAAGTCCGTTGAGCGATTGGATGACCCAGAAGCGCACGGAGCGCGGCGTGATATATCACGCGACGGAGAAACCCCCATGACCGCGATCGGCAGCAGAGCGGTGGCGGCCCAGGCGACCGCTGCCCGAGGGCTCTTCATCGACGGGCGCGAGACTCCCGCGCCCTCCCACGAACAGATCGACGTGCTGAACCCGGCGACGGGCGAGGTGATCGCGCGCATCGCGCACGGGACCGGCCAGGACGTCGACCGCGCCATCCAGAGCGCCCGGCTCGCCTTCGAGGGCAAGGAGTGGGGCGGCATGGACGTGCGCTCGCGGGCGCGGTTGGTCAACCGCCTGGCCGATGCGCTGGAGGCGCACCTGCCCGAGTTGTTCCAGCTGGAGACGGCGAACAACGGCCGGCCGGTGAACGAGACGCGCGCCCAGATCGGCAGGCTGCCGGACTTCTTCCGCTACAACGCCGGGCTCGCTCTTTCTCGCCGCGACGCGGTGGTGCCGGTCGAGGGCCCGTACCTCGCCTACACGCAGCGCACTCCCCTCGGCGTGGTGGGCAACTCGACGCCGTTCAACCATCCGCTGATGATCCTCTGCAAGAGCCTGGCCCCGGTGCTCGCCTCGGGCTGCACCACGGTGGTCAAGCCTTCCGAACATACGCCGCTGACCACGCTGGAGCTGGCGCGCATCTTCAGCGAGGCGGGGCTCCCGCCTGGAGTCTTCAACGTCGTCACGGGTCTGGGCCCCACCACCGGCAAGGCGCTGGCGGAGCACCCCGGCTTGAGCAAGTTCGTGTTGACCGGCGGCACCGACGCAGGCCGGATCGTGGGAGGTCTCGCCGGCCGCAACCTCGCCCGGCAGACGCTGGAGCTGGGCGGGAAGACGCCGGTGCTGGTCTTCGACGACTACGACCTGGAGCAGGCGGTCAACTACGCGGCGTTCGGCGCGTTCGTCGGCGCCGGGCAGACCTGCATCTGCGCCAGCCGGCACATCGTGCAGCGCAGCATCTACCCCGAGTTCGTCGAGCGGCTCGCGGCCAAGGCGAAGACGCTGCGCATCGGCGACCCGGCCGATCCCAAGACCCAGCTCGGGCCCGTGATCTCGGACAAGCAGCGCCGGCGGGTGCTCTCCTACGTCGAGGCCGGGCTGGCGGAAGGCGCGAAGCTCGTCGCCGGCGGCCGCATCCCCGACGCGGCCTCGCTGGGGAACGCGAAGCTCGCCGGCGGATTCTTCGTCGAGCCGACGGTGTTCGCCGACGTGACGCCGCGGATGAAGATCGCCCGCGAGGAGGTGTTCGGCCCGTTCACCGTGGTCCTCCCCTTCGAGGACGAGGCCGAGGCGATCCGGATCGCGAACGACTCTCCCTACGGGCTCGCGGCAGCCATCCGCACGCGCGACGTGGCGCGGGCCCATCGCGTGGCGGCCGCGATGCGCTGCGGGATCGTCTGGGTCAACGACCACCACCGCCTGGATCCGGCGCTCCCCTGGGGCGGGGTCAAGGAGTCGGGCGTGGGCCGCGAGTTGGGCACCGAATCGTTCGACGAGCACTTCGACGTGAAAACGGTGATGGTCAACACGGACGGGCGGCCGTTCGACTGGTACCGCGACACCGCCGGGCAGAAGCGGCTGAATTAGCCGGCGCGCGAGAGACTGAGCGCGGCGTTG
>DASWGQ010000447.1:0-2730 GCA_036393595.1 Myxococcales bacterium | reverse complement strand
GCGATCAGATCGAGAAGCCGAGGCTCATGTACATCCAGGGCAGGACGCCGATCTGGTCCGGGTTGCGCCCGCTCTCGCTGAGCGAGAGGCCCTTGCCGACCAGCGCCTCGAGGCCGATGCGGAACTGGAACCCGCCGCTGGGCGGCTGCCGGCGGTAGCCGAGGATGGCCGTGCCGAGAACCAGGGTCCCCGATCCGGAGGCGGCGAGGCCCATGCTGCTCGCGGAGCCGCTCACGCCGACGATCGTCGCCCCGCCGCCCAGCTCCAGCGAGTGATTTCCCGAGCTGAGGCCCAGGTACTGCGCCAGGACCGGGACCGTCCACATCGTGGCGTCCGCCGTGCTACTGCCCGCGCTCGCCGAGATCGACAGGTAGCTGAAGCCGACCCGCAGGCCGAAGTCGTTCTCGAAGATGCGCTCGTAGTTGAGCGAGTAGGCGAGGCCGGGGCCGCCGCCTTCCAGGAATATGGAGTTGGTCGCGTCCCTGTCCTCGGCGAACGCCGGCGTGGCGGCGGCCGCGAGGACCAGGATGGTTGCTGCGGTGACGATGCGGTTCATGAAATTCCCCCGTTCAGATGGTTGCGCTTACCGTACGAAAAGAGCCTGCTGAGGAATCAAGCGCAGGGCGTGCGACCCGCCCGCCGCGCGGCGCACCCCCTCCTACGCCGCGGTGCGGCTGGGAAGGATCGCCTCGATCGCTTCGACCAGCTGATCGGTCGTGCAGGGTTTCACTAGATAGAGGTCGCAGCCGGCCTCGGCGGCGCGCGCGCGGTACTCCTCCCCGGCGTGTCCGGACAAGGCGATGATCGCGACGCGCTCACCGCCGTTGCGGCCGCGCAGCTCGCGCGCCACCTCCAGGCCGGAGCTGCCCGCGAGGAACAGATCGACGACGACCACGTCGGGCGACTGCTCCGTGGCCACCGCGAGCGCTTCCGCGGCGTCGCCGGCCTCGCACGTATCCACGCCGTAGCCGGCCAACCCGGTGCTGAACATGCGGCGCGCGATGGGGTAGTCGTCGACGATCAGGACGCGGAGGCGGCGGTTCTCGCGCGGCTTCAGCATTGCGATCAGACTGCGATGCCCGGGCGGGTCGGAGACAAGGCTCCCTCCGTGACCCCGGGTACTCCGCCGCGCCACCTTTCCGCACTTGCGGTCCCGCTCTGCAGTAGATTCGCGCCATGCGCGTCGTGGTCACGGGCGGGGCGGGGTTCATCGGGGCGCACAGCTGCCGGGCGCTGCTCGAGGCAGGCCATGCCGTGATCGCGCTGGACGATCTCAGCCACGGCATGCGCGAGGCGGTGCCCCCGGGGGCGGACCTCCTGGTGACGGACGTGCGCTCGCCGCAGCTCGCGGCGGAGCTCCTGCGGCTGCGCCCCGACGCGGTACTGCACCTTGCCGCGCAGATGGACGTGCGCCGCTCGGTGGCCGACCCCATGCAGGACGCCTCAGTGAACGTTCTCGGCACCGTGAACGCGCTGGCGGCGGCGCGCCGGGCCGGCGCCCGCCGGTTCGTGTTCGCCTCCTCGGGCGGCGCCGTGTACGGCGAGCAGGACGCGTTCCCCGCCCCCGAGCAGCACGCCCGCCGGCCCGCGAGCCCCTACGGCGTCTCGAAGCTGTGCGGCGAGGAGTACGCCGAGCTGGCGCGGCGGGACGGGCTGCCGACGATGTCCCTGCGCTACGCAAACGTGTACGGGCCCGGCCAGGATCCACTGGGGGAAGCCGGCGTGGTGGCGATCTTCTCGCACAGGATGCTGCAAGGGGGCGATCCCGTCATCAACGGCGACGGCGGGCAGACGCGCGACTTCGTCTACGTGGAGGACGTGGCGCGCGCGAACCTGCTCGCGCTGACCTCTGAAGCCCAGGGCGCGCTGAACGTGGGAACGGGCGTGGAGACGTCGGTCAACGAGCTGGCGCGCATCCTGGCGGGCGCGGCCGGCTACCGGAAACCCATCGCGCACGGGCCCGCCGCGCCGGGCGAGCAGCGGCGCAGCTCGGTCGATCCGCGCGCCGCGCGCGGGCAGCTGGGCTGGGAGCCGCGCGTGGCGCTCGACGAAGGGCTGCGCCGGACGGCCGCCTGGTTCCGCTCCCGCTGAGGCCCGCGCCAAAGCCGCCCGGATCTTGCTTGCGTGGGAGATGGAATCGAGATATGCGGATGCGTTGATATGGAGGCCCTGTCCCAGGCCTATCGCGCGCTCGGCGACGCGACCCGGCTCCGCATCCTGCGGCTCATCGCGCAGACGCCCTTGAACGTCAGCGAGCTGGTCTCGCTGGTGGGCATCGCCCAGCCCAGCGTCTCGCACCACCTCGGCAAGCTCAAGGCGATGAAGCTCCTCGTCGAGGAGCGGCAGAACGGGTACACGTACTACGCGCTCGACCTGGACAAGGACGACGCTCGCTGGCCGCTCGTCAAGGTGGCGATCGAGGAGAGGACCGACGGCGACGGCGACCTCTCGCGCCTGACGGAGCTGCTCCGGCGGCGGGAGGACCGCCAGGCGCTGAACGAGCGGCTGCTCGAGCCGGGGCAGTCCTTCCAGCTCTGGTCGCGCGCCCTGGGGCGGCTCTTGCCCCGCCTCGACGTGGCGGACCTCGGGTGCGGCACGGGCGCGCTGAGCGTCGAGATGGCGCGCTGGGCCCGCTCGGTGCTCGCCATCGACAAGAGCCGCGACGCGCTGGAGGCGGCGCGGGCGCGCGCCGGGCGCGAGGGCGCCCGCAACGTCGAGTTCGTCTCCGGC
>DASWGQ010000446.1:0-3017 GCA_036393595.1 Myxococcales bacterium | reverse complement strand
CATCGCCTCGGGCGGATGCGGCACCGTCTACACCGCCGAGCACCGCGTGCTGGGGCGCAAGGCGGCGGTCAAGGTGCTGCACAGCCAGCTGGCCACCTCGCCGGAGATGGTGGAGCGCTTCGTGCGCGAGGCGCGGGTGGTGAACCGCATCCGCCACCCCAACATCGTCGACATCTACGAGTTCGGCGAGCTGGACGACAAGCGGCCCTACTTCGTGATGGAGCTGCTGGAGGGGACGAGCCTCGCCAGCATCGTCGAGCGGCGCGGGCGGCTCACGCCGGCGCAGGCGCTCAGCTACGTGGAGCCGGTTTGCGACGCCTTGCGGGCGGCCCACGCGGCGGGGGTCGTGCACCGCGACCTGAAGGCGAGCAACGTGGCGGTGGTGAAGGACGGCGACCCGCCGCGGGTGAAGCTGCTCGATTTCGGCATCGCCAAGCTGGTCCGGACCGCGCCCGGCGAGCGGGGGCTCACGGCGGTCGGGCAGCGGATCGGGACGCCCTACGCGATGGCGCCCGAGCAGATCCGGGGCGGCGCGATCGACACGCGCGTGGACATCTACGCGCTCGGCGTCCTCCTCTACCAGCTGCTCACCGGCCGCTACCCGTTCATCTCCGGCGACCCGGTGGAGATGGAGCGGCTGCACGTCGAGGCGCCGCCGCCGCGGCCGAGCGCGATGGCGCCGGTCTCGCCGGAGATCGATTCCGTCGTGCTGCGCTGCATGGAGAAGGACGCCGCCCGCCGCTATCCTGACGTGGGCGCGTTCGCGGACGCGCTGCGCGCGGCGGTGAAGGGAGCGCGCGCCGCGGGCACCGAGGGAAAGCGCGGCGTCGCCATCTACGTCGAGGTGCGCATCTCCGGGGAGCAGGACGAGGCGCTGCTCGCCAACCTGGTGCCGCTGCTCGACGAGACCGAGCTGGCGCTGCGCCAGGCGGGCTACGCGCTGTATCTCCAGACCGGCAGCGCGTTCCTGGGCGTCAAGGCGCTCCCCGACGATCCGGCCGCCGCCCGTCGGGAGAGGAAGGACGCCCTGGAGCTCGCGCGCAAGATCCTCGAGCCGCTGCGCGCGCCCGGGGCCGATCAGCGGCTCAAGCTGGCCGTCCAGGTGCACGCGGACGCCGCGCAGACGCGCGGGAGCGAGGTCACGGGCGGCCCCCTGGTGGACATCGAATCGTGGGCGCAGGGAGGCGACGCCGAGCTGCGGGCCACGGACGCGGCCAGCGAGGGCCTGGAAGTGTAGTTGTTCCGCACACCTGCACGGACATCCTCCGACCGCGAGAATCGTTGAACCACTCGGGACGCAGGTCGTAGGATCGGGGGATGGGGGCCGGTTTGGCGAAGACCGAGTCCGCGCCGGATGCGCAGCCGTCCGGCCGGCTGCGACTGTTCGTGGCCGGCGAGGGGCGATTCGCTGCCCATCACCTGCCCGATTCGGGCGAGGTGACGGTCGGCCGCGATCCCGGATGCGAGCTGCACGTCGACGATCCCTCGGTGGCCCCCCGGCACGCGGTGCTCTCGATGGGGCCGCCGGTGCGAATCGCGGACCTCGGCAGCGGGATCCCCACCAGCGTCCACCAGCACCGCGTGCTGCCCGGCCACCCCGTCGAGGTGGCGCCCGGCGACATCCTCCACCTGGGCGGCGTCATCCTCATGGTGGAGGGCCGCGGGACGGCGCCGCCACGGCGCATCCTGCCGCACGGCTACTTCGAGCTTCGCCTCGAGGAGGAGTGCAACCGCGCGGCGCGCTACCACTCCAGCTTCGCGCTCTTGCGCATCGCCTGCGATCCCTCCTGCCCGTCCGCCGCGATCGAGGAGATCCTCGCGAATTCGATCCGCCTGGTGGACGTGATCGCCGTGGGCGGGCCGAGCGACTACGAGGTGATGCTCGTCGACACGCCGGTGGAGGACCTCAAGCTGGTCGTCTCCCGCCTCGAGACGCAGCTCGCCGAGCGCGGAGGCAAGCCGCGCATCGGCATCGCCGTCTATCTGCGGGACGGCCGCAGCGCGGACGCGCTCCTGGCGCGAGCGAACGGCGAACTGGCCCCGCGGCAGCCGTCCGCCGAGCCGGCGCCGTCCTCCGGGGCCATGCAGGACCTCTACAGCATGGTCGAGCGGATCGCCTGGAGCGACATCAGCGTGCTCATCTTCGGCGAGACGGGAGTCGGCAAGGAGCGTCTCGCCGAGGCGGTGCACAAGAACTCGCGCCGCGCCTCGATGCCCTTCCTGCGGCTCAACTGCGCCGCGCTCACCGAGACCCTGCTGGAGAGCGAGCTGTTCGGGCACGAGAAGGGCGCCTTCACCGGCGCGCAATCGGCCAAGGCGGGCCTGCTCGAGTCGGCCAACGGCGGCACCGTGTTCCTCGACGAGGTGGGCGACATGCCGATGACCACGCAGGTGAAGCTCCTGCGCGTCATCGAAGAGCGCAAGGTGCGGCGGGTGGGAGCGCTCAAGCCGCTGCCGATCGACGTGCGCTTCGTCGCCGCCACCAACCGCGACCTGGAGCTGGAAGTGCAGCGGGGCAGCTTCCGCAAGGACCTCTTCTTCCGGCTGAACGGCATCTCCTTCGTCATCCCTCCCCTGCGCGAGCGGGTGGGCGAGATCGAGGGCCTGGCCCGAAGGCTGATCGGAGAGGCCTGCCAGCGGATGGGACGGGCCGAGGAGCCGGAGCTCTCGCCCGAGGTGCTGGCGCTGCTCCAGCAATACCCGTGGCCGGGCAACATCCGCGAGCTGCGCAACGCGATCGAGCGCGCCGTGCTGCTCTGCACCGGCGACCGGCTCGAGCTGGCGCACCTGCCCGCCGAGAAGATGTCGTCGCACTTCGCCGCGCGGCGCACCTTGCACGCGCCCGCCTCCCCGCCCGGCCCGGCGGCCCTGTTCGCGCCCCCGGCGCTGCGCGGCGCGCCGCTCGTGCCGGCCGAGCTGCGCGAGCAGCTGGCCGAGGCGGAGCGGCAACGCATCGTCGAGGCGCTCTCCCGGTGCGCCGGCAACCAGACGGAGGCGGCGCAGGCGCTGGGGATCTC
>DASWGQ010000445.1:0-3464 GCA_036393595.1 Myxococcales bacterium | reverse complement strand
GGGACCGTAGCCGTCGGCGAAGGCGGAGCGCAGGCCGGCGAAGGGGAGCGCCCGGAGCTTCGGCGCGGAGGAGGTCGGAGCGTAGCGGTGGGTCATGTGGAGAGGAGGAGGTGCAACTCGCCGGCGTGCGCGCCGGACTGGAAGGAGGGAATGGTGGCGCCGACCGCCTGCAAGCAGGAGGCCGCGTCGAAACGGGCCAGCGCGCGGGCGGGCTCGAGGCCACGGCGCTCGGCCTCCTCCCACGTCGAACCGTCCACGACGGCGCCGGCGGCCGAGGTGGCGCCGTCGCGCCCGTCGGTGCCGGCGGCGAGGAAGCCGGCGCGGCGGCCCCGCAGCGCGCGCGCCATGAGGAGGGCCAGGTGCTGCGCGCGCCCGCCCGGCGGGGCGTCCGGGGGAACGGTGAGCTCGGGCTCGCCCGAGGCGGCGAACAGGCCCGGTCCCGCCGCGCGGTCGTACTGCTCGGGAAGCCCGGAGACCGGACCGCGCACCAGCGGGCCCACCCGGGCCGGGGAACGCGAGAGGCGCGCCGCCTGCTCCGCCGGCGCGCGCATGTCGCAGAGGACCACGTGCTCGACGAAGTCGGCCGGATCGCCCGGCTTCAGCGTCTCCTCGGAAGCGCCGCCCTCGAGGAGCCGCGCGGCGCGCGGCGGCAGCGCGACGCGGCGGCGCCGGACGATCTCGCGGGCATCGGCAAAGGTGGTCGGGTCCGCCGCGAACGGGCCGCTCGACACCGCCGCCGGACCTCCTTGCGGCACGTCGACCAGGACCAGGGCGCGCGCCCGCCGCACACCGGCCGCGTGCAGCGCCCGCGCCAGGCCCCCGCCCTTGAGTCGGGACAGGTGCGCGCGGACGCAGTTCATCTCCTCGATGGGCGCGCCGCTCCGGACGAGCGCGTCGTTGACGGCGCGGACCTCCTCGAGGTCGAGCGGCGGGCGCGGCGCCTCGGCCAGCGCCGAACCGCCGCCGCACACCAGCAGGAGCGCGGCGTCCCGCTCGCCCAGCGAAGCCGCCGCTACGAGTAGCGCCTGACCCGCGCGCAGCGACCCTTGGTCCGGCAGCGGGTGGCCTCCCTCGATGAGCGCGCCTCCGCCGGCGCCGGCAGGCACCGCGAAGGCGAGCGGCTCCAGGGCCTTGCCCAACGAGCCGCGCGCGCCCGCCAGCATCTCCGCCGCCGCCTTCCCCAGCCCGAGCGTCACCAGCCGTCCGCCTGGGGCGGGCTGCGGCGCCTGGCCCGAGGCGCACGCCTCGCGCACCAGGCGCTCCGCCGAGAGCGCCTCGACGACGGCCCGGAACAGCGCGATCAGCTCGGCCCGGAGATCCATCGTCCCGCTACCCTACACTGCCGGGCTCAGTCCTCCAGCTTGAACAGGTCGGGCAGGAGCTCGCCCGCCTTTCCCAGGCGGCACTCGTCGAAGGAATGGGCGTTCTCCGGACGCTCGAGGCCCAGGTAGACGGTCCGGGCGAACCGGCCGGTGCGCGTGCTGGGGAAATTGCGCACATGCGACACCAGGCCCGCGGCGGGATACACCGCGCCCGAGCTGCCGACCGTGACGAACAGGTCGCAGCTCGCCACGGCGGCGCCGATCTCGTCCATCCCTTTCGGGATCTCGCCGAACCACACCACGTCCGGCCGGAGCAGCGCCCCGCACTGGCAGCGTGGCGGCCCTTCCAGGTAGGCGCGATCGTCCGCGAAAGAAGGCCGATCGCATCCGGAGCAGCAGGTGCGGAGGAGCTCGCCGTGCATGTGCAGGACGCCGAGCGAGCCGGCCCGCTCGTGCAGGGGGTCGACGTTCTGGGTGCAGACGAAGAGGTCCTTGCCGAGGAACGCGCCGAGGCGCGCCAGCGCGTGGTGCGCCGGGTTCGGGGCCACCTGCGCGGCCTGCAGCCGCCGCTCCGAGTAGAACCGCCACACCAGCGACGGGTCCCTCTGGAACCCGTCGGGCGTGGCGACGTCCTCGATGCGGTGCTGCTCCCAGAGCCCGCCGGCGCCGCGGAAGGTGCGGATTCCGCTCTCCGCGCTGATGCCCGCGCCGGTGAGCACGAACACGCGGGTGCCGCGCCGGAGGGGGATGGGCGAGAAGGCGCTGCCCGGCGCGACGCGGGGGAGCGGGATCATCCGCGGAATGGTGTCCCCGCCCGCCCCGTTGCGCAAGGCGAGAGGTGCCTCCTCAGGAGGTCGAGGTCGAGATCGGTTGCGCCGCGGCCGCGCGCAGGCAAGATCTCCCCCATGCTCGTCCAGGGCCTGCGCCGGGAGCTGTCCCGGCGGTTCTACATCCGCAGCCGCACCGCCCGGACGGCGGCGCTGCGCATGGCGTACGTCGCGTATGCCTCGACGCTCAACGGCTTTCAGACCCGCCGGCCCGCGCCCGAGGCGGCCGCCTCGCTGCGGCGCCGCATCGAGCAGCTCTTCGACGAGGACTGGCAGGACGCCGATGCGGGCGTGTACCCGCGCGAGCTGATCGACGCGCTGCCCTGGCTCGAGTACGCCCTGGCGGCGCCGAAGCTGCTCGCGGACCTGCCCCGCACCCGGGAGCGCATCCGCAACCGACGCCACGACGAGCTGCCCCAGGATCTCGCGCCGCGCTACCCGCCCTACTACACGCGCAACTTCCACTACCAGACCGACGGGTACCTGGGTCACACCAGCGCCGAGCTGTACGACCTCCAGGTCGAGCTGCTCTTCGGCGGCACCGCGGACGCGATGCGCCGCCGGCTCATCCCGCCGGTGGTGCGCTTCGCCCGCGCCGAGGGGCAGGCCGGCCCGGCCCCGGCGCGGGCCCTCAAGCTCCTCGACGTCGCCTGCGGGACCGGCCACCTCTTGCGGATGCTGGGCGCGGCGCTGCCCGGCGCGCGCCTCTTCGGGGTGGATCTCTCCCCCCACTACCTCGCCTGGGCGCGGGAGAAGCTGCCGCGCGACCTGGACGTGAGCCTCGTCTGCGAGAACGCCGAACGCCTTCCGTTCCCCGACGGGCACTTCGACGCGGCGACCAACGTGTTCCTGCTCCACGAGCTGCCGGCCGAGGTGCGCGGGCGCATCCTCGGGGAGATGGCCCGCGTGGTCCGCCCGGGCGGCCTGGTGGTGGTCGCCGACAGCCTGCAGCTCGGGGACGCGCCCGAGTTGCACCGGGAGCTGCACGCCTTTCCGGACCGCTTCCACGAGCCCTACTACGACTCGTACATCCGCGACGACCTGGCCGCGCGGGTGCGCGAGGCCTCGCTCGAGGTGTGCGAGGAAAGGCTCGCTTTCCTCACCAAGGTGGTGGTCGCGCATCGCCCGGTCGCCTAGCTCGCCGCACCCCGGGGAATTGGACGACTCCCGACGAGACGGTACAGTCGCTCTCAGGACCCTCGTCCGGGGGGACGGGATGGAAGCGAAGAAATCGATCCTGCTCCGGCACCGCTTCGACGACGTCGAGCAGCTGCGCAGGCACCTGCACGTGGTGGACGGCACGACCTTGCTGTTC
>DASWGQ010000444.1:0-4954 GCA_036393595.1 Myxococcales bacterium | reverse complement strand
AGCTGCCGGATCGAGTACATCGTCGACAACGTGGAGACGCGGCTGCGCTGCGTGGTCGGCCAGACGGTGCTGGTCTGCCTGGAGATGGCGACCTTCCGCAGCATGCCGTGGCCGCAGGTCTGGCGCGACCGGATCGCGGAGCTCGAGGGCGAGAACCTCTCCACGCGCCGGGGTTGAGCGGTCGCGGAGCGCTGCGTCGCGTCTTTCCAACCATTTGCGATTGCTGGATTTTGCGTTGCAAAACACTGAGGTGGGACAAAGACCTCCGGTGTATTGACAAGTCTTCGGCAGTCGAATTAACAACGCGGGCGCAAGTTCCAGGGGACGGGGGTTCCCTCGCCCTCCTTACAAAACCGCTCGAAGAGCTCGCCTGGCGTTTCCGGTGGCCGGGGCAGACCGGTGTCCGGCGCGGGCATGGAGGCACGGAGATGTCACGGATCGAATCCAACGGGGTCGGAAGGCGGGACTTCCCGCGCTTGATGGCCGCGGGCGCACTCGCCGTGGCAGCGGCGGTGGCGGCACCCTCGCCGGCGCGCGCGCAGAACGGCGCGCCGACGCAGCTCAACGAGAAGACGGTGGTGGAGCTGCAGGCGATGATGGCCGCCGGGCAACTCACCTCGGTCCAGCTCACGCAGTACTACGTCGACCGCATCCTCGCGCTCGACCAGAACGGGCCCGGCGTCAACTCGGTCATCGAGCTCAACCCGGATGCGCTGGCGAGCGCGCGGAACGCCGACACTCTCCGCGACAAGGGCAAGGTGCTGGGGCCGCTGCACGGCATCCCGGTGCTGCTCAAGGACAACATCGACACCGGCGACAAGATGCAGACCACCGCGGGATCGTTCGCGCTTGCCGGAAAGCCGGCCGTCCGTGACTCGACCGTCGCCGGAAAGCTCCGGGCGGGAGGCGCGGTGATCCTCGGAAAGACGAACCTGAGCGAATGGGCGAACTTCCGCTCGTTCTTCTCCACCAGCGGCTGGTCCGGGCGGGGCGGGCTGGCCCACAATCCGTACTCGCTCGATCGGAACGCGTGCGGCTCCAGCTCCGGCTCGGCGGCGTCCGTCGCCGCCAACTTCACGGCGGTGGGCCTGGGCTCCGAGACCGACGGCAGCATCGTGTGCCCGGCCAACGTGAACTCCGTCGTCGGAATCAAGCCGACGGTCGGCGTCACCAGCCGCGCCGGCGTGGTGCCCATCTCGCACACCCAGGACACCATCGGACCGCACGGCCGCACCGTGGCGGATGCGGCCGCCGTCCTCAATGTCATCGCGAGCCGCACGGCCGATCCGCGCGATCCCGCCACGTCGGGCGTGCCGCTCGGGTGGCAGGGCACCGGACGCGCCCGCCCGGCGCTCCCCGCCGACTACACCGCGTTCGTCGATCCGAACGGTCTGCGCGGCGCGCGCGTGGGCGTGACCCGGCAAGGCATCGATAACGCCCCGCCTCAGGTGATCGGGGCATTTGACGCGGCGATCGCCGCCATCCAGGCTGCAGGCGCGACCGTGGTCGACCTGGACGGGTCGGGCTTCTCCTTCGCCTCCGCCGACGGCGAGTTCGTGGTGCTGCTCTTCGACTTCAAGATCGACGTGGCGAAGTACTTCGACACGCGCGTCGGGGTGCCGGTAGCGAACAAGACGCTGACCGACGCCATCGCGTTCAACAACGCCAACGCGGCCAGCGAGATGCCGTATTTCTTCCAGGAGATCTTCGAGCTAGCCGACCTGTTCAGCACCGATCCGAACGCGAAGCAGCCGTTCTTCGGCATCAGCTACAACGAAGCGCTCGCGCTCGACCACAACGCCGGCGTGAACGGGATCGATCTGGCGCTCAGCCAGTTCAATCTCGACGCGGTCGTGGCGCCGACCGACAGCCCCGCGTGGACGACCGACCTGCTCCTCTCGGATCACTTCCTCTTCGCCAGCTCCGGGCTGGCCGGCGGTCCGGGGTATCCGATCATCAACGTGCCCGCGGCGAACGTCCTCGGCCTTCCGATGGGCATCAGCTTCCTCGGGACCGCGTTCAGCGAGCCGACGTTGATCAAGCTGGCCTCCGGATTCGAGGCGGCGACGCAGGCCCGGTTCCAGCCCACCTTCACCGGGAACGTGACCACGGCGAACACTGGCGGCACCACGCTCACGCCGCCCAAGCCGCCGAAGAAGGACACCGGCAAGCGGCCGCACCGGATGTAGCGCCCGATCACGAGCGTCCTTCGGGATCGTACGGAACGCCGTCGGCGGCGGGAGCGCGGATGCGCCCCGCCCCGGCGGCGAGCACCAGCAGGGTCAGCGCGTAGGGCAGCGCGAGGAAGATGCCCGAGAGACGCAGGTCGGCTGCGTGCAGCGAGAAGGACAGCTGCCGCTGCAGCGCATCGGCTGCGGCGAAGAAGAAGCCGGCTGCGGCCGCGCCCAGCGGCGTCCAGCGGCCGAACACCATCGCGGCGAGCGCCATGAAGCCCTGCCCGGCGGGCATGCGCGCGTCGAACTGGCCCAGGATGCCGACCGACAGCGCGGCGCCGCCGAGGCCGGCGAGGACGCCGCTTCCGAGGACGCACCCGGCGCGCAAGGGCAGCACGCGCACTCCCGCGGTGGCGACGGCGCGCGGGTTCTCGCCGGCGGCGCGGATGCGCAGCCCCAGCGGCGTGCGCACGAACGCGACGTGCAGCAGGATCGGCAGGGCGATGGCCACCCAGGCGAGCGCCGTTCGCCCGGCAGCGTCGCGCGGCAGGGCGGGCACCGGCGGGCTCACGCCGGAGGAGCCGAACGTCGCCTCGAGCAGGAAGGTCGTCAGGCCGAGCGCCACCAGGTTGAGCGCGATCCCGCTCACCACCTGATCGGCGCGGAAGCGGAGAGACAGGAGCGCGTGCACGCCCGCCGCGGCCGCGCCGGCCAGCGCCCCGCAGGCGAGGCCCAGCCACGGCGAACCCGTGAAGAACGCGCCCGCGGCCGCCGCGAAGGCGCCGAAGCGCATCATTCCTTCCAGCCCGATGTTCACCACGCCGGCGCGCTCGCTCAGCACTCCGCCGAGCGCTGCCAGCACCAGGGGCGGCGCGAACTCCAGAACGCTGGAGACGGCGGCGCTCACGGCGGAACACCCGGCGGGCGCGCGATGGCGCGCAGCCGCACGAGGAGGGGCGCGAACAGCCGCGGAGCCGCGACGAGCAGCACCGCGGTCCCCTGGATCAGCTCGGCGAAGCTGGGATGGATCCCGATCAGCTGCAGCCGGGTCGCGCCGGCGCGCACCGCGCCGAAGACGAGCCCGGCAGCCACGACGCCGGGGGCGGTGCCGCCTCCGATCAGCGCCACGGCGATGCCGTCGAATCCGTACCCGGTGCGGAAGACGCCCGGGTACCGGTGCTCCGTGCCGAGCACGAGCAGCCCGCCCGCGAGTCCGGCCAGCGCGCCGGACGCGCTCATCGCTTCGCACACCCGGCGCCGGATCGGGATTCCGCTCGCCTCGGCGGCGCCGGCGCCGGCGCCCACCGCCCGCCATTCGAACCCGACCCGCGTCCGCGTGAGCAGGAACCAGACCGCCGCCGCGCAGGCGAGAGCGATGGGAAACCCGAGGTCGAGGCGCGACGCGGGCAGGAAGCGGGGAAGCCAGGCCGCGGCGCGGATGGGCTCCGTCCCGGCCATGCTGACGGAGCTGCCCGACCCGCGCGCGGCGAGCGGTCCGGTCACGAGCCAACCGTGCACCAGGTGGATCGCGATCCAGTTGAGCAAGATGGTCGAGATGACTTCGTGGACGCCCCGGTGGACCTTGAGCACCCCGGCGACCAGGCCCCAGGCCGCGCCCGCTGCCGCCGCGGCCAGCAGCGACGCGGGAATGAGCAGGGGCGCGGGTAGATCGAGCGCGCGGCCCGCCACCGCCGCGGCCAGCGCGCCCCAGATGAGCTGTCCTTCGCCCCCGATGTTGAAGAGCCCGACCGTGAACGCGACGGCGACCGACAGCCCGGTCAGGATGAGGACGCCCGACTTGACGGCCGTCTCGCCGAGCGGTCCGGGTCCGCCCAGCGCGCCTTGCAGCAGATGGGCGAACCCCAGCGCGGCGTTCTTCCCGGAGGCGGCAACGACGAGGAACGACACCGCGAGCGCGGTGAGGACCGCGAGCGAGGCTGCCCAGAACGGATCGCGCGCGGTCCCGAGGAGGCGGTCGCGCAGCGTCATGCGGTCTGGCCCAGCATGAAGGGGCCGAGCGACTCGTCGCTCGCGGTGGGCGGCGCCTCGCCCGCGGCGCGGCCTTCATAGAGCACCAGGATGCGGTGGGCGAGGGCGCGCAGCTCGTCCAGGTCGGGGGAGAAGAGCAGCACCGCGGCGCCGCCCTTGGCCGACGAGCGGAGCGCATCGCGCACGCGCCGCCCGGCGCCCACGTCGAGGCCCCGGGTGGGCTGCACCGCGATCACCAGGCGCGGCTGCGGCCCGCCGCACAGCTCGCGCGCGGCGACGAGCTTCTGCTGGTTCCCACCCGACAGGTCGCCGGCTCGCGCCAGCGGGTCCGCGGGGCGGATCCGGAACGCCTCGATCAGCTCCACCGCCCTGTGCCGCCGTCCCGGACCGTCGATCAGCGCGCCGCGCGCGAACGGCGGCCGCGCCTGCCAGCCGAGCGACAGGTTCTCCTCGACGGTGAGCGGCAGGCACAGCGCGCGGCCGTGGCGGTCCTCCGGGAGGTGGACGACGCCGCTGCGTCGCGCGGCGCCCGGACTGCGCGCCCAGCCTTGCGCTCCGAGGGCCTCCTCGCCGTCGAGCTGGAGCGCACCGCGCGCGCGCCGCAGGCCGGCAACCGCCTCGGCGAGCTCGGTCTGGCCATTGCCGTCCACGCCGGCGATGCCGAGGACCTCGCCGGCGCGGACGTGGAAGGAGAGGCCCCGCAGGGCAGGGCGGCCGCGCGCGTCCTCGCAGCGCAGCTCGCGGGCCAGGAGGCGTGGGGTCGAGGTCGGGGGCGAGGTCGTGGTCGGGGT
>DASWGQ010000443.1:0-12531 GCA_036393595.1 Myxococcales bacterium | reverse complement strand
GGAGCAGATGTACGAGAGCCTCAAGCGCATCTCGGAGCTGGACCCCGCGCTCAAGCTGTACCCCGGGCACGACTACGGGGACGTGCCGGTCTCGAGCATCGCGCGCGAACGGGAGAAGAACCCGTACTTCGCGCGGCTGGGATCGCTGCCACGGTTCGTCGGGTACCGCATGCGTCCACGGGAATGAGCCGCTACAGTTCCTCCGCGGCGCGGCGCAGGACGGTGGGTGCGTCGTCCTCCACCAGGCCGCCCATGGCACGGCACCAGGCGCTCGAGGCCGGGCCGCCCGGCGAGGCGCAAGAGGTGCTCTCGAAAGACGGAGCGGTCGCCGACGACGAACCAGCGTGCGATGGGCGTGACGCGCGCGCGCCCGGACGAGGCGAGCAGGCGGAAGAGGAGCCCGCCCAGCCCCGGCTTGTGCGGAAGGTTCATCAGTGCGTCGCCGAAGAAGCACAGCGACACGCGCCCCCCGCTGCGCACGGACACCACCGCCTCGTCGACCTTGGTCCCCCCGAGCGATTCCACCGACACCTCGGGATCCCGGGGTGCGTCGTTCCAGCTGCCGTCGACCGGGACCTTCTCCTCGACGCGCTTCCTCGACCCTTCTCCCGCCAGCACGCGCAGCTGTGGATAGCGCTGCTTGTACGCGGCGATGTCCAGCCGGTGGTACCCGTTCGGGACCAGCAGGAAGGCGGGCTTGCCGAATGCCTCCACCTCGCGCATCGCCTCCTCGCGGAGCGGGACACCGTTCATGAGGAGCAGCCGCCCGTCGCCGAGGCGCGCGATGCACATCCGGCGCGACAGCTCCCCGGCGGGCATCTTGATGGTGCCCTCGACGGCCCAGAGATTCGGCTCCAGCTTCTCCAAGGGGCCGTGGGGAAGGACGGTCCAGGGGCGTGGCATCGGGCTGTCTTACCATTCCGTCGGGCCGGTCGCCGCCGGTTTCGGCGGCGCTGCGCTTTGCGACTGCGCCGAGGCTCCCGAAGGCTCCGTGGGCAGCGCGTCAGGCGGTCCCGAGGCGAGGATGTGGCGCAGCGTCAGCGCGACCAGCCCGAGCGACAGGAGGCCCCATCCGGCGCCCCAGACGACCGCGGGGATGAACGTCAGGCGCGCCAGCGCCACGGCGTCGCTCGGTCCGCGGGAGGCGAGGTGCAGCAGGTCGTCCTTGATGTCGTAGAGAGCGTAGGAGACGCTGAAGGTGGCGAGGAACACCAGCAGCGCGCGGCGCAGCAGGGACGGTCCGTAGCGCGCCACCATGCCGAGAGCGAGCGCGGCGCCGCCCACGAAGAGCAGGGTGAATCCGTCGCGGACCCAGAGGATCGCCACCAGCCCGGTCCACGCTGCCAGCGCCAGGAGAGGCCAGCGGCCCGCGCGCGAGCGGGCGGCGATCCAGAGCAGCACGCAACCCGAGACGGTGGACCCGACGTATCCGGCGCTCGAGACGACGATCTGCCGCCACATCGAGGGCACGATGCGGCCGAGCGTCACGCCGGCCTCGTCCGGCTTCACCTGGATGCGGTCGACCGAGCCGCCCACCAGCAGCGTCGCCGCCGCGTGGCCGCTCTCGTGCATCAGGACCACCAGCAGGCGGAAGGGCCACAGGGGCCAGGCGGTCCAGAAGACGAGCCCCACGACGAAGCTCACCGCGAGCGCGACCAGGAGCGGCGTGTCGAGGTGGTGCCCCGCGCGGTCCATGGAGGGAGCATAACGCGAGGAGCCACCAGCGTCCTCACGCCATGCGCTCGCCGCGGCGAGGGCCAAAGCAATCACACCACGGAGCGCACGGAGCTCACGGAGGTTGGGGTTTTTCGCACCCGGGTCTCCGTGCCCTCCGTGCGCTCCGTGGTGCAATCTCTTTGTCCGCTTGACGCCGACCGTCCGGCGCTCTACAGCCCGGGGATGCACGACGAGCTGCTCGTCGTCGGGACCCTGCACACGCAGGACCTGGCGCGGCCGCGCGCGCAGGCGGCATTGATCCGGGGCGGCCGATTCGCGTGCGTGGGCACCCGCGAGGAGTGCGAGCAGCGCGCCTCGTCGTCGGTGCGGTTCATCGAGCTGGGCCCGGGCTGCGCCACGCCCGGGCTGATCGACGCGCACGGCCACGTGCAGTTCTTCGGCCGGTCGCTGCGCGAGGTGAACTGTTCCGGCGCCGCCAGCGAGGCCGAGTGCGCCGCGCGCGCGGCCCGGGCAGCGGCGGGGGTGCCGCCGGGCAGTTGGATCCGCGGCGTGGGATGGAAGCAGGACGAATGGCGCGAGCCGCGACTTCCGACTTCCGCCTCGCTCGGCGCTGCCGTGCCGGACCATCCCGTCGCCCTGGCGCGCAGCGACTCGCACGCGCTGTGGGTCAACGACCTGGCGCTGCGGCGGGCCGGGATCGGCCCGGAGACGCCCGACCCGGAGGGCGGCCTGATCCTGCGCGATGCCGCGGGGAACCCGACCGGCGTCCTGGTCGACAACGCCATGCGTGCCGTGTTCCAGGTGATGCCGCGACCCGCGCCGGCCGACGTCGAAGCCCTGATCTTCCGCGGGCTCAAGGCCCTGGCGGCGGTCGGCCTCACCTCGGTGCACGACGCGGGCGTCGATCGCGACTCGCTCGAGGTCTACCGGAAGATGGCCGAGGAGGATCGGCTGCCGGTGCGCGTGTACGCGATGCTCGACGGGCAGCAGCCGATGGAAAAGCTCGCCGCGCAGATGGAGCTGTGGAGGCGCACTCCCCAGGTCGGCCGGCTGACGGTGCGCTCGGTGAAGATGTTCGCCGACGGCGCGCTGGGCAGCCGCGGCGCCAAGCTGTTCGAGCCGTACGAGGACGACCCGGGCAACTCCGGCCTGTGGCTGACCGAGCCGGGCGAGCTGCGGCGGCGGATCGCCGCGGTGGGGTCCGCCGGGTTCCAGCCGTGCGTCCACGCCATCGGTGACCAGGCCTGCGCGGAGGTGCTCTCCGCCTACGCGGGCCGCCCCGAGCTGCGGGCGCTGCGGCCGCGCGTCGAGCACCTCCAGCTCCTCCGGCCGCGCGACGCGCACCTCTTGCGCGCCTCGGGCGCGGTCGCCTCGATGCAGCCGACCCACGCCACCAGCGACGCTCTCTGGGCCGAATCGCGGCTCGGGCGCGGGACGGAGCGGCAGAAAGGCGCCTACGCCTGGAGGCAGGCGGTGGACTCCGGCGCGCCGCTCGCCTTCGGATCGGACTTCCCCATCGAGGGCATCGATCCCCGGCCGGGCCTGCGCAGCGCGGTGGCCCGGCGCACCGCGGGCGGCCAGGCCTGGATGCCGGAGCAGCGACTGACGCGCGACGAGGCGCTGCGCGCGTTCACCGCCGGCGCGGCGTACGCGGAGCATGCGGAGGGGCGGCGCGGCATGATCCGCGAGGGCTACGACGCGGACCTCACCGTGTTCGAGCGCGACGTGCTCGAGGTGGCCGTCGACGAGCTGCCGGAGGTGCCCATCGCCGCCACCGTGGTGGGCGGTGTGGTCGAGTACGCCGGTCCTTGACGCAAGGCCGGATCGCGGGCGATGTGCGGCCTCCATGGAGCCGGTGACGCAGAGGCCAGTGCCGCCGCGCGCGGATTGCCCGGACGTGGAGGACTGCGTCGCCGATCCCAGCGAGATCGGGCGCGTCTGCGTGTACGGGCCGATCTGCGGGACCTGCGCCGTGTACCGGGTGATCGAGACCGACCGCGGTCTCCTCCTCGGCACCTGCCGCATCCGCGTCGATCGCGGCGAGTTCCCCTGCACGGCGCCCATCTGCGAGGCGTACGTCCCGCGCGCGGGCGCTCCGGACGCCAAGGGCCGCCCGACGGATGCTCCGGTCGCGCTGCGGTTCGCGAGGAAGGCCGAGCGCCCCCGCCGGGAACCCGAGGCGCAAGCGAGGACCAGGGTCCCGGATGGACCGGTGGGAGTCGTCGAGATGACCCGAGAAGAGCTGAAGGACCTGATCCGCGAAGCGATGGACGAGGAGCGCGGCGGTGGCGTGGCGCCGCTGGCGCCGAGGTGGGAAGGCGGCGTCGCCGTGCTCAAGCCGGGCGACCCCGCGCTGCAGCCGAAAGAGCTGCCGCTCGAGTCGCTCTTCCACAAGGTGGTGATGATCCGGGACCGCCTGCGCGTGCTCGAGCAGAAGATCAACGCCAGCCCCAAGCTGACCGACGCGGAGAAGGTCGATCTGCAGGCGTACATCACCGGCTGCTACGGGTCCCTCACCACCTTCAACGTGCTGTTCCGGGACCGGGAAGACGGGTTCGCGGGGATGGGCGGGAAGGAGAAATGAGCCCGCTGCTCGTCGCGGCGCTGATCGCGCAGGCGACCTCGAACCCGACAGCGACCCCGAACGCGAGCTCGAGCCCGGGCGCCGCGCCGGCCGGCCTGTCGCCCGAGCAGCTCGGGCGCATCCAGGCGGCGCTGCAGCGGCAGAAGCTGGACGGCTGGTTGTTCTACGATTTCCGCGGCTCGGACCCGATCGCCTACCGCGTCCTGGGTCTCGACTCGCGCGGCATCCGCAGCCGGCGCTGGTACTGCTTCGTGCCCGCGCGCGGGCAGCCGCAAAAGCTGGTGCACGCGATCGAGCCGCACGCGCTGGACGGAGTGCCGGGGCCGGCCGCCACGTACGCGTCGTGGCGCGTGCGCGACCGCGAGCTGGGACGCATCCTGCGCGGGTCCCGCCGCGTCGCGATGCAGTACTCGCCGCGCAACGAGATCCCCACCGTGTCGCGCGTCGACGCGGGCGCGGTCGAGCTGGTCCGCGCGATGGGCCCGGAGGTGGTCTCCAGCGCCGAGCTGGTGGCGCAGATCGGGAGCGTCCTGACCTCGGAGGAGCTGGCCTCGCAGGCGATCGCCGCCGAGCTCCTGGCCCAGGCGCAGGAGGCGACCGCGCAGGAAGCCGCGCGCCGGCTGCGCGCGGGCCAGCCGGCCACCGAGCGCGAGCTGGGCGAGTTCGCCCGCCAGCGCATGGCGGAGCAGGGCCTGGCCGAGGCGGGAGCGATCGTCGCGGTCGACGCGCATTCAGCCGATCCGCACTCGGAGGCGCAGGACGGGATCGCCGGCAGGAACAGCCTGCTGCTGCTCGACTTCACCGGTCGGGTCGGCACCGGTCCCCACGCCATCCAGGGCGATCTGACGCGCGTGTACTTCCTCGGAGAGCGCGTGCCGGACCAGATCCAGCGCGTCGCGGCCGCCGTGTTCCAGGCGCGGGACGCGGCCCTCGATCTGCTTCGGCAGCGCTGGCCTGCGGGGCGCCCGGTGACCGGCGCGGAGGTCGATCGCGCCGCGCGCGAGGTGATCGAGCGCGCCGGGTTCGGCGAGCAGATCCTGCACCGCACGGGGCACAGCATCGACGTGCGCGTGCACGGCGACGGCGTGAACAACGACGACTTCGAGACGCGCGACGGCCGCCGCCACCTGGCCGGCACCTGCTCGTCGGTCGAGCCGGGCATCTACCTCGCCAACCGCTTCGGCATCCGCAGCGAGGTCGACGTGTGCCTGCTGGAAGGCGGCAGGGTGGAGGTCCGCGGCGGCGAGCCCCAGCGCTCCGTCCCCGCGCTGCTGGCAGTGCCAGGCCATGCCTCTCCTGGCCCTCATCCTTGACGACCGCCCCCTCGGCGAAGGGAGCGAGCATGGCGTCGACGTCGTGGTGCTTCGTCGCGGCGAAGCAGGCAGCGAGGGGGCCGGGTAATCTTGCGGACACGTTGGCTCCTTCTGGCCGCAGCTTCCGACCGGCTGACGGCCTTTCCAGCTCATCCGACGGCCGCCTCGGCCGTGCTGCTCAGGCGCGCTGCGTGGCCCGCCTCCTCAGCCATTCGGCGACGAGGCGCACCCCAGCTCCCGTGCCTCCCCGAGGGTTGTAGCCCTTCTCCTTGTCCAGCGAGCTCGGCCCGGCGATGTCGAGGTGCGCCCACGGCGTCTTGCCCACGAAATGCTGCAGGAAGAGCGCGGCATTGATCGAGCCGCCGTACCGGCCGCCGGTGTTCTTGAGGTCGGCCACCGGGCTCTTGATCAGCTCCTCCATCTCGGGCGGCAGCGGCATGCGCCACACCGATTCTCCGGCGGCCCTGGCGGCGGCCTGCACCTCGCCGGCCAGCCCTTCGTCGTTGGAGAAGAGGCCGGCCGTCCACGGTCCGAGCGCGACCAGGATGGCGCCCGTCAGCGTGGCGAGGTCGACGATGGCCGCCGGCTCGGCCTCCGCCGCCCAGGCGAGCACGTCGCCCAGCACCAGGCGGCCCTCGGCGTCGGTGTTGAGCACCTCGACGGACACGCCGTTGCGTCCCACCAGCACGTCGCCCGGCTTGTACGCGGTGCCGCTGGGCAGGTTCTCGCAGGCGCCGAAATAACCGTGCACCGGGAAGGGCGGGGCGATCTCGGGCACCAGGGACATGGCGGCGATCACCGCGGCGGCGCCCGCCATGTCGGTCTTCATGTCTTCCATCCCCTGCGCGGTCTTGAGCGACAGGCCGCCGGAGTCGAAGGTGATCGCCTTTCCGACCAGCGCCACCGGCTTTCCCGCGCCCTTGCCGCGCGGCGCGTAGCTCAGGCGCACCAGCCGCGGCTCCTCGGCGCTGCCCTGCGCGACGCCGAGGAACAGGTTCATCTTCAGCTTCCGGATCTGCGGCGGGCCGAGCACCTCGATCGCAAGGCCGCTCTCGCGCGCCACCTCGCGCGCGGTGGTGGCCAGCTCGCCCGGCGTCACCCGGCCGGCCGGCTCGTTGACCAGGTCCCGGGCGAGGCAGGTCGCCTCCGCGATGCGCGCCCCGAGGCGGGCTGCCGCGGAGAGCCCGGCGCGCGCCCTGGCTTCGCCTCCGCGCCGCGCGGCGCGCTCTTCGCGGGCCAGGATCTGCACCCGCGCGAGCTTCAGCGGCTTCTTCTCCCGCTTGTATTTGTCGAAGGAATACGCCCCCAGCGAGGCGCCCTCCGCGAGGGCCTGCACGTCCCGCTCGACGTCGTCGCGGCCCTCCGCCTTTTCCGCCCGGGCCGCGTCGCCGTGGGGCCAGACGAGGCCGAGCGTCCGCGCGCCGGCGGGCCGCGCCGCCTTCACCGCCCGCGCGGCGGCGGCGCGCAGGGCATCGCGCGCCCGGTCGGCGTCGCCGTGCTTCCCGACGCCCAGCACCAGCAGGCGCTGCGCGGCCACCTTGCCGTGCGTGTGCAGCGCGAGCTGCTGGCCGTCCTTGCCGGTGAACTCCTCCTGGGCGGCGACCTCCCCCAAGAGGCCGCTCAGGGCGCGGTCCAGATCGCTCAGGTGCGCGTCGGAGATCTTCCCACCCGCCACCGTGCCCTCGCGCACCAGGACGGCGAGGAGATCGCAGGGGTGGGAGGCCGGCTTGGCGGAGACGACTTGCGTGTCGAGGGGCATCGCTTTCCTTGTCGGCGGGACGGGGCCTTATAGAACGAAAAGCACAGCGCCGCGCCGGCGCGGCGAGTGTTGCATTCCGGCGGGTGCGCGGATACGGTCCGCAGCCCTCTGGAGCGGATGGCTCAGGCCGTGGACGACAAGCTGCAGGAGATCGAGCACAAGTTCGAGCGTCTGGAAGCCGATCTGGGCGACCCGGGGGTCCTCACCGATCCGGCGCGGCTCCGGAAGACGACCAAGGAGCGCTCCCAGCTGGAGCCGCTGGTGCGGGCGTTTCGCGAGCTCAAGCGGGTCCGCGGGGAAGTTGCCGAATACGAGGCCGCGCTGAACGACGCGGATCCCGAGATGCGCCAGATGGCGACGGACGATCTGCCCGCCCTCCGGGCGAAGGCCGCGCAGCTGGAGGAGAAGCTGAAGATCCTGCTCCTCCCCAAGGACCCGAACGACGAGCGCGACGTCATCCTGGAGGTGCGCGCCGGCGCCGGAGGCGACGAGGCCGGGCTCTTCGCCCGCGACGTGCTGCGCATGTACCTGCGCTACGCCGAGCGGAAGGGCTGGCGCGCGACCGTGGTGGACTCGAGCGAGAACGCAGCCGGGGGCGTCAAGGACGCGACCGTCACCGTCTCCGGCGAGGGCATCTATTCCAGCCTCAAGTACGAATCGGGCGTCCACCGGGTGCAGCGCGTCCCGGCTACCGAGGCGCAGGGGCGCATCCACACCAGCACCGTCACCGTCTCCGTGATGCCGGAGGCGGAGGACGTGGACGTCCAGATCAACCCCGCCGACATCCAGATGGACGTGATGCGGTCCACCGGCTCGGGCGGCCAGAGCGTGAACACCACCGACAGCGCGGTGAGGCTCACCCACAAGCCCAGCGGCGTGGTGGTGAAGTGCCAGCAGGAGAAATCGCAGATCAAGAACCGCGCCATGGCGCTCAAGATGCTGCGCACCAAGCTGTACGAGATGGAGCTGGAGAAGCAGACGCAGGCGCGCGACGCCGCGCGCCGCACCCAGGTGGGCACCGGCGACCGCAGCGAGAAGATCCGCACCTACAACTTCCCGCAGGATCGCCTGACCGACCACCGCATCGGGCTCACCCGGCACAACCTGCAGGCGGTGATGGACGGCGACATCGACGACGTGATCGTCGCCTGCCGGACGTACTTCCAGGCCGAGGCGCTGCGGCAGCAGATGCAGGGCGGGGCGCAGGCGGCCGCCACGTGAGCCTGCCCACGGTGGCCGAGCTGCTCGACGCAACCACGGAGCGCATGCGTGCCCCGCAGCTGCTCAGCGAGGACCCGGCGCAAGAGGCGCGCGAGCTCCTGGCCCATGCGCTGGGCGTGCTGCCCGCCCAGCTTCCCGCGATGGCGCGTGAGCGGTTCGACGCCCGCCGACACGGCGCGTTCCTGCGGCTCCTGCAGCGCCGCCTCGCCCTGGAGCCGACCGGGTACCTCGTGGGCGCGGTGGAGATCCTCGGCGTGCGCTTCAAGGTGGATCGCCGCGGGTTCATCCCCCGGCTCGACCTGCCGGTGCTGATCGGCGCCGGCCTTGTGCGCATGCCCGAGGACGCGCAGGGGTTCGCGCTGGATCTCGCCTGCGGAATCGGCGCCGCGGGCATCTGCGTGGCCAAGGCGCGGCCGGGGTTGCAGGTCGATCTCGCCGACGTGTCCGAGGAGGCGATCGAGCTGGCGCGCGAGAACGCCGAGCGGCTCATCCCGGGGCGCGGGCGTTGCTTCGCGGGCGACCTGTTCACGCCGTTGCCGCCGGAGCGCCGCGGCAAGTACGCGCTCGTCACCGCCAATCCGCCCTGGGTGCCGGACGGGACCAAGCTCCCGCAGGAGGTCATCGACCACGAGCCGCACGTGTCGTTCTTCGGCGGTCCCGACGGGCTGGACGTGGTGCGGCGCCTGATCGGAGAGATGCCCGGCTGGCTCGGGCCGGGAGGCGCGTACGCGCAGGAATGCGACCCCTCGCAGGTCGCCGCGGTGGCGGCCCTGCTCGAGCGGAGCGGGATGCGCGACTGCCGCGCGCACCGGGACGCGGAGGGAGTGGAGCGCGTCGTCTCGGCGCGCAAGCCGTGATGGCCGAGAGCTGGACGGTGCGCGCCCTGTTGACCTGGGCGCGGGAGTGGCTGGCGAAGAGGGGAGTCGAGTCGCCGCGCCTGGACGCCGAGCTGCTGCTCGCGCACGCGCTCTCTTGCTCGCGCACCCGGCTGTACGTCGATTTCGACAAGCCGCTCTCTGCCGAGGAGCTGGCTCGCGTGAAGCCGCTGCTGCGGCGCCGCGCCCAGCGGGAGCCGGTGGCGTACATCCTCGGCGCGCGGGAGTTCTACGGGCGTCCGTTCCGCGTTCGGCCCGGCGTGTTCATTCCCCGGCCGGAGACGGAGCTGCTCGTGCAGCTCGCGATCGAAGCCCTCCCGGCGGACGCGCGCGCGCTGGACCTGTGCGCGGGCTCGGGCGCGGTCGGCGTCTCGATCGCCGCGGAGCTGGCGGGGGCGCGCGCCGACCTGGTCGAGAGGTCTCCGGAGGCGGCGGCGGCGGCGCGCGAGAACGCCGAGGCGCTGGCGCCCGGGCGCGTGCGCGTCTTCGAGGGCGATCTCTTCGCCGCGCTCCCCGGCCGCGCGCGGTACCACGCGGTGGTGGGCAATCCACCCTACGTCCCGGAGCAAGACCGCGCGCGCCTCGCGCCGGAGATCGTCGATCACGAGCCGGCCGAGGCGCTCTTCGCCCCGGAAGGGGGCCTGGCGGTGATCCGCCGCATCGTCGCCGGCGCCGGCGACTGGCTGGTGCCCGGCGGCTTCTTCGGCGTGGAGATCGATCCCCCGCTCGCGGCGAAGGTGTGCGATCTCTGCACCGAGGCCGGCTTCACCGGCGTCCGCGCGGTGAAGGACCTCGCCGACCTCGACCGTCACGTGGTGGCGAGCAAGCCATAGGAGCCCGGATGGATGCGATCGAGATCGAGGGTGGGGTTCCGCTGAAGGGCGAGGTGGAGGTCAGCGGCTCGAAGAACGCGACCCTGCCGCAGATCGCCGCGGCGCTGCTCGCGCCGGGGCGCAGCGTGTTCCGCAACGTCCCGGAGCTGGCGGACATCCGCACCATGGGGCGCCTCCTGTCGCACATGGGCGCCAAGGTCGCGCGGGATGGCGAGCGCGGCGGGCACACGCTCGAGATCGACGCGACGGACCTGCCCCGTCCGGAGGCGCCCTACGAGCTGGTCAAGACGATGCGCGCGTCGGTGCTGGTCCTGGGGCCGCTGGTGGCGCGGCTCGGGCGCGCGCGCGTGTCGCTGCCGGGAGGCTGCGCGATCGGCGCGCGGCCCATCGATCAGCACCTCAAGGGGCTCGCCGCGCTCGGAGCGCACATCGAGCTGGCGCACGGGTACGTCGAGGCGAGCTCTACCAGGCTGCGCGGCGGCCAGGTCGTCTTCGACCTGCCCACCGTGACGGGGACCGAAAATCTCATGATGGCCGCCGCGCTCGCCGACGGACGGACCGTGCTGGAGAACTGCGCGCGCGAGCCCGAGGTGACCGCGCTGGCGTCCGTGCTCACACGGATGGGCGCCCGCATCGAGGGGGCCGGCACGTCGGTCGTGGTGGTGGAGGGAGTGCGCGAGCTCCGGCCCGCCGAAGTCGAGGTGATCCCCGACCGCATCGAGGCGGGCACGCTGCTCGCGGCAGCGCTCATCACCGGCGGCGACGTGCTGGTGCGGCGGGCTCGCTCCGAGGACCTGGACGCGCTCCTGGTCAAGATGCGCGAGGCGGGCGCCACCATCGTTTCCGAGCGCGACGGGCTCCGGCTGCGAGCTCCGGCGACTCCGGAGGCGGTCGATTTCGTCACCGGGCCGTTCCCGGGGTTCCCCACCGACCTGCAGGCCCAACTCATGGCTTGCATGACAGTCGCGCGCGGGGCGGCGCGCGTGGTGGAGACCGTCTTCGAAAACCGCTTCATGCACGTGCAGGAGCTGTCGCGCATGGGGGCCGAGATCCACGTCGACGGGCACACCGCGGTGGTGAAGGGTGTGCCGAAGCTGTCCGGGGCGCCGGTGATGGCGACCGACCTGCGCGCCTCCGCGTCGCTGGTGCTGGCCGGGCTGCGCGCCGAGGGAGTGACCACCGTGCACCGGGTCTACCACCTGGACCGCGGATACGAGGCCCTGGAGAACAAGCTGCGGTCGCTGGGCGCCCGGGTGCGGCGCGTGCAAGCGAGGGGCCCGTGAGCCCGCGCGGCGGCAGCGAGCGTGAGGCACCGCTCGGGTAGCCTGCCGGGCACGTGGCCTGCTAGACTCCCGGAATCCCCAGGATCGGAGCCAGAGGACCATGGATTGCCCGCGAGACACCGTCGAGATGGTCGAGCTCACCCAGGGAGGGGACCGGGTCCTCTTCCGCTGCGGAGAGTGCGGCGGTCTCTGGCTCGACGTCGCGGACCTGAACCGGATCCTCCTCCACGCCGGCCTGCCTACGTTGGAGGGCATGGGTGGGCGCGCGAACCCCGACTCGGAGGCCGGCGAGTGTCCGGTCGACAACGTCGGCCTGCTCGCCATCGAGAGCCAGCACAAGCGCAACCCGCTCGTGTACGAGACGTGCGAGAGCTGCGGCGGGATCTGGCTCGAGTCGGCGGACTTCACCACCGAGGGCGACTCGGCGAAGGAGATGATCGCCGGCATCGTCGGGTTCTTCCGCGAGTTCTCGTCGCGCCAGGCCGGAGCGGGCGCATCGCATCGGTAGCTTCGCGTCGCGCGGCTCCTGCGCGGCGAGCGGCGGCGCGCAGCCTGTTCGCCGCCGCGGTGCTGCTCTCTGCGTGCAGCAAGTCCGAGCCGCCGCCGCCGGCTCCTCCGCCGGGCCCGCCCCCACCGGAGCAAGTGGCCGAGCGGGAGCCGAACGACTACCTGCACGCGCAGCAGCTTCCCGACCGCGCCATCGTCACGGGCAGCTTCGCGCCGCCGCGGCCCCGCTCGGCCGACGACGACTGGTATCGCGTCGCGCCCGGCGCGGGGCGCACGCTCGCGCTGCAGGTGGAGCTTTCGCCGCCCCACGCGGCGGAGCTGGAAGTGCTCGACCGGGACCGCAACCGGATGCTCAAGCTGCACACGGACGGCGAGCCGCTGCTGGTGCCCGCGATCGCCTGCGCGGAGTCGTGCTTCGTGCGCGCCTCGAGCGCGGAAGCCGGACCGTACAAGCTGACCGTGGTGGGCACGGCGCCGGT
>DASWGQ010000442.1:0-15093 GCA_036393595.1 Myxococcales bacterium | reverse complement strand
CCGGCCACTCGTCCATGCGCCGGAAGCCTTCCAGGAGGATCGACTCCGCCCGGATGGGCTCGAACCCGCTCTTGCCGGCGTCGACGTCCTCCTGGGTGAACTCGTACGTGCCGGTCTTCCAGCGGAACAGCCGGTAGAGCGTCTCGGTGGTCTGCAGGCGCATCACCTGGGAGAGCGTCGCCGCGTCCACGAAGTTTTGCTGTACGAGGACGTCGCCGAGGCGCTTGAGGCTCCGCTTCTGCTCGGTGAGCGCCTCCTGCAGCTTCTCCTCCGTGAGCAGCTCCGCCCGCTGGAGCAGCGAGCCCAGCAGGTCCGCCTTGTTGCGCGCCTTCTGCGTGGCGAACACCACCGTGCCGTCCACGAAGAGGACGTCCACCTCGTCGTTGCCGCTCTTGAGCACCAGCGTGCCGGTCTTCGTCTGGTGCCCGATGAGCTGCAGGATGTCCGCGATGCCGAAGTCCTTGAGCGTGCCGGAGAGCGCCATCTACGCGCCCTCCGCGCGCTGCTTGGACACCAGGTCGCGCAAGCACACCGCCCAGACGAGGAGGAAGCCGGCCACGGTCGCGCCGACGCGGAGCATCGAGACGTTGGACCGCACCGCCACGGGGTCGCGCGCCAGGCCGTGCCAGAGCAGGACGCTGGAGGCGATGAGGCCGGTGAGGAGCAGGAAGACGACGCCCGAGACGGGATAACCGAGCAGGACGTGCCCGGCGCCCGAGAGCAGGTTGAAGGCGCGGGCGAGGAGCGTACGGCGCCGCTGGTAGGCGTGGACGGCGACCTCCTTGCGGATGCGCTCGGTCGGGTCGACGCCGGTGCGCCGCACGAAGACGTTCACGCACTGCGCGCAGAGCGCCTCGGAGGGGCGGGCGTCTCCGTCGCAGCGCTTGCAGACCTCGCGCCCGCAGCGCTCGCAGCGGCCGCTCGGGCGGATCCGGTGCCGCAGCGCGTGCAGCCCGACGAACCCGAGCGCCGCCAGCAACGGCAGCGCGGTCGCGGCGCCCGCCGGCAGCGGACCGGCCAGGATCGCGCGCACCTCGTCGGCCACGGGCGCGGCCACCCGCGCCTCGGTGTCCAGGAGCGGCCCCAGCATCGATTCGTCGAGCGGGACGTCGAGCAGGAACTTGTTCGATCGGCGGTTCACCCCCAGCTGACCGCCGGTGAAGGCGTCGATGCCGGCGCGGTCCAGCTCCAGCGCGCGCGCCTGCTCGGCCTGCACCCTCTCCAGGGAGTCGACTCCGCCCAACGCGTACGCCCGGCTCAGGTTGAAATGCGGCGCAGCCAGGTCGTCCTGCAGGTCCATCGCCTTCTGGTAGTGGGGCACGGCGCGCTGCTCGTCGCCCTGCAGCAGGTAGACGTTGGCGAGGTTGTTGTGCGCGGCGGCCAGGGCCCGGTAGGAAGCGCCCCGCCCCGCGTCCAGCGCCTTGCGGTAGAGCTGCTCCGCCTGGGCCAGCTCGCCTTCCCGCTTGGCCTTGTGCGCCAGGGCGAAGGCGACCGCCATCTCCGGCTTGTCCGAGCGCAGCCTCTCTTGTAGCCGCCGCAGCTCGCGGGGCGTGCCCTCGCCGCGCTCCAGCATCCACACGTCAGCGGCCGGCCCGCCGAACGCGGCCACCCGCGCCAGCCCCTCGGACGCGAACGGAAGCGACGCGAGCAGCACCAAGGCGACGCAGCCCAGCGCGACCTCGGCGGCGCTGGCGTACAGCGCCACGGCGAAGAGCAGCGTGAAGAGGAGCGGGACGAACCCGGCCTGCAGGAGGAGCGGCGAGAGGATCAGCGCCGCGGCGAGGAGGTTGGTCTGCCAGCGCCGCGCTCCCGCCGGGAACAGGTGGTGCACGTCGTGGACGTAGAGCTGCGCGTAGCGCACGAAGAGCAGCAGCACGAAGGCGAGCGCCGCGCCCAGCACGCCCGTCAGCGCGACCCCTCCGGCGTTGACCGCCAGGGCGCGACCGGTGCGCGGGTCGGACAGCGCCGCTCGGACGCCGGCCAGGGCCGAGGCACCCGCGGCCGAGAGCGCGCTCGGGTCCTCGGCCAGCGTGGCACGCGCCAGGCAGGCGTGGGCCGCGGGAAGCGCGGGGGCCAGCTCGACGGCCAGCTTGCAGGCCTTTCGCGCCAGGGCGGGCGACTCGGCGGCGAGCTTGTCGTGGCTCTCGCGCACCAGCGCGGCGGCGACGCCGAACAGGTTCTCCAGCGCCAGCTCGTCCTTGAGCTGGAGGATGCGCTGCTCCTCGTCCTCGGCGCGGCGCTGATCGCGCTCGCGCAGGTACTCGCGGCGCTGGGCCCAGTGCGCCATGAGATCCGCGCTCTTCTCCGTGGGCAGGATCGAGACCTGGCCCGGTGGAGGCGGTGCCGGCGGCGCGACGACCGGAGGCGGGGCCTCGACGTCCTCGGCGCGTACGGCGCTCGCCGCGGCGCAGGCGAACAGCGCCGCGATCGCGACCGCGCGCCGCGTCGTCGTCGAGGAAACCACGCGGTCATCCTAGCGGCCGGCTCGAAGGCCCAGCAAGGAATCGGCTTTGGCGGAGGGGCGCATGTGGTAGACCGCCCGCCATGGAGAATGCCACCCCGGCGCAGGCCGCGATCGACCGCCTGCTGCGCATCATGGACAAGCTGCGCGACCCGGGCGGCTGCCCCTGGGATCGCGAGCAGAGCCTGCGCACGCTGACGCCGTATCTCCTGGAGGAGGCGCACGAGGTCATCGAGGCGATCGAGGCGGGCGACGCGCAGCACCACAAGGAGGAGCTGGGTGATCTGCTCTTCCAGGTCGTGTTCCAGGCGCGCATCGCGCGCGAGGAGGGCAAGTTCGACTTCGCCCAGGTGTGCGACAGCATCTCCGACAAGCTTACCCGCAGGCATCCGCACGTGTTCGGCGACGTGAGCGTCTCCGGGTCCCGCGAGGTGGTGAAGAACTGGGAGCGGATCAAGGCCGACGAGCGGAAAGCTGCGGGCGACGCGCCGCGCAGCGCGATCGGCGGCGTGCCGGTGGGCCTGCCGGCGCTGGTCCGGGCGGAGCGGATCACCGAGAAGGCGGCGGCGGCAGGCTTCGACTGGCCGGAAATCGAAGGCGTGCTGGCCAAGGTGCGCGAGGAGCTCGGGGAGCTGGAAGGAGCGATCGCGGAGCACGGTGGGGCCTCGTCCGAATCCGCCGCCGCGCACCAGCTGCACGGCCGCGTGGAGCACGAGCTGGGCGATCTGCTCTTCGCTCTCGCCAACCTGGGCCGCTTCCTCAAGGTGCATCCGGAGGAGGCCCTGCGCGGCGCGGTGCGCCGCTTCGAGTCGCGCTTCCACCACATCGAGGAACGGTTGCGCGAGCAGGGCCGCACGCCGCGCGAGGCGACGCTCGCGGAGATGGACCGGCTCTGGGACGAGGCCAAGCGGCTCGAAAAAAGCCCGGCGTGACGCACATCGACGCCTTTTTTCACAGCCCCGGTTCCCCCTGTGGAGCGGCTGTGGATTGTGGGTGTCGTGTAAATTTTCAAGGACCGCTAGCGCGGCGATTTCTCCCTCGGAACGGAGGCTGCCCGGGCTGGAGAAGGTACGCAGTTCCGCGCGCTTGCCTCGGGGCGTCCGCGGGGGGCCCTCTCGGCGCAGGGGTGGCCGAGATGCCCAGGAATCGCGGATTTCCGGCGCGTGGACAACGTGTGGACGGTTTCAGCCCGAACTTCCGCTCGGCGCGATTGACACTGCACACCCGCGGTGCTATCGGAACCCCTCTTTTTCGAGCAGATCGGAGCACCGGAACGTGGCGAACACCAAGTCCGCAGAGAAGCAGAATCGCCAGGCGATCCGGCACCGCGCGCGCAACCAGGCCATCACCTCGGCGCTGCGCACCCAGGTGCGCAAGTTGCGCGAGGCGCTCACGGCCGGCGATGCCGCGCGGACCAAGGCGGAGCTGACCGAGGCGGTGCGCGCGATCTCCAAGGCGGCCTCCAAGGGCGTGATCCACAAGGCGCAGGCCTCCCGCCGCATCGCCCGCCTCAGCAAGGCCGCCTCGCGCACCGCTCAGCCTGCGAAGTAGCCCGGGGCCGCACCGGGAGCTCAGAACCGGGCCGCCACGCTCATCCGCTGCAGCAGCTCGCGGGACAGGTCCCGCGCCAGGCGGCGGAGCGCGGCCCGCCGGTTCGCCTCGGTGCCCAGAACGTCCACGCCGGCCAGGTAGTCCTCGCCCAGTCCGGCCTGATCCTCGTACACCACGCCCGACGCGTCCCGCAGCCGGACCCGCACGGTGGCGGAGAGGCTGAAGGCGAACGCGCCCTGCGCCCCGAGCGCGCTGGGCGTGCTCGCCAGGGAGAGCAGCTCCCCGGTCAGCTCCGGTCCCGAGGCGCCCTCCGGCGCGAGCCTCCCCCGCGCCGCCAGCTCCTCCCGGATCGCCGCCGCGAACACTCCTCCCGCCTCCACCTGCGCCGTGTAGTTCTGGAACGCCGCCACCCGGATGTCCTGCCCCTTCGGCACATCCCCCGGCCTCGCCACCCGATACCCACACCCCCCCGCCGCAGTCGCGGTCGCCAAAGCGATTGCACCACGGAGTGCACGGAGCCCACGGAGATTCGTTGTTCCAACCAGCGAACCTCCGTGCCCTCCGTGGGCTCCGTGGTGCAATTGTTTCGTCAAGTGACGACGAAGTTCACGAGGCGTTTGGGGATGACGACGACCTTCTTGACGGTCTTGCCGTCGATCCAGTTGCGGATCTTGGGATCCAGCGCGGCGGCGGTGCGGATCTCGTCCTCGGCGGCGGCGGCGGGGACCAGCACCTCGCCGCGCAGCTTGCCGTTGACCTGGACGGCGATGTGGACCGTCTCCTCGGCGATGAGCTGCAGGTCCGCCACGGGCCAGGGGCGCAGCGACAGCTCCTCGTCGTGTTGCTTCGCCGTGTGCCCCAGAGCGGCCCACAGCTCCTCGGCCATGTGGGGCGCGAACGGCGCGAGCAGCTGCGCGAGCGTCTCCAGCGCCTCCGAGAGCGCCCCTTCCCCGCCCGCGTCCTGCGGCTCGAACGCGCTGGCCGCGTTGGACAGCTCCATCAGGCTGGAGATGGCCGTGTTGAACTGCAGCCGCTCGAGCTGCTGGGTGGCCCGGGCGATGGTCCTGTGCGTCTTGCGCCGGAGCTCCAGCGCGTCGCCCTGCGCCTGCGAGACGTGCACCATCTTTCCCGCCACGCGCGGCGCCTGCGCGGCGAACAGGCGGTGCAGCCGGCCCAGGAAGCGGAACTGGCCCTCGACCTGCTCGTCGGACCAGTCCATGTCCTTCTCGGTCGGGGCGGCGAAGAGGATGAACAGCCGGGCCGTGTCCGCGCCGTAGGTGGCGATGATCTCGCGCGGCGAGACCACGTTGCCGCGGCTCTTGGACATCTTCTCGCCGTCGCGCCCCTTCACGATCCCCTGCGTCACCAGCTTGTGGGCGGGCTCGATGTTGGCGCAGAGCCCCATCTCCTGCATGACCTTGGTCCAGAACCGGAAATAGAGCAGGTGCAGGACCGCGTGCTCGGGGCCGCCGACGTACACGTCCACGGGGAGCCAGCGGTCGGCGTCGTGGCGCAGGAACGGCGCGCGGTCCTCGTGGGGCGAGAGGTACCGCTGCATGTACCAGCTCGAGTCGACGAAGGTGTCCATCGTGTCGACCTCGCGCCGCGCCTTGCCGCCGCACCGCGGGCACTTCGTGTTCACGAACGACGGGACCTTCGCCAGCGGGGGCTCGCCCTTGCCGGTCAGGACCTCCTTGACGTCGATGTCCGGCAGCAGGACGGGCAGGTCCTCGTCGGGCACCGGGATGCCCTTCCCCTCCGGATCGCAACGCTTGCAGTAGACGATCGGGATCGGCGTGCCCCAATACCGCTGCCGCGAGATGCCCCAGTCGCGCAGGTGGTAGCTCACCGTCGGCCGGCCGATGCCCCGCCGCTGCGCCTCGGCAGCGATGGCGAGGCGCGCCTGCTCCGACGGCAGGCCGGTGAAGTCGCCCGAGTCGACCAGGGCGCCGTACTCCACGAACGCCTTGTCGGCCGAGGGCATCTCCGGCTTCTGGGGATCGTCGGGCTGGATCACCCAGCGGATCGGCAGGCCGTACTTCTTGGCGAACTCGAAGTCGCGCTGGTCGTGCGCCGGCACGCTCATGACCGCGCCGGTGCCGTACCCGGCCAGCACGAAGTTCGCGACCCACACCGGGACGTGCTCGCCGGTGAAGGGGTTCCGGGCGCGCAGCCCGGTGTCGATGCCTTCCTTCTCGGCGGCCGCCGCTCCTTCCCCCACCTGCCGCGCCGCCGCCCGGACGCGCCCGGCGAACGCATCGATCTCCTTGCGCTTGGCGCCCTTCACCAACTTCTGGATCAGCGGGTGGTCGGGCGCCGCCGCGACGTAGGTCGCCCCGAAGATGGTGTCCGCGCGGGTGGTGAAGACGCGGAAGGCGTCGTCCTCGCCCGCGCCGACCACCGGGAACTCGATCTCCAGGCCGTCGGACCGCCCGATCCAGTTCCGCTGCATGGTGGTGACCCGCTCCGGCCAGTCCAGGCCGTCCAGGCCCTCCAGCAGCCGATCGGCGTACTGGGTGGTGCGGAAGGCCCACTCCGGGATCTCGCGCTCCTCCACCACGCTGCCGCACCGCCAGCAGCGCCCGTCCTCGACCTGCTCGTTGGCCAGGACCGTGTTGCAGCTCGGGCAGAAGTTGACGCGCGAGCGGCGCCGGTACACCAAGCCCCGCTCCATCATCCGGAGGAAGAACCACTGGTTCCACTTGTAGAACTCGGGATCGCTGGTGGCGAGCTCGCGCGACCAGTCGATGGAGATGCCCAGCGCGTTCACGTCCTCCTTGAACGAGGCGATGTTCTTCGGCGTGCGGACCGCCGGGTGCAGGCCCTCCTTGATGGCGGCGTTCTCGGCGGGCAACCCGAACGAGTCCCAGCCGAGCGGGTGCAGCACGTCGAACCCGCGCTTGCGCGCGTAGCGGGCGAGCACGTCGGTGATGCAGTACACGCGGACGTGGCCCATGTGCATCTCCCCGGACGGATAGGGGAGCATGGCCAGCACGTACCGCTTGGGCGCCCCGGAGCGGACGCCGGCCCGGAACAGGTCCTTCGCCGCCCATTCCTTCTGCCAGCGCGGCTCCAGCGACTTCGGGTCGTACCGGTCCTGCACGTTTCCTCCGCTGCGCCCATTCTAACGCTTTGCGGCGCGGGGAAGCCGGGTCAGGTACCAGAAGCCTCCCGAGCCGACAAGTCGGGTCTGCTATAGAGCGCTGGATGGAATCCCACGTCTACGTGCGCGACATCGCCCGGCATGAAGGGCAGGAGGTCCTGCTGCGGGGTTGGCTGTACGGAAAGCGGTCCAGCGGCAAGCTCCATTTCGTCCAGCTGCGCGACGGCACCGGAGTCATCCAGTGCGTCGTCTCCAAGAAGGACGTCCCCGAGGCGGCCTTCGCGGCGGCCGAGCAGGCGCCCCAGGAGGCGGCCATCGAGGTCCGCGGCTCGGTGGCGAAGGACCCGCGCTCGCCGATCGGGTTCGAGATCCACGTCAAGGACTTCCACCTGCGCCAGGGTCAGCCCGGGTACCCGATCCAGCCCAAGGAGCACGGCGTCGGCTTCCTGCAAGAGCAGCGGCACCTCTGGCTGCGCAGCTCGCGGCAGCGGGCCATCCTGGCGGTGCGGCACACGCTCATCAAGGCCATCCGCGACTACTTCGACGAGCGCGGGTTCACGCTGGTCGACTCGCCGATCCTCACGCCGGCCGCCTGTGAGGGGACGTCAACCCTGTTCGAGGTGCCCTATTTCGACCTGGGCAAGGCCTTCCTCACCCAGAGCGGCCAGCTCTACGGCGAGGCGGCGGCGATGGCGGTCGGCAAGGCGTACGTGTTCGGCCCCACCTTCCGGGCGGAGAAGAGCAAGACCCGGCGGCACCTGACCGAGTTCTGGATGGTCGAGCCCGAGGTCGCCTGGCTGGACCTCGCGGGCAACATGGACCTCGCCGAGGATTTCCTGGTGGAGATCGTCGGGCGCGTGCTGGAGAAGCACGAGAGGGAGCTGACCGGCGTGCTCGAGCGGGACCTCACCGCGCTCCGCAAGGTGAAGAAGCCGTTCCCGCGCATCACCTATACGGAGGCGGTGGAGGCCATCCGCAAGGCCGGCCGCCCGGTGGAATGGGGGGCGGATTTCGGCGCCGACGAGGAGACGGTGCTGGGCAGTCAGTTCGACCGGCCGGTGATGGTGCACCGGTACCCCGCCTCGCTGAAGGCCTTCTATTTCAAGAAGGACCCGCAGGATCCGAAGCTGGCGCTGGGAGTGGACGTGCTCGCGCCCGAGGGGTACGGCGAGATCGTCGGAGGCGGCCAGCGCGAGGACGACTACGAGACGCTGCTGCGCGCCATCGACGAGCACGAGCTGCCCCGCGAGGCGTTCTCCTGGTACCTCGACCTGCGCAAGTTCGGGTCGGTTCCCCACTCCGGATTCGGGCTCGGCCTGGAGCGGACCCTGGCCTGGATCTGCGGCCTGCACCACGTGCGCGAGACCATCCCCTTCCCGCGCATGATGGAGAGGCTCAGTCCCTAAACCGACGGCTTGCTCGAGTCGACGGCTGTACCTTCGATGGCACGCTCTTCGATCCGGCGCCTTCGGCGCCTCTACAAGGGGGGAGCTCGCTCCCCCCTCGACCCCCCAACTGATCGCGGTCGACGAAATCGAGCGCTGGAGTAGGGCACGGCGCTACTGGTCGGCCTTCTCGCCCATCGGCTTGGGCTGCTTCGGGGCCTTGCCCTTCCCGCCCTGGCTAGCGGTGCTTCTTCTTCGGGCCGGGGTCTTTCGGAGGAGGAGGGACGTAGCGCTGGGGCTTGGGTGGCGAAGGACGCGGAGCGGGAGGCGCGTCCTCCGGTTCCGGTGCGGCGGACGCCGGTGGCGGCACGGCGGGGGAGCCGGCGGGCGGGGTGGGCCGGTGCTTCATGCGCGGCGCGGGCGAAGCTTTGGGAGGAGAAGGCACCTTCACCACGCGGCGCTCCACCTGCGGTGCCCCGGACGACTGCGACAGCGAGGTGACCAGCTTCGCGGGCTCGAGGGTGAAGACGAGCGCGCGCGACAGCGTGCCGTCGCCGTCCTTCAGCGTCCGCACGCCGAGCTCGGGAGCCAGGCGCGCCGGGAGCTGCAGCGCGGCGTCCTTCACGCCCGCCTGGGCCAGCCGGCGCAGCGCATCGGCGAGCCGCCCCGCCAGCTCCTCCTCGCCGCGCGCGGTGCCGAGGCCGAAGACGAACAGCTTCTTGAAGGCGAGCCGCATCCCCGGAGGCGTCAGCAGCGCCTCCCCCGCCGCCCCGATCACCAGGCCGGCGCGGATCATGCGCGAGAGGCGTCCGGACAGGCGCCAGTCCACCAGCCCGGCGAGCCCGGTCAACGGGCGCTCGTCCTCCGAGACGAACAGGCAGAGCGCTTCCGCATCCGCCTGGTCGAGCGCCTCCATCGTGAGCGGGTAGTAGGACAGCTCCATCAGCGCTCCTGCTTGGGGACCTGCCCGGGCAGGCCGGCCGAGTTGGCGATGCGATCGAGGATCCCGTTCACGAACGCCGAGGAGTCCTCGGACCCATACTTCTTCGACAGCTCGATGGCCTCGTTGAGCGTGACCTTCACCGGCACGTCGGCGCGTTTGAGGATCTCGTACACGGCGAGCCGCAGGATGTTGCGGTCCACCCGCGCCATGCGCTCCAGCTTCCAGTTCGTCGAGGTGCGTTGGATGAGCTGATCGATGGCCGCCTGCTCGCGCTGCGCGCCGCGCACCAGCGCCTCGGCGAACGCCTTGGTGTCCTCGTCCACCGGCTCGAAATGCGCCCACAGGCCCGCCAGCACGTCGGCGGGCGCGCCGCCGCTGGTATCGAGCTGGTAGAGCGCCTGGAGAGCGCACTCGCGCGCCTTGGTCCTGGATCCCATCTACCGCCCTCCCCGCCGCCCGGCAGGCAGGGGCGACTCGGCCCCCCGCAGCGCGTGGATCTGCTCGAGGCAAGCCAGCGCCGCCTCTCCGCCCTTGTCCATCCCCCGCGGGTCGGCGCGCTCCAGCGCCTGGACCATGTTCTCGCAGGTCAGCACGCCGAAAGCGACCGCCAGGGCGCGCGGAGAGGTGGCGGCCTCCATCGCCAGCGTTCCGAGCGCGCGGGTCACCTCGGAGGCGAGCACGGTGTAGTGATCCGTCGCGCCCCGGACCAGGCAGCCCAGCGCGACGATGCCGTCCACCTCGCCGGCCCGGGCCACCCGCGCGGCGAGCGGCCCCAGCTCGAACACGCCGGCGCAGCGGAGCACGCGGATCTCCTCCGCTCCGCGCTCCTCGAGGGCCGCGCGCGCGCCGGCCAGCAGCTGCTCCACGACCTCCGGGTTCCAGCGGGTCGCGCAGAGGGCGAAGCGCATCCCCTTCGCGCTGAGGGCGGCTTCCGGTCTGGGCGCGTGGGTCGACATGCGTTTCAAGCGAGCTTGCGGCCCGGCTACTTCTTCGGCTCGCCGACGAGCGAGAGGAGGTGCCCCATCTTGTCGCGCTTCGACTGCAGGTAGTCGGCGTTGTGCTCCGAGTGGCCCACCTCGATGGGCACCCGCTCGACCACCTCGAGGTCGTAGAGCTGCTTGAGCCCGTCGATCTTCTTCGGATTGTTGGTCATCAGGCGCATCTTGCGCACGCCGCAGTCCCAGAGGATCTGCGCGCCGATCCCGTAGTCGCGCAAATCGGCCTTGAAGCCGAGCTTGTGGTTGGCTTCCACGGTGTCGTGCCCGTCGTCCTGCAGGTTGTACGCGCGCAGCTTGTTGACCAGCCCGATCCCGCGCCCCTCCTGGTCGAGGTACACCAGCACGCCCTTCCCGGCCTGGTCGATCATCTCCAGCGCGCGGTGGAGCTGGGGACCGCAGTCGCAGCGCCGGGAGCCGAACACGTCCCCGGTCAGGCACTTGGAGTGGACGCGCACCAGCACCGGCTCGCCGGGCTCCCAGGTGCCCTTCACGAAGGCGACGTGGTTCAGCTGGTCGACGTCGTTCTCGTAGGCGATGCAGCGCATCTCGCCGCCGAACTCGGTGGGGACCCGGGCCTCGACGGCGCGGCGCACCAGGCGCTCCCGCTGCATGCGGTAGTGGATGACGTCGCCGACGCTCAAGATGGACAGACCATGCTTCGCCGCGAATTTCTCCAGATCCGGCATGCGCGCCATCGTGCCGTCGTCGTTCATCACCTCGCAGATGACGCCGGCGGGGTTGAGGCCGGCGAGGCGCGCCAGATCGACCGAGCCTTCCGTCTGGCCGGCGCGGACCAGCACGCCTCCCTTGCGCGCCTTGAGCGGGAAAACGTGCCCGGGGCGCACCACGTCGCTCGGCTTCGCTTCCGGGTCGATGGCCGCCTTGATCGTGGTCGCGCGGTCGGCCGCGCTGATCCCCGTGGTCACCCCGCGCGCCGCCTCGATGCTCACCGTGAACGCGGTCGCGTAGGTGCTCTCGTTCTCCTGCACCATCATGGGCAGGCCGAGCCGCTTCACCTGCTCCTCGGTGAGGCTCAAGCAGATGAGGCCGCGCGCGTTCCGGGCCATGAAGTTGATCGCTTCCGGCGTGACGTGCTGCGCGGCCAGGACCAGGTCGCCTTCGTTCTCCCGGTCCGCGTCGTCGACCAGGATCACCATCCGCCCTTGCCGGATCTCCCCCAGGGCGTGCTCCACCCGCTCGATCTCGGTCACGTTCGGCTCCGTTGCGCGGCCAGCAGGCGCGCCACGTGCTTGGCGAGGATGTCGGCCTCGACGTTCACGCGGTCGCCCGCGCGCTTCTGTCCCCAGGAGGTCGCGCGCAAGGTCTCCGGGATGAGCATCAGCGAGATGGCGTCCGCACCGACCAGCTCGTTCACGGTGAGGCTGATCCCGTCGAGCGCGACCGACCCCTTTTCCACCACCAGCGGCAGGAGGTCGGCCGGGACTTCCACCACCACCCGGACGGCCTCGCCGGCCTGCTCGCGGCTGCGGATGCGGCCCACCCCGTCGACGTGGCCGAGAACCACGTGACCGCCGAGCCGATCGCCCACCGCGAGCGGGCGCTCCACGTTCACCGCGTCTCCCGGCCGCCGGTCGCCGAGCGTGGTGCGCCGCAGCGTCTCGACGGACACGTCGGCGAGGAAGCTCTTGTCCTTGCGCTCCACCACCGTCAAGCAGGCGCCGTCCACCGCCACGCTCGCGCCGCGCGCGAGGTCGCCTCCGAGCAGGCGGGTGCGCACCGCGATCCGCGCGCCACCGCCAGGGACGGGCGCGACCTCGGCGATCGTCCCGACGTCCTCGACCAGCCCGGTGAACACCCCCTGGTTCTATCGCACGGGACGGGCGGTGACGAGGAGATCGTCGCCCACCCGGCTGCTGTCCACGATGCGCACCCCGGGGGCCTGGTCCATGCGGCGGGGCCCTTCGAATCCGGCCCAGGAGAGCGCGCCGCCGCCCGCCACCTTGGGTGCGATGAAGAGGTACAGCTCGTCCCAGAGGCCTTGCGAGAGGAAGCTGCCGTGGATCCCGGCGCCGCCCTCGACCAGCACGCTGGTCAATCCACGGCCGGCGAGGAGCCTGAGCAGGTCCTTCAGATCGACCCGGCCGGCGCGGTCGGCGCGGCAGCGGACGATCTCGGCACCCGCCCGCTGCAGCGCCTCCACCCGCGCGGCGGGAGCCCGGAGCGTGCAGGCGACCAGGGTGGGCGCGGCGGAGCGCTGGCGGAGGATGCGGGCGTCCGGCGGGAGTCGCGCGCTGGAATCCACCACCAGGCGCACGGGGTCGCGCTGGCCGGGCCCGCGCGCCGTGAGCCGCGGGTCGTCGGCGAGCGCGGTGCCGATCCCGACCAGGACTGCGTCCAGCTCGTCGCGCAGCCCGTGCACCATCGCGCGCGCCCGCGGGCCGGTCACCCAGCGGGAATCGCCCGAGGCCGCGGCGAGCTTTCCGTCCAGCGTGACGGCGGCCTTGAGCACCACCCAGGGGAGCTTGCGGGTGATGAACTTGAACCACGTCTCGTTGGCCGCGTCGCACGCCTCGCGCAAGACGCCGGTGCGCACCTCGACTCCCGCCGAGCGGAGCCGGCGCACTCCCCGGCCGTGCACCAGCGGATTCGGGTCGATGCTCCCGACGAACACGCGCGCGATGCCGGCCTCCAGGATGGCGCCCGTGCACGGCGGCGTGCGGCCCTGGTGGTTGCAGGGCTCCAGCGTGACGTAGAGATCCGCCCCGCGCGCCTTCTCGCCCGCCTCGCGCAGCGCGGCGACCTCGGCGTGCGGCCCTCCCGCCTTCCGGTGGTGTCCCACGCCCAGCACGCGGCCGCCTCGCGCGACCACGGCCCCGACCACAGGATTGGGATGCGTGCGGCCGAGCCCCTTCGCCGCCTCCTGCAGGGCGAGGGCCATGAAGCGCTCCGGGAGGCTACTTCTGCTTGCCCTTGCGCTCGTGGATCAGCTCCTTCAGCTCGCTCATGAACTCGCCCAGGTCCTTGAACGAGCGGTACACCGAGGCGAAGCGCACGTAGGCCACCTCGTCGAGGCGCGACAGCTCGCGCATCACCGACTCGCCGATGAAGCTGCTCGGCACCTCCTTCTCGCCCAGCTCTTGCAGCCGCCGCTCGATGCCGTCGACGACGGCCTCGATCTGCTCGGAGGAGACCGGCCGCTTCTGGCAGGCGAGCTGGATGCCGGCCACCACCTTGTGCCGGTCGAAGCTCTCCCGGCGTCCGTCCTTCTTCACCACCATCGGGAGGATCTCCTCGACGCGCTCGTAGGTGGTGAAGCGCCGCTCGCAGCCCAGGCATTCGCGCCGCCGCCGGATCACCGCGCCCTGGTTGGAGAGGCGCGAGTCGATGACCTTGTTCTCCAGCTCGGCGCAGAACGGGCACTTCATGCGCGCTGTCCGAGCCTCTTCGCGTAGAGGGGAAAGTGGCGGCAGAGCTCGCGCACCTCGCCGCGCACGCGCTCGTGCACCCCGGCGTCCTCGGGCGCGTCGAGGACGCGCACGATCAGCTTCGCCACCGTCCGCATCTCCGCAGGGCCCATGCCCCGCGTGGTGAGCGCGGGAGTGCCGAGGCGAAGGCCGCTGGTGACGAAGGGCTTCTCCGGATCGCCGGGGATCATGTTCTTGTTGGTGGTGATGCCCGCCTTGCCCAGGACGGTCTCGGCGACCTTGCCGGTCAGCTTCTTCGGGCGCAGATCGCACAACATTAGATGCGTGTCGGTCCCGCCCGCCACCAGGCGGAGCCTGCCCTCGATCAGCCCCTGCGCGAGCGCTTGCGCGTTGTCGAGGATGCGCTGCTGGTACTCCTTGAACTCCGGCCGCAGCGCCTCGCCGAAAGCGACGGCCTTGGCGGCGATGATGTGCTCGAGCGGCCCGCCCTGGATGCCCGGGAAGACGTTCGAGTCCACCGCCTTGGCATGCTGCTGCTTGCAGAGGATCAGCCCCGAGCGGGGCCCGCGCAGCGTCTTGTGGGTGGTGGTGGTGACCGCGTCCGCGAGCGGCACCGGGCTCGGGTGGAGGCCGACGGCCACCAGGCCGGCGATGTGCGCGATGTCGCAGATCATCAGTGCGCCCACTTCCTCGGAGATCTCGCGCAGCCGCACGAAGTCGAGCGTGCGCGGGTATGCCGAGGCGCCGCAGAGGACGGCCCGGGGCCGGACCTCCTGCGCCAGCTTGCGCGTGGCGGCGAAATCGATGGTCTCGGTCTTGGGGTCCAGCCCGTAGTGGTGGATCTCGAAGAGCTTGCCGGAGAAGTTCACCGGGGAGCCGTGCGTGAGGTGGCCGCCCTGGGCGAGCGAGAGCGAGAGGATGCGGTCCCCGGGCCGGAGCAGGGCGAAGTAGGTGGCCATGTTCGCCTGCGATCCGGCGTGCGGCTGGACGTTGGCGTGCTCGGCGCCGAAGAGGGCCTTGGCGCGGTCGATGGCGAGCTGCTCGACCTTGTCGACCACCTCGCACCCGCCGTAGTACCGCTTCCCCGGGAGGCCTTCGGCGTACTTGTTGGTCAGCGGCGATCCGGCCGCCTCGAGCACCGCCTCGGAGACGAAGTTCTCGCTGGCGATCAGCTCGAGCCCGTCGGCCTGCCGCGCCGTTTCCTCGCGGATCAGCTTCGCGACTTCGGGGTCGACGGCGGCCAGCGGCTTGTCGAACGAATCCATC
>DASWGQ010000441.1:0-6570 GCA_036393595.1 Myxococcales bacterium | reverse complement strand
CTCGCCACCACGCTGCGGAGCATCGGCGACGGGGTGATCGCAACCGACGCTGCCGGAAACGTGGTGCGGATGAATCCAGTCGCCGAGCAGCTGACCGGGTGGAGCGGCGCGGAGGCGAACGGCCGGCCGTTCGCGGAAGTGTTCCGCATCGTCCACGAGGAGACGCGCCTGCCGGCCGTGAATCCGATCGAGCGGGTCCTGCGCGAGGGGATCGCCGTGGGCCTCGCGAACCACACCTCGCTGATCGCGAAGGACGGGACTGAGCGCCCCATCGCCGACAGCGCCGCGCCGATCCGGGACGGCGCGGGCGAGCTGACCGGCGCCGTCCTGGTCTTCCGCGACACCGCCGTGGAGCGGGAGGCGGAACGGAAGCTGCGAGAGGCCAACGCCTTCGTCGATTCGATCCTCGAGAACATCCCGGACATGGTCTTCGTGAAGGAGGCGGGAGAGCTGAGGTTCAAGCGGTTCAACCGCGCCGGCGAGAAGCTCCTGGGAACCCCCCGGGAGCAGCTCATCGGCAAGAACGACTTCGACTTCTTCCCGAAGAGCCAGGCGGAGTTCTTCCAGGCCAAGGACCGCGAGGTGCTCCAGGGGAAGCAAGTGGTGGACATCCCCGAGGAGCCGATCGAGACGCCGCGGGGCCAGCGCTGGCTGCACACCAAGAAGGTCCCGCTGCTCGACGAGGAAGGGCGCGCCAGGTACCTGCTCGGCATCTCCGAGGACATCACCGATCGGAAGCTGATGGCCGACGGCCTCCGCCTCGCGCACGACGAGCTGGAGCGGCGGGTGGCGAAGAGGACCGCCGACCTCGTCAAGGCCAACGAGGAGCTGCAACGCGAGGCCCGCGAGCGGAAGGGAGCCGAGGCGGCCCTCCGCAAGAGCGAGGAGCAGCTGCGGCAGTCGCAGAAGATGGAGGCGACGGGCCGGCTGGCGGGCGGCATCGCGCACGACTTCAACAACCTGCTCTCCGTCATCCTGAGCTACAGCGCCATGCTGATCTCGGACCTGCCGCGGGACAGCCCCGTGCGCGCGGATGTCGAGGAGATCCGGCGGGCCGGGGAGCGCGCCGCCATGCTCACCCGGCAGCTCCTCGCGTTCAGCAGGCAGCAGGTGCTCGCGCCGGCCGTCGTGGACCTGAACGAGATCATCACCGGCATGGACAAGATGCTCGGCCGCATCATCGGCGAGGACGTGGAGCTGCGGATCGTGACCGCCGCCAAGCTGGGCAAGACCCGGGTGGATCCCGGGCAGATCGAGCAGGTGATCATGAACCTGGTGGTCAACGCGCGGGAGGCGATGCCGAGGGGCGGGACGGTCAGCATCGAGACCGCCGACGTCGACCTCGGCAGCGATTACGCCGCGGACCACCCGGGCGTCACGGCCGGGCCGCACGTCATGCTCGCGGTGACGGATACCGGGACGGGCATGGACAACGCCACGCAGACGCGCATCTTCGAGCCGTTCTTCACCACCAAGGAGACCGGGACCGGGCTGGGGCTCTCGACCACCTTCGGCATCGTGAAGCAGAGCGGCGGGCACCTCTGGGTGTACAGCGAGCCCGGCAGGGGCAGCACCTTCAAGGTCTACCTCCCCCGCTCCTCCGGTGACGGGGTGGCCGCGAAGGCGGCGGGGCCCGCGCCGGTGGACCGCGGTTCGGAGACGATCCTGCTGGTCGAGGACGAGGAGCAGGTGCGCGCGATCACGCGCAGCATCCTGGCCAGGAACGGCTACCAGGTCCTCGAGGCGAAGGGTCCGGTGGACGCGGTGACCCTCTGCGAGCGATTCGCCGGCACCATCCACCTGCTGCTCACCGACCTGGTCATGCCGAAGATGAGCGGCCGCGAGCTGGCCGAGAAGCTCTCTCCGCAGCGGCGCGGGATGCGCGTCCTGTTCATGTCCGGGTACACGCACGATACCGTCGTCCACCACGGCGTCTTGGAAGCGAGCATCGCCTTCTTGCAGAAGCCGCTCACGCCCGAGTCCCTCACCCGCAAGGTCCGCGAGGTGCTGGATGGTCCCCCGCCGCCGCCCGGCTAGTCGCCGCCGCTCGCGGTCAAACTCGCCGCGCAGGATGCGTCCGCCGCCAAACGGATCGGACGGCTCGAGTCGTTCGCTACTGAAAGCGAGCGCGCTTCGCCTCCCACGATCCGGGCATGTCCCCCGGCCCTCCGAAGAACGCGCCGGTCCAGGCCCCGTCGCGCGAGGCGGGGCGCTGGCGCAGGTCGCCGTCGAAATCGTCGTTCCCCAGCTGGCCCGCGCAGCGCTCGCCCCCGCGGCACACCGTATCGTCGCCTCCGATCCCGTCGATGCCGGCATGTCCGCCGAACACGAGCAGGTTCGTCTGGAACTTCACCGAAGCGAGCAGCCCGGTCGCCACCTGCCCGGCGAGCCCGACGGCGCCGGCGCAGGCGTCCTCGACGGGGCCCGCCGGGAGCACCCCGCCGGTGAAGTCCGACACCCACCGGCCGATCCCGGAGCAGTCGACGATGCACTCCTGACCGCCGCGGCAATCGGTGGCCTCGGCGATGCACTGCCACGGGGTCGACAGCGAGAGCGCGGCGTCGACGGCGGTGACCACCGCTCTCGCCACCTCGACGTCGACCTGGCGCTGGGCGACCGCGAGCTGCCAGCGCGCCGGGGCGGAGCCGGGAATCGCCTCGACGGAGGCGGTGAACGGCGCCGCCTGCACCGCCACCGCGGGCAGCACCTCGCCCCTGCAACGCGGCGACGCGGGCGGGTAGCGGGCCGCCGTGGTCGCCACGTCCAGGCGCGCGCACTCGGGCGGCACCTGGGGGTCGCCCGCGATGTCCTCCCCGCACAGGGGCAGCCAGTAGAAGACCAGGCTGGTCCATACCTCGGTGCCCTCGGGGTGCGCCGCATCCACCCCAGGCGAGAGCCTCATCCTGCCCTCGGCGCGGAGGAAGCTGAGCAGGGTGCCCAGGTCGTCCCCGACGCGGACCACCGCGTAGAACCAGCCGGGCAGGAATTGCCCGAGGAGCGAGTCGATCACCGCCTGCAGCCACCTGGGGAGGCCCAGCCTGCCCGAGAGGAACTGGTCGAGCGCGCGGATCCCCTTGAACGTTTCCTGCAAGGCGCCGGGGAGCGAATCGCGGATGGCGAAGACGTGCTTCGTGTACCAGACGCCGGTGACGTCGGGCAGCGCGGGGTCCTTGGGGACGCCCGGTTCGCAGGCGCCGTCGGCGCAGACCCAGCCGGCGGGGCACTCGACCGCGCACGGCGCCGTCCGCTCCCCGACGACGGTCACGGCGAAGTAGACCGCCTCGCTTCCGGTCGCGGAAAACGCGGACGCCTCGAAGCCGGGCTCCACCGCCCCGGCCATCAGGAACGCCTGCGCCTCGCCCGCGGCGTTGGTGGTGGCGCGCGCGGACTTGCCTCCGCTGCTCCCGAAGGTGCACTGCGCGCCGGCCGGGACGGAGAAGAAGATGGGGTCGCCGGCGATCGGCGCCCCGGTGTCGAAGTCGATCTCGCGCACCCGCAAAGGCGCGGACCCCGACTCCTGCACCGTCACCGAAGCGCTCTGCCCGCCCGGATCGACCAGGGTTCCGGGCCCGGCCACGACCTCCAGAAGTTTGCGGGCCGGGACCACCTCGACCGTGAACGTCACCTCGGGCGCGTCGAACCCCGGGGCGCTGGCGATCAGCTCGGCCGACGCGGTGCGGGGCCCCGCGGTGAGCGCCACGCTCGCCACGCCCCCTTCTCCGGTGGTCGCGTCCTGCGCCGCGAGGGAGAAGGCGCCGGGATCGCCCCCCATCTCGAAGTGGACGAGCGCGTTGGCGACGCCGCCGACCTGGTCCCGCGCCAGGACCACGCGCAGCGTGCGCGTCTCGCCCGGATGGAGGACGAGGTCCTTGTCGGAGGCCGCAGCGAGTCTGTAGGCCGCCCCGGCGGGCTGCCCGGCGACGGGATCGCCGCCGCACGCCGCGGCGGTGAGGCAGAGAGCGGCGAGGACGGAACGTGGCATGGCCCGCATCGTCCGGGATCGCGCCTCGCCCGCCCATCGGTCGACCGGACGACGCGTGGACCGTGGGCCCTCTTCCGGGCCCGGTCCGCGAAATGCTAAGCGATCGGCCATGGCCTCCCCGTCCACGCTGCGGGCCCAGGCGCTGCTCGAGTTCGAGCTGCCTGCCGCGCCCCAGCGAGTGGATGAGCTCCCCTCGGGGCCGCCCGGGGTCTGGATCCAGCGGGTGTACGCCCCCGCCGGCCGGTTCCTGCTCATCTGCGCGGAGGGAGCGCTCGCCATCGCGTTCGAGGCGACGCTCTTCGACCTGCTCGCGGAGTCGCGCTACCCGGCCCCGCGGCCCCGGCGCGGGCGGGGAGGAGCGCTGATCGCGCAACTGCAGCGCGAGGGCGGGCAGGCCGGCGCCTCCTGCTACGCCCTGGGCTCGGGCGAGCAGCTGGACCCGGCGAGGGCCACCACTCCGCAATTCCTCGAGATCGGCAGGCTGCTGGCGCGGTTGCACCAGATCGGGGAAGCGCACCCGGCCTCGGTCCCTCCCGCGTTGAGCGACGCGGAGCTCGCCGGCCGGCTTCCTCGAGGCGCGGAAGCGGAACGCCTCGAGCAGGCGTTGCGGACCGACCTCTCGTCGCTGCCGGCGGGGGCCGCGCATGGCTGGCTCGGCCCGCGCCAGGCGCTCTACATCGGCGACCGCTGCTCCGCGGTGCTCCCCTCGGGAGAGGCGCACAGCGGCCCGCTGGTGCTCGACGTGGCGCGCGCGGCGTGCGCCTGGGCGGTGCCGGCGGCGGAGCAGCTCCCGGCCCTGCGCGCGGTGCTCTCCGGCTACCAGGCCTTGCGGCGGCTCCATCCCGAGGAGCGCGACGCGTTCTATCCGGCGCTGCGCTGCGCGGCGGCCCGCGAGGGGGCGTACTGCCTGGTCTCGGGCCGGCCCGGCGCGCTGGCTGCCCTGTCCGCCATCGAGGGCCTGGGCGAGAAGGAGCTGCGGGCGGCGGCGGGCTGACTACATCCCGGAGCTGATCTTCCAGTCGCCGTCGACCTTCACGAACTTCATGCGCTGGTCGTCCGACTCGGTGAACCACTTCTCGCCGGTCGGAAGCGCCACCGCGTAGCGCATCACGCCGAAGTAATCGACCAGCGCGCTGTTCCCGTCGATCTTGAGGTTCCGCACGTCGATGTCGAGCTTCAGGGAGCGCACCCCGCCGAAGTCGCGCGGAAGCGACTTGCGCAGTCCCTCCAGGTCGTGCGGATCGCCGGGGCGGTTGGGATCCCCCTTGTCGAAATATCCCGGCGCGGCGAGCGAGAGGAGGGCGTTCGGGTCGCGCGCCTCCATCGCCTGCTTGTAGTTCGCCAGGACTTGCAGGACGGCCCGGTTCTGGGGCTCGTCGGGGACGGTGGTGCCGGGGATCATGTTGTGGGTGCAAGCCGCGAGAGCGGCCAGCGCGAGCAGGGGGGCGATGCGCATGGGTTTGCATGCTAGTTGAAAGGGCTCTCCGGTCAAACGAGTTCATGGTAGGCGATGCGCGTGGCGGACTGGATCGACGTCGGCCCGGCCGACCTCGTGGAGGGCGAGCTGCGCGGGCTGGAGATCGGGGAGAGGCTGGTGCTGCTCGCCTGCCAGGGCGGTCGGGTGACCGCGATGGACGACTCGTGCAACCACGCCGGGTGCCTCCTTTCGGGAGGCTGGCTCGACGCGCGCAAGCGCGCGGTGGTCTGCCCGTGCCACGAGTATTGCTTCGAGCTGGGCACCGGGCGCAACGTGACGATCCCGCGGCTGTGCCACGACCAGCGCGCCTTCCCGGTGCGGATCGAGGGCGGGCGCGTGCTGCTGCGGCTGGAGGAGTAGGTGGGGCAAAAGCACGGGCACGGACACGAGCACGACCACGGGCACGGGCACGAGCACGGGCACGAGCGTCCCGGCGTCCCCGGCGCGCACAAGGCGCGCGCTCCGCGGAGCGCCAAGGTGTACGTCGTGACCTGCTCGGACTCGCGCACCGAGGCGACCGACGAAGGTGGGCGCATCCTCCGCGAGCAGCTGGCGGCGGCGGGGCACGCGGTGACCGGCTCCGCGATCGTACCCGACGATCCGCAGCGCATCGCGGCCGAGCTGGACCGCGCGCACGCCTCCGGGGCGCAGTTCGCGCTGGTCACGGGAGGCACCGGCCTGTCGAGCCGGGACTCGACCTTCGAAGCCCTCTCGCAGGCGGTGGTGCGGCCGCTGCCGGGGTTCGGCGAGCTGTTCCGCGTGCTCTCGTACGGGGAGATCGGCAGCGCGGCCATGCTCTCGCGGGCGCTGGCGGGCCAGCTGGGGAGCGGGCTGTTCGTGTTCGCCATGCCCGGGAGCCCCGCCGCGGTGAGGCTGGCCTGCGAGAAGCTGATCCTGCCCGAGCTGACGCACGTCCTGGAGGAGCTGTCGCGGTGACGCAGGCCGCGCAGTGGAAGCGCGCCGCTCTGGTCGGACCCGCGTTGGAGGACCTGCTCCGGCGCACCGACGCGGCCGCCCGCCTGCGGGGCGATCCGGTCGAGCTGGTGCACCGTTACACGGATCCGCTCGACGTCGAGGTGGCCGGTCTGCTCTGCGCCGCGCTCGCCTACGG
>DASWGQ010000440.1:0-18591 GCA_036393595.1 Myxococcales bacterium | reverse complement strand
TAGCGGGACCATGATCAGGATCGCGGCACGCATCGTTGTTCCTTTCGGCCCTCTCATGAAGCGGCATTCCGATTGCGAAGGCCTTGCTCCGGCATGCTAGCGCCGCGGCTGGCCGAAACAAGCCCGAGTCCAGCGTCTTGCGACCATTGGCTTGCCGAAGACATCGTCGTTCAAATCGACCGTCGAGCGCGGTCCGCAACGTACGCGCGGCAGGTCGGTCACGCGTGCGCGACTTCGACGCGCGCCTCGAAGTCCGCCTGGCCAGCGGAGAAGTCGAACAGGTCGACCGCGGCGTCCGGTAGGACGGGGGCGCCCGAGGTGAGGGTATTGAGCCCGGACCAGCCGTCGCGCATCCAGACCGTCCCGGGCGGGACGCGGTCGGTCACGAACGCCCGGGCGCGCATTTCGCCACGCTCGTTGAAGATGCGGATCTCGTCCCCCTCGCCCAGGGCGCGTCGCGCCGCGTCGGCGGGCGAGATCCACAGCCGCGGCCCGGGATCGGCGGCGGCGAGGGACGGCAGCGCCTGGCCGTGATCGTAGAAGCCGTGGAAGTGCGTGAGCGTGCGGCCGTTCCGCAGGGCCAGCGGGTAGGTCGAGGGCGGGGCGTCCTCGAACACGGGCAAAGCGGGAAGGCCGAGGGCGGCGGCGCGGTCCGAGACGAACTCGATCTTCCCCGATGGCGTGTCGAACTTCAGATCGGGATAGGCCACGTGCGAGACGCGCAGCGCCCGGATGCCCCCCTCGGCCGCCAGCGCGGCGGCCGTCGCGTGCCCCGTGGCCGGATGATCGAGGATCGCCTCGAGCGGCCCGGTGTCGTCCTGCCAGGGAAAGAGATCGCGGACGTCCAGACGCCGGGCAAGCTCGCGAAGCACCCAGGTCGGCGGCCGCGCTTCGCCCTCGGGCTCCAGCGCCTTCGGCATGAGATAGAGATGCGTGTTGGTGCTCTTGCAGCCGGTGTCCTCGAGCCAGGCCGTGGCCGGCAGGACGAGGTCGGCATGGCGATGCGCCGTCTCGTGCATGAAGAGGTCGTAGCTGGCGAGGAGATCGAGCCGGTCGAGCGCTCCACCGACGCGCCCCGCGTCGGCGAACGACGACAGCATGTCGGTGCCGAAGAGCAAGAGCACGCGCACGCGGCCGTCCTCCAGCGCCTGCGTGATTCTCGGCATCTGATTCGGCACGTACTCGCCGGGCGGGCGCCGCTCGCGCGCCGCGATGCTCGCCAGGCCCTGCCCGTGCGTTGCTGCTCCGTGCCGCGGCCCGAGACCGCCGCCCGGGACGCCAAAGTTGCCCGTGAGCGCCGGCAGGCAAGCCACGGCGCGGGCCGCCTGCCAGCCGCCCGCGCCCTTGTGCATGGAGCTGCCGCCGAGGAGGATCACGGCGGGCTTCGTGCTCGCGTAGCGGCGCGCGAGGGCGGCGATGCGCTCGCCGTCCACGCCGGTGATCGCGGCTGCCCACGCGACGTCGTGCCTGGCGAGGTGGACGGCGAGCGCCTCGAAGCCCGAGGTGCTGCGGGCGACGAACGCGGCATCGTGGCGCCGCTCCGCCACGATCACGTGCATGATCCCCAGCGCAAGCGCGGCGTCGGTGCCGGGGCGGAGGAGCAGCGTCTCGTCCGACTGCGCCGACGCCTCGGTGCGCCGCACGTCGATGGTGACGACGTACGCACCGCGGCGCTTCGCCGCCGCGAGGTGCCGTCCGGTATTCGGTTGGCTCGCAAGGTTCGCGCCCCACAGGACGACGAGCGCGGAGTGCGCTCCCATGTCCTCCTTGGTGTTCACCCGCACCGCTCCGGTGAGCCCGAGCCCGAACGCGCCGAGTCCCCAGCAGATCATCGTCGGGCTCCACCACTGGCAACCGTACAGATTCGCGAAGCGGCGCAGCAGCTCGGAGGAGACGCGCGTGCCGTAATCGTTGGCGAAGAACCCGTGCCCCGACCACGTCCCCACGGCACCCGGCCCGGCGGCGCGCGCGCTCTCCGCGATGAGGTCGAGCGCGTCGTCCCACGTCGTGCGCTGCCAGGCGCCGCCGCGCCCGGTGCGCCGCATCGGATGGAGCAGCCGCCGGGGATTGCCGACGATCTCCCGCGCCGCGTGACCGCGGACGCACAGGAAGCCGCGGCTGTCCGGATTGTCGGGGTCGCCCCGCACGCCGGCGATCCGGCCGTCCTCGACGTCCACCAGCATCCCGCAGAGGGTCGGGTGGCAGTTCATCGGGCACATGGTGCGGACGGTGCGCAAGTGTGCCATCGCGCGCCGGAGGATAACGGATGTCTTCTCTTTTCTGGTACCTCCTGGCCCGCCACAGGAGGCTCGACGAGTCAGGAAAGGGGGCCGGCACCGACGCGGCCTTCGCGGCGCTGTCGGGGAAGCCCGTGGTCGTGGAGAACTTCGGGCTGCTCGGCTTCGGCTACCACTCGCCGGAAGCGGAATACGTCGAGCTCGATTCCATCGAGCCGCGGCTGTACCTGCTCGCGCGGCTCGTCGTCGAATCGGCGCGCGAGTGAAGTGGACCGGCAGGCCGCCGCCCCTCAGCTTTGCGACCTCGCGACGTGCTCGGGACGCCGGGCGATCATCGCCGACCACCGGACCAAGAGCACACGCTCTCCGCGCTGATTGAACATTTCGCCCACGAGGCTGACCAGACCCCGGTCCGGGTGCTTGGTGGATTCGCGGACGCCGGCCACGCCGAGCCGCGCGCGGAGCGTGTCCCCCGGGCGCACCGGCTTGAGCCAGCGCAGCTCGTCGATGCCGCCCGCCCCCATGCTCGCCACGTCGTGGATGAGGCCGCGCACGAGCAGTCCCATGAAGAACGAGGCGGTGTGCCAGCCGCTGGCGATCAGCCCGCCGTAGATCGACTGTTTGGCCGCTTCAGCGTCGGTATGGAACGGCTGCGCGTCGAACCGGCGCGCGAACTCGAGGATCTCCTGCTCGCGGATGGTCTCCTCGCCCAGCTCGAACGCCTGACCTTCGCGGAAGTCCTCCAGGTAGCGGGGCATGCTCGGCATTCTACCCCGGGCGCGGCTCGAAGAAGACATGCAAGCAGGTCCTCTTTCACGCCGTGTGCCGCCCCGGTCTCCTCTCATGGCGTGGAGCACTGCCGGAATTCCAGGCGGCCCGCGGCCGAACCTGTCTAGCGGTCCGGCACTACCGCTGCGGCGCGCCCGCGGGATATCGTGCCTCCATGGGCGCCGCCGACCCGTACCTCCAGAAGCCGTGGATCCGGTTCTACGCGAAGGGCGTTCCCGCGACGGTCGAGGTGCCTCGCAAATCGGTTCCTCAGGTGTTCGACGAGGCCACGGAGCGCTGGGCGGACCGCGCGGCGGTCGCGTTCTACGGGCGCGAGATCACCTATCGCGAGCTGCGCGAGGGGGCCGATCGGCTCGCCACCGCGTTCGCGGAGATGGGAGTGCGCAAGGGCGACTGCCTCGCGCTCTACCTGCTCAATTCGCCGCAGTTCATCATCGCGTACTTCGCCGCCCTGAAGTGCGGCGCGACGGTCACGCCGATCAGCCCGATGTACACGAGCCACGAGGTCCGATACCAGCTGGAGGACAGCGGCGCGCGCGCCATCGTCTGCCAGGACATCCTCCACGACAAGGTGGTGAAGTCCGGCGCGCCGCTCGACTTGATCGTCGTCACCAGCATCGCCGAGTACCTTTCCCCCTGGAAGCGGCTCCTGGGCCGGGGACCGCTGGCCAGGTTCTTCTCGGACCTCGAGCAGGGGACGCCACAGGTCGCGCCCGCGCCGAACCAGCACTGGCTGCAGGATCTCCTGAAGCAGTACCCGCCCCGGCCTCCGAGCGTCGCGATCGATCCCGACACGGACCTCGCCGCCCTGCCGTACACCGGCGGCACCACCGGGCACCCGAAGGGGGTCATGTTGACGCATCGCAACCTGGTCGCTGCCCAGGCGGTCGGGAGCGTGATCTTCCCCACCTTCGTCCAGGGACAGGAGGTCGTGCTCGCCTTCCTGCCCTTCTTCCACATCTACGGTCAGGTCGCGATCATGCTGGGGAGCCTCGCGCAGGGGCACCTCCTGGTCCTGTTCACCAACCTGGACACCCAGGCGATCCTCTCCGCCATGGAGCGCCACCGCGCGACCGCGTTCTTCGGCGTGCCGACGCTGTTCGAGTACCTGAAGGACCACAAGGACACGGACAAGGCGGACTGGCGGCGCCTGAAGCTGGTCGCCTCCGGCGCCGACACGCTCCACGAATCGACCATGCAGGGGTGGGCGCGGCGCACCGGGTCGCGCATCACCGAGGGATACGGCCTCTCGGAGACCTGCGCCACGAGCCACATCAACCCGATCGACCGGGCCAAGCCGGGATCGTTCGGCTGCCCCGTCCCGAACGTGCTCGCGGCGATCCTCGATCCCGAGACGCTGGAGTTCGTCCCGCCGGGGCAGACCGGGGAGCTGGTGCTGTCGGGACCCAACGTGATGAAGGGCTACTGGCGCCGGCCCGAGGAGACGGACCGGGCATTCGTCGAGCGCTCCGGCGTGCGCTGGATGAGGACCGGCGACATCGTCCGGATGGACGACGAGGGGTACTTCCACTTCTACGACCGGGCCAAGGACCTCATCAAGTACAAGGGCCACTCCGTCTTCGCGAAGGACGTCGAGGACGTGCTCTATGGCCATCCACAAGTAAAGGCCGCGGGCGTCATCGGCGTCCCGGACCCGTCGGTCGGCCAGCGGATCAAGGCGGTGGTGGTGCTGCAGACCGACGCGCGAGGCCGGGTGAGCGAGCAGGAGATCAAGGCGTACTGCCGTGAACGGCTCGCCGACTACAAGGTCCCGCACGTGGTCGAGTTCCGGGGAGAAGTGCCCAAGACCGACGTGGGCAAGGTCTCGCGCCGCGAGTTGCGCGACGAAGGCACCCTGTCCTGAGGGCTTGACCCATGGCCGAGCCATTCTTCCGGGTAGAGCGCCTCACCAAGCGCTTCGGCGGCCTCACCGCCGTGAACGACGTCGGGTTCGAGCTGCGCCGCGACGAGATCGTCGGGCTGATCGGCCCGAACGGCGCCGGCAAGACGACCCTCCTGCGCCTGATCACCAAGATCCTCAGGCCCGACCAGGGGCGCATCGTCTTCGCGGGCGAGGACATCACCGCCCTGCGCCCGTGGGAGGTGGTGGAGCGCGGCGTGGCGGCCACCTTCCAGAACACGCGTCCCTTCCGGCACCTCCCCATCGTCGCCAACGTGATGGTGCCGCTGCTCGCGCCGCGGGCGCGCCGGCGCGGCGAGTGGCTGAAGGGCGTCGAGGCGAAGGCGATGGACGCGCTCGAGTTCGTCGGCATCTCGGACATGGCGCTGGAGCCCGCCTCCGCGCTGTCCCAGGGAGATCTCAAAAGGCTGGAGGTGGCGCGCGCCATCGCCACCGAGCCGGAGCTGCTCTTGCTCGACGAGCCGCTCGGCGGGCTGAGCCCGGCCGAATCCGAGCTGCTCGCCAAGTCGATCCGCAGGCTGCACAGGGGCGGCCGGTTCGGCCGGCTGCACTCGGAAGGCCCCGCCGTGCTGATGATCGAGCACAAGCTGAAGGAGCTGATGTCGATCGTCGACCGCGTCATCGTCGTGGACCATGGCGAGCTCATCGCGGACGGCACGCCGTCCGAGGTGGTGAAGAACGCGAAGGTGATCGAGGCCTACCTGGGGACGGCGCATGCCGCTGCTTGAGATCGAGGACCTCGCCGTCCGCTACGACAAGGCCTCGATCCTGAACGGCGTCTCGCTGACGGTCGACGCAGGCGAGTTCGTCGGCGTGGTGGGGCCGAACGGCGCCGGCAAGTCGACGCTCCTGCGCGCCATCTCGGGACTGGTCCGCTTCGAGGAGCAGATGAAGCGCGGCACGGCCGGCGACATCGTCCTCGAGGGGCGGGTGCGCTTCGCGGGCGAGCGCATCGACGCGCTGCCGGCGCACGAGATCCGCCAGCGCGGCCTCGTCCACTGCCCCGAGCGGCGGCGCCCGTTCCGCGAGCTGAACGTCCTCGAGAACCTGCTCGCGGGCGCCTACCTGTCGCGGAACGCGCGCGACACCCAGCGGCGCCTCGAGCGCTGCTTCGCCCTCTTTCCGCAGCTCGCCGGCCGCAAGGAGCAGGTGGCCGGAACGCTCTCCGGCGGCGAGCAGCAGATGCTCGCCACCGCGCGCGCGCTCATGTTCGACGCGAAGCTGCTCGCCATCGACGAGCCGTCTCTCGGTCTCGCTCCCCGGGTGCGCGCGGAGCTGTTCGCCGCCATCGGCCGCATCCACGCCGAGGGCATCCCGGTGCTGCTCGTCGAGCAGGAGGTCGCACAGGTCTTCGAGATGGCCGACCGCAGCTACGTGCTGTCGCAGGGGCGGATCATCGCCGCGGGGACGGCGGCGCACCTCACGGCAGACGAGAGCTTGCGCGCTGGGTACCTGGGTCTGTGAGTGCCGGCGGCGAGGGCGCGGCCGCCGGCACTCTCGGGACGTGGTGCAATGCCACGCCGCAGATGCGGCAGGTGGCGCGCCAGGCGGCGCTCGGCCCTTTGCAGCGCGGGCATGGCGTCTCGATCCGGTCGCGGACCCAGGGAGTGAGACCGCGCGGCATGAACAGCAAGACGACCAGCACGATGACGGCGAAGATGAGCAGCCGCAGCTCGCCGAAGGCCGTGAAGCTGCCGAGCCACTCGGTCAGGGGATAGAGGACGAAGACGGCGACCACCGGGCCGTAGATGGTGGCCACACCGCCGAAGATGCCCCAGATGACCGCCTGGAACGAGAGGCCGACTTCCAACGTGGAAGGCCCCGCGCCGCGCATGAAGTGGGCGTAGAGCGCGCCCGCGATGCCCGCCGCGCAGGCGGAGATGGCGAACGCGGCGAGCTTGTAGCGGGGCGTGTTGATCCCCGACGCGCGCGCGGCCACCTCGTCGTCGCGGATGGCGTGCAGCACCAGGCCGAACCTCGAGTCGGCGATGGCCCACAAGCCGTAGACGAGCGCCAGCATGGCGACGGCGATCACGTAGTAGTTCGCAGTGCGCGACGCGAACAGCGAGCGCAACCCGGAGACGCCCAGCTCGCCTCCCGAGCGCTCGGGGAACGCGAACAGGATCCCGAGCGTGATCAGCGGGAAGGCCAGCGTGGCGAGCGACAGGTAGGAGCCGCGCAGGCGCAGGCAGAGGTAGCCGACGGCCACGCCGGCCGCGCTCGCCACGGCTGCCCCCAGCGCGATCCCGAACCACGGCGAGATGCCGAGCTCGAGCGAAGCGAGCGCGGAGGTGTAAGCGCCGGCGCCGAAGAAGAGGGCGTGGCCGAAGCTCACCTGGCCGGCATACCCCGCGAGCAGGTCCCAGCTCGCCGCGTACACGGCGAAGATGCAGGTCATCGCCACGATGCGCAGCAGGTAGGGGTCGTCGCGCAGCAGCGGGAGGAGGAGGATCCCCGCCGCCCAGGCGAGGGCCACCGTGCGCGAGGGCAGCACGAGCACGTCGTTGCGCAAGTTCACCCACGCCCGTCGTGCGAAGAAGGAGAGCGAGGTCGCCATGGCAGCAGGGGGCGGACAGGGCCGCCGTCAGCGCTCCTCCTCGAAGGCCACCCCGTACAGCCCCTCGGGCCGCGCGAGCAGGACGACCACCATGATCGAGAGCGCCACCGCGCCTTTGAGGAAGGCGCCCTGCGGAAGCAGGAACACGGTGATGGCCTCCACGTACCCGATGATCAGCGCGCCGATCAGGCTGCCCTTGAGGCTGCCCAGTCCGCCCAGGACCACGACGGCGAGCACGGTGACCAGCGGAGAGAGCCACATGAAGGGATCGACGACGAACACCGGCGCGACGGAAACGCCGGCCACGGCGGCGAGCGCCACGGAGATGGCCATGGTGGCCATCGCCACCGTGCGCACGTCCATGCCCATCAGATTGGCCACCTCGAGGTCGTTGGCCGTGGCGCGGATGGCCAGCCCGAGGCGCGTGCGGTGGAGGACGAACCAGACGGCGGCGAGCGACGCTCCGGCGATCAGGAGGATCAGCAGCCGCTGGTACGGGATGGTCACGCCCAGGAAGCTCACGACGCCCTCCAGGGCGTTGGGGATGCCCAGGTAGTGGCCGCCGAAGAGGCGCAGCATCAGCTCCTGGAAGATGAGACCGAGCGCGATGGTCGCGATGAGCACGGCGGACTCGTGCTGCCGCACCGGCTCGATGAAGAGGCGGTAGCACAGGAGCGACAGCGCGGTCACGGCCGCTACCGAGGCGAGGGCGGCGAGGCCCATCCCCATGCCGGTATAGGTGAGCAGCGTGTAGAGGCAGTACGCCGCGAGCATGTAGAAGGCGCTGTGCGCGACGTTGACGATGCGCGCCACGCCGAAGATGAGCGAAAAGCCCATCGCGAGCAGCGCGTAGACGCCCCCGTTCACGAGCCCGGTGATGAGGATGTCCTGCAGCATGGCTCGAGGTGGCCCGCGCGCCTGACGAGGCGCGCGGGCCGCGGCGATCACTTCGCCGGTTCGGCCTTGGCCTGGCGTTCACCGGGCAGCTTGAACGGCTTCATTCCTTTGACTTGCGGCGGCCAGAAGGGGACCTTCTCGCCGTCCTGCCACTGCACCGCGATGCCCGTGGTCTTGCCGATGCCCCAGACGGGATCGTGGGTCTTGGTGAATTCGAGGCTCGCGGCAGTGCCGACCGTGTTCGACTGCTCCAGGACCGGCACCAGCTTGTCCGCATCGGCGGACCCGGCCTTCTCGATGGACTCCTTGAGGAGGTTGATCGCGTCGTAAGTCGCGGCCGTATAGGTCGGGGCCTTCTGGAAGCGGGTCTTGAAGGCCTTCACGAACGGGATCGTCTTCGGCGTCATCTCCACCTCGGCGTAGGTGTCGATCGTCGCGACGTAATTGCCCTTGGCGGCCGTGGCCTGCCAGAAGCCGTCCTTCTGCCCCTCCACGTTGATGCCGAACGCGATGGCCTTCATGTTCCGCTCGCCCATCTGCCGCCCGACGACGATCCCGACCGGGCCGGAGAGCGCGGTGAAGACGATGTCGGCGCCCGCCCGCTCGATCGCCGCCAGCTCGGCGGTCACGTCGGTCGCGGTGGCCGAGGGCTGCCACAGGCCCACCACCTCCATCTTCATCTTGGGCAGGTTCGCCTGCGCGCCGGCAACGATGGCCTGGGTCCAGAGGACCTTCTCGGCGAGGATCGCCACCTTGGGCGTCTCCTTGTGCAGCGAGGCGCGGATCTGGCCGGCGATGGTGCCGAGCACGGTGAAGATCGTCCTGCCCAGGTCCGGCGAGTTCAGCGGCGAGACGCGGAACCAGTACTTGTACCGGTTGTAGTCCTTCTCCACGTTGCCGCCGAGCTTGGCGTCCGCGGCCCCGACGCCGAGGAAGAGCTTCTTGTTGTCCATCGCGACTTCCTGCATCGCGAGCACCGCCTCGGACCGGAAGCCGCCGATGACGAAGTCGGCCTTGTCGCGGGTGATCGCGCGCTCCATCGCGTTCGTCGCGTCGGTGACGGACTGGATCTCGTTGGTGTCGACGCGGACCAGCTCGATCTGCTTCTTCTTGCCGCCGACCGAGATGCCGCCGGCGCCGTTGATCTCGTCGCGCGCGAGCTCGGCGCCTGCCCAGTGGTTCTCGCCTTGCGCGAACGCCATCGGGCCGAGAATGGCAATCTTGACCTTGTCCTGCGCCCAGGCCGCCGGCGCAGCCAACGCTGCGGCAGCAGCTAGCGCGATGAAACGCAGCATGCGACCTCCCGTGTGAGGTGTACGCGGTATTCGAAGCGTGCCGATGCTGCCATCAAGCGGCTGGCGCGTCCAGGCGACCCCTTTCGAATTCCGAATCCGTATACTGCGGCCGCGTTACACGCGACGAGCTCACACGAACGCCAACTCGTCGCCGAGCGCGGCGTCGCCGGCGGCGAGCACGGAGGCGTAGACCCCGGCGCACGCGCCGTTCAGCTCGGTGGCGGCCCGCAGGGACCCCCGGGGCCTTTGCGCCGCTGTCCGGGTCGAGCGTGATCATCACGCAGCGGCGGTCTGGGCCGGCGCCTACTTTGGTTGCTGCGTGATCCGCAAGTACGGCTTGGGCGCCTTCCACCCCTGCGGGAACTGCTTCTTCGCGTCCTCGTCGCTCACCGAGCCGGCGATGATCACGTCCTGTCCCTGCTTCCAGTTGGCCGGCGTCGCCACCTTGTGCTTCGCCGTGAGCTGCATGGAGTCGAGGACGCGCAGCACCTCGTCGAAGTTGCGGCCGGTGGTCATCGGGTACATCAGGATGAGCTTGATCTTCTTGTCGGGCCCGATGATGAACACGGCTCGCACGGTCGCATTGTCCGCCGGGGTGCGCGCCTTCGCGTCGCCGGAGGCGGACGCCGGAAGCATGTCGTACAGCTTGGCGACCTTGAAGTCCGCGTCGCCGATCATCGGGTAGTTGGGCGCGGTCCCTTGCGTCTCCTCGATGTCCTTCGACCACTTCTTGTGATCGTCGACCGAGTCGACGCTGAGGCCGATGATCTTGGTGTTGCGCTTGTCGAACTCGGGCTTGATGCGCGCCATGTAGCCCAGCTCGGTGGTGCACACCGGGGTGAAGTCCTTGGGATGGGAGAAGAGGACCGCCCACTGGTTGCCGATCCACTGGTGGAAGTCGATCGGGCCCTGGGTGGTCTGCGCTGTGAAGTTGGGAGCCTCGTCGCCGATACGCAATGCCATGGAACGACCCTCCTGTTCACGTCCGGGCCGCCAACCCTAACGCCAGGGCCGCCTTAACGCCATAGGGGCGACGCCTATGGCTCGTGCGCCGAGGCCATCGCGGGCTGCGCGACCATCCCCGCCGGGGCGCCGCCCTGGACCGGCACCTTCATCTTGCGCAGCGCGAAGAACGCCATTGCCGCCGCGGTCAGATCGAAGACGATGGCGACGGCGAAGACGCCCGGCCAGCCGATCTTCGGCAGCGTGAGCTTGGCCGAGAACGGGGTCCAGATCCCCGGCAGCACGGTGAGCACGATGCCGTAGGCGACCATCGCGAGCCCGATGCCGAAGAGGATGTCGTGCGTCTTCCGGCGCAGGTCGAGGCGCAACACCGTGGGAGCGAGGAAGTGGGAGAAGAAGGCGAGGGCGCCTCCGATGAGGAGCAGCAGGTCGGCGCGGAAGTCGAACGCCTTCCCGGCGGCGAGCGCCGAGCCGATCGGCACGAAGACCGATGCGGTACCCTTGGCGGTGTACAGGAACCCGTAGTTCTGCGTGGCGTGCTTGCGGCCGAAGAAGTCTCCGCAGATGGCCGGCATCAGCGAGTAGATCTCGCCCCACCCGAAGAAGGTGAACGCGCTGAAGACGACGAACGCCTTCGGGTTGGCGGCGAACTTGATGAGCAGGAAGATCGCCAGGGCCTCCAGCGAAAAGGCGATGGCCATGGTCTTCTCCCGGCCGATGTGGTCGGAGATCCAGCCCCACACAGGGCGGCAGATCCCGTTCAGCACGCGGTCGGCCGAGAGGGCGAACTGCAAGGCGGGCAAGGTGAACCACAGGAAGCTGATCGGCACCTTGTCGACCTTGAAGTCGACCGCCATCGGATTGAGCTGGGCAGTGGCCATCAGGCCGCCGGTCGCCACCAGCGTCATCATCCCGTACATCACCCAGAACTGGGACGTGGAGGCCATCTCCCCCGAGTTGAACTCAGCCGCGGTCTGACGCTTCTTGACCTCCTCGCCACGAGGAGCGTTCTTCCACGCTTGGGGCAGCCACCCCGCGGGCGGGGCCTTGAGGAAGAGCGCGGCCAGCACCACCACCGCGCCCTGGATCAGGCCCCAGTGGATGAAAGCCGCCTGGTACCCCGCGGAGTTGATCAGGTTGGCGATCGGCGCGACGGTGAGCGCGGAACCGGCGCCGAACCCCGCCGCGGTCAGGCCGGCGGCGAGCCCGCGGTGATCGGGGAACCACTTGAGCGCGCTGCCGATGGCGGTCCCGTAGACGACGCCCGCTCCTATGCCCGCGACCGCGTAGCAGAGGTAGAGGGTCGTCAGCGATTCCGCCCTGCCACTGCCGATCCAGCCGAGGCCCGCGAGGACGCCTCCGAGCATGACCAGGAGCCGGGGTCCGAACTTGTCGACCAGCCACCCCTCGAAGGGAACGAGCCACGTCTCCAGCAGGACGAAGACGGTGAAGGTGACCTGCACGGCCGCCTGCTCAGCATGGAGGTGCTTCTGCAGGGGAGGGACGAAGAGCGTCCACCCGTACTGGAAGTTCGCGACGGCCACCATGCTGAGCACGCTGAAGAAAAGGATCAGCCACCGATTTTCGAGCAGGCGCGCGCGCTCTTCGACTGGCTTTGCGTCCATGGTCGGAATCCTCGGTCAGGAATCAGGGGTGCACTGCGGAGCGAACAATCCCGCCTGAGCGCGCTTCCCGATTCAAGTCGGACGCGGGTCGCGCTGACGTTCGTCAGGATGACGTTCGTCGCGCTGACCTTCGTCTGCGCTCGTCCGAGCGCCGCAGCGATTCCGAGCTTACTTGCCCTGCTGCTCCGCCGCGATGCGCAGGAGCTGCTTGCCGCGGTTCTCGCCCTTGAAGAGCCGCAGCAGCGTGGCGGGAGCGTTCTCGAGCCCCTCCTGCACGTCGACGCGATCCTTGAAGCGGCCTTCCTTCATCCAGCGCGCGATCGCAGCGATGGCCTCGGCGGCGCGGGGCAGGTAGTCGAGGACGATGAAGCCCTCCATGCGCCCGCGCTGCACCTCGGATGCCTCGACTCCACCACCGAGCCGACCGCGAACGCGCGAACCACCTCGCCGATCTTGACCGCGGGGAGGTACGTGTCGCCGGCGATCCACGCGCGCTGCGTCGGATCGCACGAGAGCCACAGGTTCCGGACCAGCACCTCGCCTTCGGCCGGCGCGGGAACGGGCCCCGTCACCCACTGGAAGTCGGACGGCTCGACCATGCCGGCCGGGCGCCGGGCGAGCAGCCACTGGCGGTTCGCCGGCTCCATCAGTCGAGCTCCGCCCTGCTGACGCTGACCGGCACCCCGCTGAAGGCCGCGTTGCCGGAGAGCGCGTCGACCGCCTGCTCGTCGGTGAGATCGTTCAGGCTCGCGCCGGCGTGGGCAGAGGCGACGCCCAGCGCCGCGCCCTGACGGGTGTGTCCCCAGCCGTGAGGCAGGCTGACTACCCCCCGCGCGACGTCGGCGGTGACGCCCACCGGGACCTCGACGCTGCCCACGCGCGATTCCACCCGCGCCCGCGCGCCGGGCCGCAGGCCCCGCTCCGCCGCGTCCTCGGGGTGCATGAGCAGCACGCACCCGGGCGGTCCCTTCACCAGGCGCAGGCTGTTGTGCATCCACGAGTTGTTGCTGCGCAGCGCGCGCCTGCCGATGAGCACCAGCTCGGCGGGGGACTGGGCGAGGCGCGCCTCCAGCCGACCCAGGTCGCGCAGGAAGATCGGGGGCGCGAGCTGGAGCCGCTTGTCCTTGGTGCAGAGCCGGGCGGGAAGCTGCGGACGCAGCGGCCCCAGGTCGATCCCGTGCGGGTGGCGCTCGAGCTTCCGCAGCGAAAGCCGGTGCGGACCGAAGCGGAGCAGCAGATCGAGCAGCCGCCGCTCGCCGATCGCCCGCACCGTCCGCAGCACCGCGCCCAGTGCCCGTCCGCGCCGCCCGCCACCGTGGCGCCGGATGCGGAGCGCCAGGTCGAGCAGCACCTCGAAGTCCCCGCGGACGCCTTTGAGGACGGGCATGAGCGGCTTCACGTACCTGGCCGCGTTGCGCACCGCCAGCGTGTAGAAGACCAGGTCGTAATGGTCGCGCTCGAAGCCGAAGCTGGTGGGCAGGATCAGGTTCGCGTGCCGCGTGGTCTCGTTGCGGTACAGGTCGATGGACACCATGTACTCGAGCCCGGAGAGCGCCCGCTCGAGGCGCGCGCCGTTCGGGGTCGAGAGCGCCGGGTTGCCGGCGAAGGTGACGAGCGCGCGGATGCGACCGTCGCCGGGCGTGTCGATCTCCTCGGCGAGCGTCGCGGCAGGCAGCTCCCCGCCGAACTCCGGCAGGCCGCGCACGCGGCTCCGCCACGCTGCGAAGTGCCCGTGGTCGCCCATCCGCGCCGAGAGACCGACCAGGTCGGCGGCCGGGCTGGTGAAGAGGAACCCTCCCTCGCGGTCCAGGTTGCCGGTCACGGCGTTGAGCGCGATCACCAGCCAGGCGGCGAGACCGCCGAACTCCTGGGTGGACGCGCCGACCCGGCCGTACGCAACGGCGGACGGCGCCGCGGCGAAGGCTCGGGCGAGCTCGCGGATTTCCCCGGCGGGAATGCCGGTCCGCTCCGCCACCCGCTCCGGCGGGAATCGCGCCGCCGCCTCGCGCAGGGAGGCGAGCCCGTCGGTGAACGGAGCCAGGTGCCGCAGGTCCGCGCGCCCTTCCTCGAACAATACATGGAGGATCGCGAGCAAGAGCAAGGCGTCGGTGCCCGGGCGGATGGCGAGGTGCTGGTCCGCCTCGGCGGCCGTCTCGGTGCGGCGGGGATCCACCACCACCAGCTTGCCGCCGCGCTCACGCAGCTCGTCCAGGCGGCGAGAGATTCCGCCCGCCGTCATCAGGCTGCCGTTCGAGGCGCGCGGATTGGCGCCGAGCATGAGGAAGAAGCGGGTCCGGTCGACGTCGGGCACCGGCAGGAGGAGCTGGTGGCCGAACATCTCGAGGGCCGCGAGCATGTGCGGGAGCTGGTCGACCGAGGTCGCGGAGAATCGCGTCCGCGTTCCCAGCGCGCGGGAGAAGAACGGGACGCCGAGCATCGCCGAGTAGGAATGGACGCTGGGGTTCCCCACGTAGAACGCGACCGCGCTCCGGCCGTGCTTCCGCTGCACCGCCGCCAGGCGCTCGCCGGCCTCCTCGAGCGCCGCGTCCCAGGAGACGGCGCGCCACCTCTCGCTTTCGCGCCGCTGGGGCTCCCGGATGCGGTCGGGATCGCCTTGCACGTCGGCGATCGCCGCCGCCTTGGGGCAGATGTGCCCGCGGCTGAACGGATCGTCCGCGTCGCCGCGGACGCTCTTCACCGTGGCGCCGTCCATCTCGACGGCGAGGCCGCACACGGCCTCGCACAGCATGCAGGTGTGGAGCCGCGCCGCCATCGGGGCGGAGCCTAGCACGCGCGAACGGCGGTGGCGTTCCCCTCCGGCCGCGCGCGCGGTAGGAGAACCCCGCATGGACCGCCTGCAGACCGAGTCCGTCCTCCTCGACCCGCTCACGCGGGACGACTACGCCTGGCTCTTCGCCCTGTATGCCGACGCGGAGGTGATGCGGTACATCGGGCGCGGCCCGCGCAGCGAGGAGGAATCGCGCAGGAACCTCGACTGGCTGCTCGCGCACGGCCAACGGCTGCCGTTCGGGTACTGGGTGCTGCGCGACCGCGCGACCAGCCAACGGCTGGGCGGCGCGGTGCTCATGATCCGCCGCGAAGGCGCGCCGATCGAGCTCGGGTTCATGCTCGCGCGCCCGGCGTGGGGCCGTGGCCTGGCCACCCAGGTGGCGCAGGCGCTCGTCGCGCACGCCTTCGCCGATCTGCGGCTCCCCGAGCTGCAGGCCTTCACCGACGTCGAGAACGCCGCGTCAGGGGCGGTGCTGCGCAAGGCAGGGCTGCGGGATGCCGGGCTCTGCCCCGGTCCCTACGGCGGCATCGACAGGCGGTTCAAGCTCACCCGCGAGGAATGGCTGTCCGGGCGCGCTCCGCGGGCCGGCGCCCGCTGAGCGGCCCGGAAAATGGACTCCTGCGTGGAGGGTGCTCAGCCGGCCTTGCGGACGTTCGCCGCCTGCGGACCCTTGGGGCCCTGCTGCAGCTCGAACTCCACCTTCTCACCCTCGGCCAGGCTGCGGAAGCCCTCCGACTGGATGGCGGTGTGGTGGACGAAGACGTCCTTCCCGCCGCCGTCCGGAGTGATGAACCCAAAGCCTTTCGCGTCGTTGAACCACTTCACTGTACCGGTCGCCATTCGCGCAAACTTCTTTCGTGTACAAGCGGCAAGTCGCCGCGAGCCTGCTGTAGAGCAGTCCGGTCCATGTAGTACTGGCGAGAGGCGGCGTCAACCGTTCGGCCGGCCGTTCGTCGTCTCCCCGCCCGGATTTGGGATTCCCAGTCCCGCAGGCGCTCACCGGCACCGGTGTCTGCCTCCCCGACTCCTCGATGCGCCCTCCTCGGGTCCTGGCATGCGTCTTGATGGTTCCAGCATCGCCGGGCGCGCTCCTCCTGGCGGTCGCGGCCGTCGGCTTCTGGAAACCCCCAGGTCGTCTTCTGGCCCATCGGCGTGGTCCTCGCCGCCCTCGGCCTGCAGCTGGTCGCCCGCGGGCTGCAGGCGCAGCTGACGCATCGCCGCCGCGCGCGCCGGTGACCCGCCTGGTGGGAGGGCCTACTGGACGAGCTTGTGGCGCAAGGCGTACCGGGTCAACTCGACGTTCGAGGAGATCTGCAGCTTCTCGGCGATGCGCGCCCGGTACGTCGCCACCGTCTTCTCGGACAGGTTCAGCTCGGCGGCGATCTCCCTGAGCGACCGGCCGCTCGCCACCCGGCGCAGGACCTGCATCTCGCGGTTGGAGAGCGCCTCGTGCGCGGTCCCCGCCACGTCCGCGGCCACGATTCCCGCCAGCCTTTCGGCCAGGGCGGCGGTCACGTACTTCCCGCCCCCGAGGGCCTTGCGCACGGCTCCCGCGAGCTCGTCCGGAGCGCTGTCCTTGGTCACGTAGCCGGCCGCCCCGAGGCGCAGGCACCGGATGGCGAACTCCTCCTCGGGGTAGGCGCTCAACACCAGCGCCGGGAGCGCGGGGTGGGCGCGCCTCATCTGTTCCAGGAGCGAGAGGCCGTCGCAGTCGCGGAGGTTGAGGTCGAGCAGGGCGATGTCCCAGCGATCCCGCCCGGCGAGCTCCAGCGCCTCCGCCGCGGAGCCCGCCTCGCCGAACTGCGCCTCCGGGAACGACTCGGCCAGGATCTGGTTCACGCCCCTCCGGACGACGGCGTGGTCGTCGACGATGAGGAACCTGGTCATGTCTGCTCCTGCGCGCGGGCCGCCGGGGCCACCGCGCCGGTGATGGGGATGGACGCGGTGACCACGGTCCCACCCGCCGCGCAGCGCTGGAAGTGGACGTGCCCGTCCAGCACCTTGGCGCGCTCCACCATGCCGAGCAACCCGAGGGCGTGCGGGCTGGAGATCGCCACCGGATCGAATCCCTGCCCATCGTCCTCGACCTGGAGGGTGATCCGGCCCGAGGCGATGCCGATCCGCACCGCGACGCGTGACGCCTTGGAGTGGCGCTGCACGTTGGTCATCGCCTCCTGCCAGATGCGGTACAGCGCCGTGGCCATCTCGGGCTCCAGATCGGGCAGGTGCTCCGGCAAGGTCGCCTCGCACCGGATCCCGGTGCGGAGCTCGAAGCGCCGCAGCTCCTGGCGCACGGTGGGAACCAGGCCCAGGCGATCGAGCGAGCCCGGCCGCAGCTCGGTGGCGATTCGCCGCACGGTGGCGAGCGTCTCGTCGATCAGCTCGGAAGCGGCGACCACGCGGTCCAGCACCCCGTGCACGTTCTCGGGGTCGATCGCGGAGGTCCTGCTCTCGAGCGAGCGGAGCTGCATCTTCAGCGCCGTCAGCGCCTGGCCCAGCTCGTCGTGCAGGTCCCGCGCGATGCGCGTCTGCTCCTCCTCCCGGATCGATTGCAGCCTTCCGGCCAGCGCGCGCAGCTCCTCTTCCGATCGCCGGACGCGCTCCTCCGCGCGCTTGCTCCCGGTGACGTTGAGCGACGCGCAGGTGATGCCCACCACGGTCCCCCACTGGTCGCGAATGGGCTCGATCGCCAGATCGTACCACCGCGCGCTCGCGCCCTCGCCGAATCGGATCTCCGTGCGCGACGGCACCCCGGTCTGCAGCACACGACGCTTGGCCGCCGCCACCTTCTTGATGTCCGGCAGACCCAGCTGCTCGAGCACCTGGTCATCGGTCTTCCCGAGCACGTCCTCTGGAGGAAGGAGCTGCGGCTGGTACACCCAGGTGTATCGGAGGTCCCGATCCTGGGTGAACAGGGCCATGTCGAGGTTCCCGAGCGCAACGCGCAGCCGGGATTCGTTGGCGGCGCTCTCGCGTTCGGCCCGCGTCCGCTCGCCGATGTCGCGGAGCACCGCGAGGCGCCCGACGTTGCGCCCCTGCGGGTCCTTGAGGACGGTGACGGTCGCCTCGACGTGGATCTCGCGCCCGGAGGGGAGGACGTGGACGGCCTCGCCGCGGAAGGAGCCGCGCGCGGCGAGCGCCGCCTCGGAGTCGGCGAGCCCGGTGGGCGACATCCAACGCAGCTCGTACAGGTCCGAGTAGCGTTGCCCGATCGCGTCGCGGGCGGCGATCCCGTAGAGCGTCTCCGCGCCGCGACCCCAGAAGACGATGCGACTGCCCGGGTCGATGGCCACCACGGCGTCGTTCACGTTCTCCAGGATCTGGGATTGGAGGTGGAGCTGCTCGTCGGCGCGCTTGCGGAACGTGCGGCGCAGCGCAGCGGACAGGACGCTGGCCAGTGCGCTGAGCCGGCCGGGCATTGTCGCTCTCCCCTTGCTAGACTGCCCGGGTCTACCCCAAGCACCGAGTTTCGCGCCAGTCGCCAGGCGCGACAACGACCACGGAGGAACGATGGCG
>DASWGQ010000439.1:0-20404 GCA_036393595.1 Myxococcales bacterium | reverse complement strand
ACCTCGAGCTTGTCGTAGATGTGCTCGAGATGGGTGCGCACCGTGGCGCGCGTGAGGCCCAGCACGCGCGCCGCCTCGTTGTTGGTAAGGCCCTTGGCGATGAGCCGGAGGATCTCGACCTCGCGCACGGTGAGCGGACGGATCGGCGGCTCCTCGCGGATGCCCGGCGGCAGCGGCTCCGGCTGCGGTGGAGTGCCGGACTCCTCCGGAACGCGGAAGTGCCGCAGCAGCCGCCGCGCCAGGTTCGGCTGGATCACGCTGCCTCCCGCCTTCACCTCGCGGATGGCGTCGATCACCTTCTCCCCGGACGCGCCCTTGAGGAGGTATCCCGAGGCGCCCGCCTTGACCGCCTCGATCACCTTCTCCTCCTCGTCGAAGATGGTGAAGATCAGCACCTCGACGCCCGGCCAGCGCTTCTTCACCTCGCGCGTCACCTCGATGCCCGTCATGCGCGGGAGCCCCAGATCCTGAAGGACCACGTCGGGCTGCTGCTTCTCCAGGAGCGCCAGCGCCGCCTCCCCGGAGAGGGCCGTGCCGATCACCTCGATCTCGGGCGCCTCCTGCAGGATCTTGAGCTGGTTCTTCAGCACCGGAGGCTGGTCTTCCACCAGCACCACCTTGATCTTCTCGCCCGGCCTCGCGGGTGTCGCGTTCATCTGGCTTGCTCCTCTCCTGCGTGCACCGTCAGCTCGACGCGCGCTCCCCGCCCCGGCCCCGACGACAGGTGCAGCGTCCCGCCCACCTTGGCCGCGCGTTCGCGCATGTTCTCCAGTCCGAAGTGTCCCTCGCGCGACAGCTCGGCGCTATCGGTCGGAAGGAGGAACCCGGGGCCGTGGTCCTGCACGAACAGCGCCGCGCTGCCGGGCTCGAACGCGAGCGTCACGTCCACCTCGGTGCCCCGCCCGCAGTGCTTCGCCACGTTGGTGAGGCTCTCCTGGAGAACGCGGAAGAGGGCCAGCGCGCTCTCCGGACCGACCGATCGCTCCCGCCCGGTCCGGGTGAAGCGCACTTCGAGCCGGTGGCGGCCGGCGGCGAGCTTGCAGTAATCGTGCAGCGCCGAGACCAGGTCGAAGTTCTCCTGCATCATCCGCAGCGACCGGCGCAGCTCGTCCATCGAGTCTTCCGCCGCGCCGTGCAGGTCGGACAGCTCCTGGCGGATGACCGGCAGCAGGGTGGCGCGCGACTCGCTCGAGCCGGTGAGCTTGGCGCGCACCTCGCTGCCGTCGATCATGTTCAAGAGGTACTCGCTCTGGATCACCACGCTGCTGAGCACCCCGCCCAGCCCGTCGTGGATCTCGCGCGCCAGCCGGTTGCGCTCCTCGACCACGGCCATCTCGCGGACGGTGCGGTGCAGCCGCTGCAGATCGCGGTGGCGCGCGCGGTCCCGCTCGTTCAGGTACACCATCAGGTAGACCAGGATGCAGTTGATGGCCGAGTACCAGAGCAGGATGAAGATGTCGAACTGCACCACCGCGCGGCCGCCGAGGAGCTGATCGAGCTTGGCGACGGCGGGGAAGGTGAGGATGGGCGGCACCACCGCGAAGGGCGAGGGGAACAGCAGCACGAAGAGCGTGGTGAACAGGAGCTGCGCCGCCAGGAGGGGGCTGCGCAGCCCGCCCGTCATCGAGACCAGCCACACCAGCACGCACAGATCGCAGCAGAGCGTGACGAAGGTGACCGCGCGGCCCAGGCGAGGCCGGCCGACCAGCCAGTAGTTCGCGGCGGTGTACGCGACCATCGCCAGGTACACGGCGAACGCGGCGCGGCCGCCGACGCCGAACGAGTGCGACCACCCCGGGACGCCGATGACGCCGAGCCCCAGCGCGAGGAACGCGAGCCGAGCGTAGAACAGGCCGCGCGCCCGGGTGAGGAAGCGGTCCTCCACGAACCCCGAGCTGCTCGATTCGGGCTTGCCGGACGCCAGCGCGCCCGCCCGCGCGGAGCCCAGCACGGCGGCAGGAGACCCCCCCACGCAGCGATGCTAGCAGCGGCGCGCGAACAGGGGCAAACACGGTCAGGGGACGTGGGACTTGAGCACTTCCTCGGGGCAGGCTCGCTGCAGCTCGGGGTGCTTGCGGACCAGGTGCTCCATGCGGTCGGTGGCGCGGCCCGTTCGCTCGTCGAAGAGCGGCGTGCCCCCGGCGTACAGGGTGCCGACCGGATCTCCGTACTGGTTCAGGTCGCGCTGGGCGAGCCACGAGTCCACGCAGGACGCGGCCTGGGCGTCGGGGGCGGCCGCGGGCGGCGAGGAGGGAGGCGAAGCCCGGCAGGCGGCGGCGAGCAGGACGGCGATTCTTGCAGCCCTCATGGCGCATCCTTATTCTGCGGCGCTTCCGGAGGCCAGCGCATGGACGCTCTGTCGCAGCGACCGACCCCCCTCCTGCGCTGGCGCGGGGCGCTGCTCAAGCTCGAGTCGCTGCGCCCCGGCGGCGGCGCCGACGACCGCGCGCTGGGAATCTTCCCGCAGCTTCCGCGCGGCAGCCAGGCCTCGCTCGCGGCCACCGCGGGAGGCGCGCTGGCTGCGGCCGGCTGGGCGCGCCGCCTCGGGGTCGAGCTGACGGCGGCGGTCCACGGCGCCCTCTCGCACGAGATGCGCGAGGCGTTGCGGGTGTGGGGCGCCCGGTTCGAGCTCCTGCCCTCGCGAGAGGCGGCGATGCGGCGCGCCCGCGAGCTGCCCGGCACGCCGCTCCCTCCGCTGGACGGGCCCAAGGCCGCGGCAGAGTACGCGCGCACGCTCGGCGCCGAGGTGCTCGCGGACCTCGCGGCCGCGCCGGCGGCGGTCGTCGGTCCCGCCGGAGCGCCGGCCGCGTTGCTCGGCACGCTGCAGGCCCTCCGATCGCGCTGGCCCGGGGTGCGCGGCATCGCGCTGATCGCCGCCGACGTGGAGCTGCCCGAGCTGCCGCTCGGGATGGACGTGCCCGGGCTCGAGCTGCGAAAGGTCTCCTTCGCCGAGGCGTCGCGGGCTCGCGCCGATCTGGCGCAAACCAGCGGCGTGCTCGCGTCGCACGCAGCCGCCGCGGCCGCCGCGGTGGCCGCGAACGAAGGCGGGCTCGCGCTGATCACCTCGGCGGGCGAGCGCGAGTTCAGCCTCGAGCGTGCAGGATGAGCACGGCCGTCCTCCTCGGCATGGGCGGGCTCGGGTGCCCCGCCGCGCTGGCGCTCGCCGAGGAGATGCCGGGCCTGCGGCTGGTGCTCGTCGACCCGGATCGGGTCGAGCGCTCCAACCTGTCCCGCCAGATCCTCTTCACCGAGGCCGACGTCGGCGGGCCCAAGGCGGAGGCAGCCGCGCGACGCCTCTCGTTGCTCGTCCCCGGGGCGCGGGCGCAGCCGCGCGTCCTGCGATTCGGGCCGGGGTCCGCATCCGAGCTGCTCGCCGGATGCGACGTGCTCCTCGACGGCACCGACTCCTTCGAGACCCGCTTCGCCGCCAACGACGCGGCCTGCGCCGCTCGGATTCCGCTGGTCCACGGCGCGGTGCTGGGGTGGGGCGGCCAGCTCCTCACCGTCCTGCCCGGGCGGGGCTCGTGCCTGCGCTGCCTGTTCGAAGGACCGCCGCCGCCCGGCGCGCTCCCGACCTGCGCGGAGGCGGGCGTTGCCTCGCCCTTGTGCGGCGTGGTCGGAGCGGCGATGGCCTCCGAGGCGGCCCGCGTCCTGCGCGGCGAACGGCCGCGCGCGCAGGCGCGCCTCCACCAGTGGGACGGGCTGCGGGGGACCGAGCGCGACGTGCCCGTCCCGCGCGATCTTCGCTGCCCGGCCTGTGCTCTCGCGCCGGAGCCCGCGCTGGGGCATCCTTGAAGGGAGGAGGTTCGAGAGAATGCCAGTCATCGTGAAGATCCCGGCTCCGCTGCGCCCGCTCACCCAGGGCCAGAGCGAGGTGTCCGTCGAGAACGCCGCGACCGTGCAGGCCGCGGTGGAGGACCTCTCGCGCCGGTACCCCGGCTTGCGCGAGCGGCTGCTCGACGACAAGGGAGCGCTCCGCCGCTACGTGAACATCTTCCGCAACGACGAGGACATCCGGCACGGCAAGTCCCTGCAGACGGCGCTCGCCGAGGGCGACAAGCTGACCATCGTGCCGGCCATCGCCGGGGGGTAGATGCGGCTGACGCAGGCGCAACAGGAGCGGTACGCGCGTCACCTGCTCCTCGACGAGCTGGGCGGCGAAGGCCAGGAACGCCTCCTCTCCTCGTGCGTTCGCGTGCGCGGCACCGGCCAGGCAGCCCGATGGGCAGCCCGCTACCTGGCCGCCTCGGGCGTCGGCAGCCTCGTCCTGGAAGACGTGGCGGCCGCGGCCGAATGCCGCGAGCTGTCCCCGGACGTCCGTATCCTCGGTCCTCTCGACCTCGACCCCGACCTCGACCTCGACCTCGACCCCGACGCGCCATCGCCGGCGGAACGCGGCGCGGCGGCTGCCCTTGCGGCACTGCGGCACCTGGTCCGGCCGTGATCCTCGAGTCGCTGGCGCAGGCGGTCGGCAACACCCCGCTGGTGCGGCTGCCGTCCCTGGAGCGCGAAGCGCCGGGAGTCGAGATCTGGGCCAAGCTGGACTGGCTCAACCCCGGCGGCAGCGTCAAGGACCGCGCCGGGCTGTTCATCGTCCGCGACGCGCTCGGGCGCGGCCTGGTCGGACCCGGCCGCGGTCGCACCCTGATCGATTCCACCAGCGGCAACACCGGCATCGCTTACGCGTGGCTGGGCGCCGCGCTCGGCGTGCCCGTCGCGCTGGTGATGCCCGGCAACGTGTCCGAAGCGCGCAAGCAGCTCACCCGGGCTTACGGCGCGCAGCAGATCTTCAGCGACCCGCTCGAGCAGTCCGACGGCGCCATCCGCCTCTGCCGCAAGCTGGTCGCCGAGGAGCCGGACCGCTGGTTCTACGCGGACCAATACTCGAACCCGATGAATCCCCGCGCGCACGAGGTCACCACCGCGGAGGAGATCTGGCGCGACACGCAGGGCCGCGTCACGCACTTCGTCGCGGGCATTGGCACCGGCGGGACCATCATGGGCACCGCCCGCGGCCTGAAGAGCCGGGGGCCGGTGCAGGTCGTCGCGGTGGAGCCGGCCGAGGCGCTCCACGGCCTGGAGGGCCTCAAGCACATGCCGTCCAGCATCGTGCCGCCCATCTACCGGGAGGAGGAGCTGGACCGGAAGCTGTCCGTCGCAACCGACGCGGGATGGGACATGGCCGACCGGCTCATCGCCGACGAAGGTCTGCTCGCCGGACACAGCGCCGGCGCCGCCGCGGTCGGGGCCTTGCAGGTGGCGCGCGAATTGTCGGAGGCGGGCCGGAGAGGGGTGATCGTGACGCTCTTCCCCGACCGCGCCGACCGTTACCTGCCCCCGCCGGAGGCGATTTGACCGGTCTGGACCTCCAGCCGCTCATGGCGCAGATCGCCTCTCACGCGCGGAGCGCGTATCCGGCGGAATGTTGCGGGCTGGTGGTCGCAGCCCGCGCCGGCGCGCTCCGGTTCGTGCCCATCGCGAACATCGCCGGCACGGAGGCGGCGGCGGGGAACAGCCGGCGGAGCCGCCGCGACGGCTACGTGATGGATCCGAAAGCGCTTCTCGCCGCGCTGACCGAGGCGGAGGAGGGCGGCGGCGGGCTTGCGGCCATCGTCCACTCCCACCCCGACGTCGGCGCCTATTTCTCCCGCGAGGACCGCGAGATGGCACTGGGCGGCGGGGTCGAGCCGCTGTGGCCGGGCGTCCAGTATCTGGTCATCTCGTGCAAGGAGACCGGGGTCGACGCCGCGCGGCTCTATACCTGGGACCCCGCGCGTGTCGATTTTGCCGAAGAACAAGTGCCTGTGATCGCATAACTTCCAAAATCGGCCAATTGCATGGATGACCGAGCAGGCATTTGCTTGCATGGTGGTAGGGCAACCGGTAATGTGCGTTTCCAACTCAGTGTTCCGCCACGGAGATCGCAGGACATGAACGGTACGACGTCGGCTGGGTTCACGGTGTGGTTCACCGGAATGAGCGGCGCCGGGAAATCCACCCTGGCCGCCGGCCTCGCCAACCGCTTGCGACGGCTCGGGAAAACCGTCGAGGTGCTCGACGGCGGCGAGGCTGAACAGTTCCTGAACGTCGCGCACGGCCAGAACAAGGACGAGCGCAACCTCGAGGCCCGCAAGCTGGCCTGGGTTTGCCGGCTGGTCACGCGCGGCGGCGGAATCGTGCTCCAGGCGGCCGTCGAGAGCCCGTACAAGGAGACGCGCGACGAGGCCCGGCGCCAGATCGGCCGGTTCGCCGAGGTGTTCGTGGAATGCCCGATTGAAACGCTGATCCATCGCGACAAGACGGGCCGGTTCAAGAAGGCGCTGGCGGGCGAGCTGAAGAACCTGGTGGGCATCAGCGAACCCTACGAGCCGCCGCAGCACCCGGAGGTCATCGTCGACACCTCCAAGACGACCGTCGACGAGGCGGTGGAGCACATCCTCGGCCAACTGGTCGCGCAGAGGCTCATCGATCCCACGGTCGCCGCGATGAAGGGCCGGCCGAAGATCTCCGCCCGCGGCAAGCCCACGCCGGCGCCGGCACCTCCGCGCAAGGCGCCCACGCCGGAGAAGATCCGGCCGGTGAAGCTGCGCAAGACGGTGAAGCTGCACAAGAAGGCCGCGCCCAAGCACCGCGCCGCGGCCCGCACCGCGCGTGTCGAGCCCCGCCGCGCCGCCGCAGGCGGCAAGCGCAAGCGCTGAATCGCCGTGTTAGAAGCGGCGTCATGGAGCTTTCGCGCAAGCGGGAGCAGGTGATCGAGCGCCTGCGCGCTCTCGGCAGCGCGCTCGTCGCGTACTCCGGCGGGGTCGACTCGGCGCTGCTCCTCGCGCTCGCCCGGCAGGCGCTGGGGCACCGCGCCGTCGCTTTCACCGCGGTCTCGCCGGCGGTTCCGCCCGACGAGCTGGAGGCGGCGCGCGCGCTAGCGCGCGACCTGCAGGCCGAGCACGTCGAAAGGTCCTCCGCCGAGCTCGACGATCCGAACTACTCCCGGAACCCGACCGACCGCTGCTACTTCTGCAAGACCGAGCTCTACGACCTCGCGCGCCAGGAGGCTCGCGCCCGGGGCCTCGCCGCGGTCGTCTCGGGCACGAACGCCGACGAGCTGGGCGACTACCGGCCCGGTCTGCGGGCCGCCGACGAGCACCAGGTCGTGCAGCCGCTCGCCGAAGCGGGGCTCACCAAGGCGGAGATCCGCGCGCTCTCCCGCGAGCTGGGTCTGCCCACCTGGGACAAGCCGCAGCAGCCCTGCCTGTCGAGCCGCATCCCCTACGGCACCGAGGTCACGCGGGAGCGGCTCGACCAGCTCGCCCGGGCCGAGATGGCGCTGCGCGCCCTGGGGCTTCGCGAATTCCGCGTGCGCTGGCACGGCGACGTCGCGCGCATCGAGGTTGCCGAGGCGGAGCTGCCGCACCTGTTGTCGGTGCGCGCCGACGCGTCGCGCGCGCTGCGGGAGGCCGGGTTCAAGTTCGTCAGCGTGGACCTCGAGCCGTTCCGCTCGGGCCGGCTCAACGAGGCCGCGGGGCTGGTGCCGCTCCGGCCGCCGCTCACCTGAACGGGTCGATCCCGGGCGGGTAGAGCACCTCGAGCAGCGTCAGGCCGTGCGGCGGCGCCGTCGCGCCGTGCCACGGACGCAGCCCGCGGGCGAGGCGGGCGAGCGATTCGGGCGCGGCGAGCCCCAGCGCGACGGCGGCGAGGTGACCTGCCAGGTTGCGCACCTCGTGTTTGCGGAACGCGGACGCCTGCACGATCAGCTCGGCCGATCCGGGTCCGGCCTCCAGGGTCCACTCGTCGAGCGGAGGCGCCGGTCTGCCCCCCCGCGCCGGCGAGGCGAGCCCGGCGAGGTGCGGCAGCCCGCGCAGGCCCTCCAGCGCCGAGCGGGCGCGGTCCCAATCGGGACGGCCAGGACCCAGGTCCCACGCCACCGGACTGCCGGCGGCGAAGCGGTATCGGTACCGCTTTCCGGCAGCGCTGGCGCGCGCGTGGAAGGACCGCCGCGCCGGCGCGGCTGCGTCGATCCGCAGGCCCTGGGGCACCGGCATCGCCAGCAGGTCCCCGGCCGGCAGCGCGCGCCGCAGAGTGAAGCTCGCGACCTGTCCCTCGGCGTGGACGCCCGCGTCGGTCCGCGCGGCGCCGTGCACCTGCGCCCGCTCGCCGAGCACCGCGGCGAGCGAATCCTCGAGCGCCTGCTGGACGGTGGGGCGCCCGGGCTGCCGCTGCCAGCCGCGGAACGCCCCGCCGTCATAGGCCAATCTTACCGCGTAGGTCCGGCGCTCCGTGGCGGCCTCCCGTCGGGCCCAGAATGGCGACACTGTAGGCAGGCGCCACGCCGTGTCGCCTTCCGCGTGCCCGTGCGGGCGCCCCGCGGGTCGTGGAGCACGGGCGGCGCGCGCCGGCGCCGATCGTCGGCCGGACGGACCGCCGCGTTTCTGGCGTGACGGGTGGCACATCTATAGATTCGGACAGTGGGACTACGTCCGCCCGCAGCGATGGTTGCCGGCCTGCGCGCTGCGCGCGTACACTTACGTGAAGAGGAGGTGACATGAGCCGGAAGGACAGCCACCACCACGGCAACCTGTCGTGCTCCTTCTGCGGGAAGGGGCAACGGGAAGTCCGCAAGCTCATCGCCGGCCCCACCGTCTACATCTGTGACGAGTGCATCAAGCTCTGCAACGACATCATCGCCGAGGAGTCCGAGCGCGAGGAGAACCGGCCCGCGGTGGCGCTGCCCGCGCCGGTGGAGATCAAGAGCTTCCTCGACGACTACGTGATCGGCCAGGAGCGCGCCAAGAAGATCCTCGCGGTCGCCGTCTACAACCACTACAAGCGCATCTACTCGCGCAAGCCTTCGCGCACGCGCCCCGGCATGCAGGCGGCGCGGCCCCAGGGCGACGGCGACGTCGAGCTGCAGAAGTCGAACATCCTGCTCATCGGCCCCACCGGAAGCGGCAAGACGTTGCTCGCCCAGTCGCTCGCCCGCTTCCTCAACGTCCCCTTCACCATCGCCGACGCGACCAGCCTCACCGAGGCCGGCTACGTGGGCGAGGACGTGGAGAACATCATCCAGAACCTGCTCCACGCCGCCGACTACGACGTGGAAAAGGCCCAGCGCGGCATCGTCTACATCGACGAGATCGACAAGATCGCGCGCAAGGGCGACACCCCCAGCCCGACCCGCGACGTGGGCGGCGAGGGCGTCCAGCAGGCGCTGCTCAAGATCATCGAGGGGACGCGCGCCAACGTCACCCCGCGCGGCGGCAAGAAGTACAACCAGCAGGAGTACGTCCAGGTCGACACCACCAACATCCTCTTCATCTGCGGCGGCGCCTTCTACGGCATCGAGAACCTGGTCAAGCGGCGCACCGGCGAGAAGGGCCTCGGGTTCGGCGCGAACGTCAGCTCCAAGGACAACCGCGGCGTCGGCGAGCTCCTCGCGCTGATCGAGCCCGAGGACCTGATCAAGTTCGGCATGATCCCGGAGTTCGTCGGCCGCCTGCCCATGCTGGCCACGCTCGACGACCTGACCGAGGAGGACCTGGTCACCATCCTCACCCAGCCGAAGAACGCGCTGGTCAAGCAGTACCAGAAGCTCTTCGAGATGGAGCGCGTGAAGCTGAGCTTCACCAAGGAGGCGCTGCGCGCCATCGCGCACGAGGCCATGCGCCGCAAGGCGGGCGCGCGCGGCTTGCGCGCCATCATGGAGAACGCGATGCTGGACATCCAGTACGACGTGCCGTACCGGGACAGCATCAAGGAGTGCAAGATCACCGAGGGCGTGATCCTGCGCGGCGAGGAGCCCACGCTGCTCTTCGAGAAGGATCGCAAGACGGCGTAGCGAGGCATTCAACCGCTGCAGGATTCGCGCGGCGCCTGTTTCCGACGAGAAATGGGCGCCGCGGCGTTTCCAGGTTACGTGTGGGTGTGAACACGCTCGCCCGCCGTGCGTCCAAGACGGCAGGAGGTCGACATGGTCCGCAAGCTCCTGCCGCTCCTGCTCCTTGCCCCGCTCGCGGCGCGGGCGCAGTCGGACTGGAACGACGGGCAGTGGTCCGGCGACGACGAGTACAGCTGGCAGTCCGACGCGCCGAGCGCGGGCGATCCACGCGACGGCCACGGCGCGCAGGATCGCTACGGCCAGCCCGGGCCGCGCGCGGACGAGTACGGCTCCCAGCAGTACGACTACGGCTCCCAGCAGTACGACTACGGCGCCCAGCACTACGATTACGGATCGCAGCAGTACGGCCCGCCTCCCGAGGAATCCGCGGGCGCCGGCCCGTCGATGGATGACTTCCGCTCCGGCCTCGATCGCTACGGCCGCTGGGTGGAGACGCCCGAGTACGGATGGGTGTGGCAGCCGACCCAGGTGGGCTCCCGGTGGCAGCCGTACTGGGACGGCCGCTGGGTGTGGACGACGGCCGGCTGGACGTGGGTCACCGACGAGCCGTGGGGCTGGGCCACGTACCACTACGGCCGCTGGGCGATGCTCGACAGCGTGGGTTGGATCTGGCTGCCGGGACGCGTCTGGGGCCCCGCCTGGGTGGCCTGGCGCTGGGGCGGCGGATACGCGGGGTGGTGCCCGCTCGGCCCGCGGGGCGTGGTGTACGCGCAGCCGCGCAGCTGGGTGTTCGTCGAGACGCCGAACTTCCTGACGCCGGTCCGGCGCTCCGCGGTGCCCGTGAGCGTGGTGGCGACGGTCTGGCGGCGCGCGCAGCCGATGCCCATCGTCCGCCCGAGCCCGCGCGCGGGGCCGCCCCCGCGGGTCGTCGAGCAGCACACGCGCGTCCCCGTGCGCGCCGTGCCCATCGTGGATGCGGAGTCGCGCACGGCCACCCGGCCGCTGGCCTCCGGCGTCCTCCCGGTGTGGAGGCCTCGCACGGTGCCCTACTCGCGTCCGGCGGCGGCGCCCTGGCCAGGTCAGCCCGCTCGCGCCCAGCCCGGCAACCAGGGGGTTGCGCGCGGATGGCGCGAGCAGTTCCCGGCGTCGCAGCAGCCGCGTCCCGCGGCCCCGGCAGCGCAGCAGCCGCGCCCTGCGGCCCCCGCCGCGCAGCCTGCGCGCCCCGCGGCGCCCGTGGCGCAGCCTGCGCGTCCCGCGGCGCCCGCGGCGCAGCCTGCGCGTCCCGCGGCGCCCGCGGCGCAGCCTGCGCGCCCTGCAGCGGCCATTCTCCCCGGTGTACGTCCCGCGCCCGCTCCCCGAGCGGAGCGCGAGGAGCAGGGTCCGTCCGGTCGGCCACACGCCGAGCCGTTGAACGGAGCGCGGGAGCCTGAGAAGAAGTAGATCGGGAGGCGTGAGCTCTCGCCGCCGCCTGCTCCTCGCCGGGCGAATCGCCGTCTGGGTCGTGGTGGTCGCTTGCGTGGCCGTCTTCGCCCGCAACCTGCGCTGGCACGCCGTCCGCGACGCCTTCCGCTCCGCCGAGCCGGCGCTGCTCCTCGCGGCCGTGCTGCTCTGGGTCCCGTGCACGGCGCTCCAGGGGCTGCGGTGGTACTCGCTGGTCCGCGTGGTCAAGCCGATGCCCGTCCTCACGGTCCTCGCCTGCGCGTACGTCGGCTACGGGGCGAGCGCCGTGTTGCCGATGCGCGCCGGCGAGGCGGTGCGCACCGAGCTGCTGGCGCGCTCGGCCGGCCTCTCGCGCGCCGTGGCGCTGGGGACGATCGCCATCGACCACACGGTGAACGGCGTGGTGATGCTCCTCCTCGCCGCCCTGCTGCCGCTCTTCTTGCAGGTCCCCGTCTGGACCCGCGTCGTGGTGTGGAGCGGCGTCCTCGTCGCTGCCGCGCTCTTCGCCGTGATGCTGCGCCTGGCGCGCAAGCCCTCGCAGCGCCTGCACCCTCCCGGCAAGCTGATGGAGGTGGTGCTCCGCCTGCGCGGGGGGCTCGTCGGACTGCGCTCGCCGCGCGCAGCGCTCGGCGCGTTCGCCGCCGCCCTCGGGGCCTGGACGCTCGAGATCGCGACCACCATGGTGGCGCTGGCGGCCTTCCACCTGCCCCACGGCGTCTCGGCCGCCATGGCGGTGCTCGTCGGAATCAACCTGGCCCTCGCGATCCCCGCGCCGCCCGCCAACCTGGGGAACTTCGAGCTCGGAGCAGGCTTCGCGCTGGTCGCGCTCGGCGGGGAGCGCGATCACGCCGCCGCCTTCGCGCTCGGGCTGCACGCGCTCCAGGTGTTTCCCACCCTGGTGATGGGCAGCCTCTTCCTCCTCCGTTTCCGCCGCAGGCAGATCGCCGCCGCCGCGCACGCCGCCGCCCACCCCACGGAGGTGGAGGAGACCGCCGCGTTCGGGCAGGAATCCGTGACATGAATCGCGTGAACCGCCGGCACGTCCGCGCGCGGGCCCTCCGAGGTCATGCCTCCCCCAGCACGCGGAGGTAGTTGCCGCCGAGGATGCCGCGCAGCTCGGCCGCGCTGAAGCCGCGGTGGGAGAGCGCCTCGGCGAGCGCGGGATAGTGCCGCGCCTCGCGGATCCGGCGCGCGCTCCAGACGTAGCCGTCGAAATCGGTGCCGATGCCGACGTGCCCGGGCCCGGCCACCAGCGCGCCGTGCACCACGGCGTCGGCGAGGTCCTCGACGTCCGCGACCAGGCCGCGGGGGCGGAGCAGCCACGACCAGGTGATCACTCCCACGACGCCCCCGCTGCGCGCGACGGTGCGCAGCTGCTCGTCGGAGAGGTTGCGCTCGATGTCGTGGAAGCGGCGGAACCCGGTGTGCGTGGCGAGCAGCGGCCGGGTGGCCATGGCGGCGACGTCGGCGAAGGAGCGGTCCGAGCAGTGCGACAGGTCGACCAGCACGCCCAGCTCCTCGCACTTCTTCACCACGCGCCGGCCAAGGTCGGTGAGGCCGGGCGGCCCGCGAAGCGCCGAGAACGGCCCGAGCCGCGCCGGCTGCGCGATCCCGTTGTGCACGAAGTGCGTCAGCGTCAGGTACCGCAGGCCCCGAGCAGCGAGCTGCTCCAGCTTCTCCAGCGAGCCCTCGAGATGGTGCCCGCCTTCGGCGGCGTGGATCACCGCCAGCCGGCCGGAGTCGATCACCTCGCGCACCTTTCCGCGGGGCGCCAGGCTCGCCCTGTCCGGCGCGCGGGCGCAGAGGTCCTCGACGAACCGCATCGCGCCGAGCGCGGCCCGGAACGGGCGGGGAAAGGGGGGGATGGTCGGTGCGTAGACGCACGCGGTGAGCACCCGCAGCCCGCCCTGCAGCATTCGCGGCAGATCGAGCTGTTGCCGGAGCGGATTGTAGCCGTGAGCCGGCGGCCGGTGCTCGCGCGAGAGGTCCCGCTTCAGCCAGTACGCCGTGAGCCCGGGATGAGCGTGCAGGTCCGCCACCGGCGCCGAGCGATGGACCTCGCCGCCGTCGAGCGGCGGCGCGCCCTCACGGAAGACCAGCATCGCCGACAGCCGCGCGCCGCAAGCCGCCTTTCAGTGTTGAGTGACCCGGACCGTGGTCTTCATCTGCTTGCCCGTCTCCAGGTCCTTCGCGCTCATCGTCAGGATGCCCTCGATGTTCACGTCGAAGGTGATCTCCAGCCGCGCCTTGCCGGCCGGCCCCGGCTTGAGCCCGCTGAAGAGGAAGTCGCCGAGCAGCTCGTTGTGCGAGACGTGCGGGGCATCGCCCTGGAAGATGCGCATCGCCACCTCCGCCTGGCCGTCGTAGCTGGTGGTCGCCTCGATCGCCTTGGCGTTGGGGATGGCGGCATTGCGGGGAAACACGGTGTGGAACTCCCCGCCCGCCTTCTCCAGGCCGATCGCCATGGGGATCACGTCGAGGAGCTGCAATCTGAGATTCGAGTTGTCCTCCAGCGAGTTGGCATACAGCGCGGCTCCGATGGCCACCGCCTCGTCGGGGTGCACGCCCTTGGAGGGCGCCTTGCCGAACACTTGCGTCAGCCTCTTCTGGACGCTCGGCATGCGCGTCTGCCCGCCGACCAGCAGCAGCTCGTCGACGCGCGCCGGGTCGAGCTGCGCGTCATTCATCACGCGGTGGAGGATCTCGAGCGTGCGGTCCACCAGCGGCAGGGTGAGCTCTTCGAGCAGCTTGCGGGTGAAGACGAAGTCGATGTTCAGCGGCTGCCCCTGCGCGGTCATGGTGACGAACGGCACGTTGAACGGCGCCTGCTCGCGCGAGGAGAGGTCGATCTTCACGCGCTCGGCCAGGTCCTTGATCCGCTGCATCGCGACCGGGTCGGAGGCGAGATCGATCCCGTGCTGCTTCACGAACTCCTTCAGCACGTGCTGGATCATCGCCTGGTCGAAGTCGAGGCCGCCGAGGAAGATGTCCCCGCCGGTGGCCTTGACCTCGAACACGCGATCGCGGATCTCGATGATCGACACGTCGAAGGTGCCGCCGCCCAGGTCGTAGATCACCACCGTCTCGTGCAGGCTCTTGCCGATGCCGTAGGCCAGCGCCGCGGCGGTGGGCTCGTTGATGATCCGCACCACCTCCAGCTGGATCATCTTGCCCGCGTCCTTCACCGCCTGCCGCTGCCGGTCGGTGAAGTAGGCGGGCACGGTGACCACCGCGCGAACGACCTTCTCGCCCAGGTAGTCCTGTGCCACTCCACGGATCTTGTTGAGGATCTTCGCGCTGATCTCCGCCAGGCGGAAATGCTTGTGACCGACGTCGAGCACCACGTCGTTCCGCTCGCCCGGCTTCATCTCGTAGGCGACCGTCTTCTGCATCTCGGCGACGACGTCGCTGCTGAACGAGCGCCCCACGAGGCGCTTGGCCGCATAGACCGTGTTGCGCGGGTTGAGCTGCCACTGGCGCTTGGCCTCGTGGCCGATGAGCTCGTTGCCCTTGTCGTCGATCGCAAAGATTGACGGAATGATGAAATCGCCGCCTTTGTATGGAATGAGCTTGACCTGCGCTTCTTTCTCGACGATGGCCGCGCAGCAATTCGTGGTGCCGAGGTCGATGCCGATGATCTTGCTCATCGGGGAGGTAGAGTAGCATGGTGGACTCGCTCCGCTACCTTCAGAATGTAGGCGGGCAGGTCCAGCAGGCGTTCCTGCGCAACAAGACGATCCTCGCCTTTCAGGAGTACATGGAGGTCTACTTCGAGCGCCCGCGCGTGCACGCGCGCGACGCCGCGCAGTACATCCGCGACTGCTTCGATTTCTACGGCAGCGAGACGGTCCAGCGCTCCAGCGGTCCCGTCCGGCGCTTCAAGCTGTTCGACCGGCCGTTCGACCTGGGGCCCAACTCCTCGCAGGAGGGAGAGGGCGGCGCGCCGATCTGCGGCCAGGAGGAAGTGCAGAACGCGATCTACCGGATCCTGTCGGGCTTCGTGCGCGCAGGTCGGATGAACAAGCTCATCCTGCTGCACGGGCCCAACGGCAGCGCGAAGACCAGCATCGTGGCCGCCATCCAGCGCGCGCTGGAGGACTACTCCCGGAAGGAAGAGGGCCAGCTCTACCGATTCAACTGGATCTTTCCCAGCGAGAAGCTGGTGAAGGGGTCGATCGGCTTCGGCGAGACCAAGAACGGCGGGCCCCGGGTCGAGAGCTACGCGCACCTCGAGGGCGAGCAGGTCGACGCGCGCATCCACTGCGAGCTGAAGGACCACCCGCTCTTCCTCCTCCCGCGGGGGGAGCGGCAGCGCGTGGTCCGCGAGAGCACCAAGCCGGACGACACCTTCCAGCTCTCCGCGGGCATCCTGGAAGGCGAGCTGTGCCACAAGTGCCGGCAGATCTATGCGGCGCTCCTCCAGAGCTACAACGGCGACGTGCTCAAGGTGCTCCGCCACGTCCAGGTGGAGCGCTTCTACATCTCGCGCCGGTACATGGCCGGCGCGGTGACGGTCGAGCCGCAGATGGCGGTCGACGCCGACTACCGCCAGGTCACGCACGACCGCAGCCACGGCGCGCTGCCCGGGGCGCTGCAGAACCTGGCGCTGTTCGAGCCGTACGGGCCGCTGGTGGCGGGGAACCGCGGCGTGATCGAGTTCAGCGACCTGCTCAAGCGCCCGCTGGAGCACTACAAGTACCTGCTCGGCACGGTGGAGACCGGCGTGGCGCGGATGAGCCACTTCCTGCTGCACCTCGACTGCGCGCTGATCGCCTCGACGAACGAGAAGCACCTCTCCGCGTTCAAGGAGATGAGTGACTTCGCTTCCTTCAAGGGGCGCATCGAGCTGGTGCGCGTCCCGTATCTACGGTCGGTCAGCGAGGAGCGGCAGGTCTACGATTTCCGGCTGCCCGAGACGGTCGGCAAGCACATCGCGCCGCACGCGTCCTGGGTGGCGGCGGAGTGGGCGGTGCTCACCCGCCTGAAGAAGCCGGTCAGCGACCGGTACAAGGGCGAGCTGCGCAAGCTCGTCGACCACCTCACGCCGCTGGAGAAGCTGAAGCTCTACGATCTTGGCGAGACGCCCGACCGGCTGGGCGGCGGGCACTCCAAGGAGCTGAAGAAGCACCTGCAGGACCTGTGGAAGGAATCGGACTCGTACCCGAACTACGAGGGCCGCACCGGCGCCTCCGCGCGCGAGCTGAAGACGGTCATCACCAACGCCGCGCAGAGCGCGCAGTACAAGTGCCTCACTCCGCAGGCCATCCTGGAGGAGCTGTCCGCGCTCACCAAGGACAAGTCCGTCTACGAGTTCCTCCAGCAGGAGGTGGTCGACGGCTACCACGACCACGAGGAGTTCGTGCGGGTGGTGGAGAACGAGTACCTCGACGTGCTCGAGGACGAGGTGCGGGACGCGATGGGCCTGGTGAGCGAGAAGCAGTACCGCGAGCTGTTCGAGCGCTACGTCGGGCACGTGCTGGCCTGGACCCGGGGCGAGCGCGTGCGCAACAGGGTCACCGGCGAGATGGACCGCCCGGACGAAGATCTCATGGTCCAGACCGAGGGGATCGTGCTCTCCGGCGGCGAGGAGCGGCGCGAGTTCCGCCGCGCGCTGATCGCCGCGATCGGAGCCCACCGAATCGATCACCCGGAAGGGGACATCGACTACTCGCAGATCTTCCCCGACCTGTTCCGCCGGCTGCGCGACCACTTCTTCGACGAGCGCAAGCGCACGCTGCGACGCAACTCCGAGAAGATGCTCCGCTACCTGGGCGACGAGCGGGGCCTGCTCACCGCGAAGGAAGTCCAACAGGTGGAGTCGACGCTGACGGGGATGAAGTCCCGCTTCGGCTACTGCGACCACTGCGCCAAGGACGCCCTGCTCCTGCTGATCACGAAGCGCTACACGGACTAAAAGCTGGCACCACGGAGAGCACCGAGATCACGGAGTTGCTTATTGATCTCGCACTCGAGCGCCTGACGCACGATCGAAGATCCCAAACCAAACTCCGTGGGCTCCGTGTTCTCGGTGGTGCAATTGTTTCGAACAGTACGTGCTAGCTGGGGAAGACGAGGTGGAAGAACTCGGCGCGGCCCGCGACGCCGAGCTTCGCGTACACCTGCGTCAGGTGCTGTTTGATCGTCTTCTCCGAGTTGCCCATCATCGCGCCGATCTCGGCGGAGGTGAGGCCCTTGAGGACGAGGCGCGCGACCTCCTCCTCCTTGCGGGTGAGCCGCGCCTTCGAGAGCGCCTTGTTGACCAGCTTGCCCAGGTCCACGTCGACGCTGGTCACCTTGTCCAGGACGCCGCGCAGCGCCTCGGTCGTGAAGGGCTTCTCGAGCAGGTAGGCGGCCCCGGCGTTCAGCGCGTCCTTGACCCGCTGCTGGTCGGCGAACGCCGTCACCAGCACCACCGGTGCGCGCACGTCGTCCTTGCGCAGCGCCGGGATCAGCTCGATGCCGCTCATGCGTCCCTCGCCCAGCACCACGTCCGCGACCACCGCCTCCACGTAGCGCAGCTGCGGGTCGCGGAGCGCGGTCTCGACGCTCGGGTGCGCCAGGCAGTTCCAGCCGAACGCTTGCAGGCGGCGCGCCAGGATGGTGCGCGCGTCGGCCTCGTCCTCGACGAGCAACAGCAGCCGCGGGTTGGCTGCCCGGGCGGGGGCTTCCGAGGTAGTCACGCTTCCATCCTCTCGTTCGGCTGACCTTGGGGCAAGCGGCGTTGGTCGGAGCCCTGCGCCGCAGGGCCCTGGAAGATGAAGCGGAAGCAGGTCCGGCCGGCCCTCGCGTCGGTGCAGGTCAGCTCGCCGCCGCTCGCGCGGGCGAGCGCCCGTGCGATCGCCAGGCCGAGCCCCGTGCTCTCGCGCCCGGACGCGAACGGGATGAACAGCCGCGGGCGGACCTCGTCGGCGATGCCCGGACCGTTGTCCTCCACCGTCAGCTCGACCACGCCGTCCATCTGCCGGGCGCGCACCGCCAGCCGGCCGCCGGGCCCGTTCTGCTGCAGGGCCTCGAGGGCGTTGGCCACCACGTTCTCGACCGCGCTGCGCACGGCCAGTGCGTCCGCCCGGACGGCCAGACCTCGCGGGCAGTCGACGACCATCTCGGTGCCGCTCATGCGAGCCGCGCCGGCGACGCGTTTCTGCAGCTCCTGCAGCGCGATGGCGAGGTCGACCGGTTCCTGCACCTCCTCCGGGGCGCGGCCGGCGCGCGACAGCTCGGAGACCCGGCCGGATGCGCGGTCGACGTTCTCGCGCAGCCTGGCGATGAGCTCCCCGCGCTTCCCGGGGTCGGACTCCTCGTCCAGCTCCTCCATCAAGAGCTGCAGGTTGTGCAGCGGGTTCTTCAGATCGTGCGCGATCGCGGCGGCCACCACCCACAGGGCCTGCCGCCGCTCGGTGCCGGTCAGCCGCTCCGCGAGGACCCTCGAAGCGGCGCGCTCGGCGTCGTGGAGGCGCTTGTAACGCTGCGCCACGAGCAGCGCGGCGGCGACCAGCGCTCCGGCGAGCGGCGGCGCGCTCCAGTCGACGATCACGGCGATGACCGCGATGGGGCCCTGCGAGTGGCCCGGCGGGAACATCTTGTCCAGCGTGGCCAGGAGCAGGCCCAGCAGGAACCCGACGATGATGGTGATGGTGGGTCGGTATCGTCTCAGCACGGGCCCAACGTACTGCGGTCCGGGTCCGGGCGGAAGACAGGCGCTCATTCCGCGCGACACCCGCCTACATCCGCGCCTGATCGGCAAATTTCGGAATCAGCGAATCGTCGATTACGTTGAAGAGCGTGCAGGCGCGGCAATGGGGCCGCGCGGGGGAGAGGGAGCCGACCTTGCCCGGGTTGAACCGCCTGCTCGCCGCGCTCGCCGCCTTCTCCGTCTGCCTGCCCGCCGCCGCGCAGGCGCGCAGCGAGAGGTCGCGCGTGGTGCAGAAGGCGCTGCGCCAGAGCGTCCGCGTCGAGGTCCAGGTCGCCGGCAAGTTGGTGCGCGCCGCCAGCGGAGTGGTGGTCGCCGCCGACGAGGGCGGCAGCTACGTGCTCACCAACCAGCACGTGGTCCAGCGCGAAGGGCTGCGGGGTTCCGCCACCTTCCTGGTGGTGATCGAGCGGCCGAAGCTCCACCGCCTCGAGGCGCGGGTGCTGGCGGAGGGCGAGGTCCCCGACGAGGACCTCGCGCTGCTCAGCGTGCCCGAGCAGCTCAGCCCGGTGCCTCTCGCCGCCGAGGACGACGTGCAGGTCGGCGATGACGTGGTGGTGGTGGGCGCGCCCTACGGCAGGTCGTTGAGCGTCAGCTCCGGGATCGTCAGCCAGCTCGAGATCGACGAGGTGGACTCCCGCCTGCAGCGCGGGATGAAGACCGACGCCCCCATCGGGTACGGCGCCTCGGGCGGCGGCGTGTTCGGCGTGCCTTCCGGCAAGCTGGTCGGGCTGGTCGAAGGCTACCGCACCGCGAAGGTCGCCTTCGGCGGCGTCACCGGGAACGATTACTCGTTCGACGTGCCGATGCCCGGGGAGACCTTCCTCGCGCCTCCCGGCAAGCTGCGCGGGTTCCTCGCCCGGGCCGGGCTGGCCAGGCTGGTCGGCATCAACGAGCCGCCGCCACTCGATCCGCGAACGGATCGGCGTCCGGTGGCCGCGGGGTCGCCCCGCCGCGCGCCCCTCCCGCGCCGTCCCCACGCGCCGCGCCTGTAACGGCGCGCTACAATCGGCGCATGCGCGCCGACTGGGACACCTACTTCATGGAGATCGCGCGAGTCGTCTCCTCGCGCTCGACGTGCGACCGCAAGCACGTCGGGGCGTTGCTGGTGCGCGACCGCATGATCCTCTCCACCGGGTACAACGGGTCGATCCGCGGGATGCCCCACTGCGACGAGGTCGGGCACCTGATGGAAGGGGGCCACTGCGTCGCGACCATCCACGCCGAAGCGAACTCGGTGCTGCAGGCCGCGCGCAACGGCGTCCGCATCGACGGCGCGGACCTCTACACCACCGCGAGCCCGTGCTGGCCGTGCTTCAAGCTGATCGCCAACGCCGGGATCAAGCGCGTCGTCTACGCCGAGTTCTATCGCGACGACCGCATCTTCGACGTGGCGCGTCGCCTGGGCATCTCCCTCGTGGATCTCTCGGGCGGATCGGCGAAGT
>DASWGQ010000438.1:0-11548 GCA_036393595.1 Myxococcales bacterium | reverse complement strand
ACGCCGGTCGAGGTCTCGGCGGAGATCCTCCGCGCCTTGAAGGTCCGCGCCGCCGAGCAGCTCGGCATGGAGGTGCGGCAGGCGGTGGTGACCGTGCCCGCCTACTTCGACGATGCGCAGCGCCAGGCCACCAAGGAGGCCGGGCGGCTGGCGGGCCTGGAAGTCCTGCGCCTGCTCAACGAGCCCACCGCCGCCGCGCTCGCGTACGGGCTCGACAAGCGGAGCCAGGGCACTTTCGCGGTGTACGACCTGGGCGGCGGGACGTTCGACATCTCGATCCTGAAGCTCGTGGAGGGCGTGTTCGAGGTGAAGGCCGTGGGCGGAGATTCGGCGCTGGGCGGCGACGATTTCGACCGCGCGCTCGCCGAGTCGCTGCTCGCCGGCTTGCAGGCCGAGCGCACCCCGCGGCTCGTCCGCGAGGCGATCGACTCGGCCAAGGCGGCGAAGGAGGCGCTGACCGGCCGCGACTCGGTCGAGGTCAGCCTGGGCGGAAGGACGCGCACCGTGACGCGCGCGCAGCTCGAGGAGGTGATCCGGCCGCTCATCGAGCGCACCGGTCCGCCCAGCCGCCGCGCGCTGAAGGACGCGGGTGTACACGCCGGTAAGGGCCTGGCCCCCCAGGGGGCCCCGAAAGGTGGCGCCTCCGGCGCGTCGACCACTCTCGACGGGGTAATCCTGGTGGGCGGCTCGACCCGCGTGCCGGCCGTGCGCGCGTACGTGCGCGAGCTCTTCGACCTTCCGCCGCTCGCCGACATCGACCCGGACGAGGTGGTCGCGCTCGGCGCGGCGGTGCAAGCCGACCTGCTCACGGCGGAGAAGCCGCAGCACGACGTGCTGCTCCTCGACGTGGCGCCGCTCAGCCTGGGGCTGGAGACGATGGGCGGCCTGGTCGAGAAGCTCATCCACCGCAACACCACCATCCCCACCAGCGCCACGCAGGAGTTCACCACCTTCGCCGACGCCCAGACCGGCATGGACATCCACGTCCTGCAGGGCGAGCGCGAGCTGGTGCAGGACAACCGCTCGCTGGCGCGCTTCCGCCTCTCCGGCATCCCCCAGCTCCCCGCCGGGCTGGCGCGCGTCGCGGTCAGCTTCCAGGTGGACGCCGACGGCATCCTCTCGGTGACCGCCCGCGAGCAGCTCACCGGCGTGTCGCAGAGCATCACCGTGAAGCCCTCCGCCGGGCTCACCGACGAGGAGATCGAGCGCATGCTGCTCGCTTCGATCGAGCACGCGGAGGAGGACGTGCAGGCGCGGCTGCTCATCGACGCGCGCGTCGAGGCCCAGCGGATCCTCAAGGCGGCCGAGCAGCAGATCGAGAGCAACGGCGATCTCCTCGCGCCGGAGGAGAGGCAGGCGATCGAGGCAGCCATGCAGGCGCTGCGCGACGCGGCCGCGGGAAAGGATCACCGCGCGGCGCAGGACGCGATCGGGCGGCTCGACCACGTCAGCGCCGAGTTCGCCAAGCGGGTCATGGACCGCGGAATCGAGCGGGCGCTCAAGGGCCACTCGGTGGGCGAGTTCGACCAGGGCGAGCTGTCGCCGCACGCCCGGAAGGCCTACTCCGCGCTCGGAGGGGACACCATCAAAATGGTGTCCCCCATCGGCAAGGACGACTGATGCCGAAGGTCACGATCTACGATCCGCGCGGCAGGTTGGAAGCGCAGGGCGAGGTCCCTGCAGGCACCAATCTCCTCAAAGCCTCCACGGAGCTCGGGGCCAAGCACGGCTCCGCCTGCGGCGGCGTGTGCTCGTGCTCCACCTGCCACGTGTGGGTGAAGAAGGGATTCGACACGCTCAGCGAGCCCGAGGACGCGGAGCTGGACATCCTCGACAAGGCGTTCGACGTGAAGCCGTACTCGCGCCTCGGCTGCCAGGCCGAGCTGGACCACAAAGACGTCGAGGTCCAGATCACCGAGGAGTCGGAGAAGACGTGGTACGACGAGCATCCCAAGGAGCGGCACGAGGCCGAGGCGAAGGGCCTCTGGCCGCCGAGGAAGTGAGGTCCGCCATGCCCAAGCAGCTGAAATGGACCGACGTGGAGGACATCGCCATCCTGCTCTTCGAGAAGCACCCCGAGGTGGATCCCTTGAGCGTCCGCTTCACCGACCTGCACAAGTGGGTGCGCGAGCTGCCCGGCTTCTCCGACGACCCGAACAAGTCCGGCGAGAAGATCCTCGAGGCGATCCAGATGCGCTGGCTGGACGAGCGGGAATGACCGTCGCGGAAGCGAGGAAGAAGCTCCTGAAGTCCGCGCTCGCCTATCCCGATGCCTGGACGGACCACCCTTGGGGCGAGACGGTGGTGAAGGTCGGCAAGAAAATCTTCGTCTTCTTGGGCCTTGCGGACGGGACGCTGCACGTCACCTGCAAGCTGCCCCACAGCTTCGACGCGGCTCTCTCCACCTTCTCCTTCGCCGAGGCGACCGGGTACGGCCTGGGCGCGTCCGGATGGGTGACCGCGAGGTTCGAGGGAAAACAGAAGGTCCCCGTGCCGCTGCTCATCGACTGGGTCGGCGAAAGCTACCGCGCCGTGGCGCCGGCGAAGCTCGTCAAGCAGCTCCCGGAGCACCCAGCAGGAGAACGTCGATCCCCTGGCCGGGCTCGAGCTTCCCCTCGCCCGGCTCGATCTGCGCGATCGCGTTGACCGCCGACCACGAGCCGATCTGCATCGAGGATTGCTGGCCGCCCGGGGTGAAGACGAGCCGTCCGGCGTCGATCGAGGCGCGGCCTCGCGGAAAGAAGGTGAGACCGGGGACGCGCGAGAGCGTCCCGCCGCGCAGCTCGGCGCGCGCGCGCGGCCGCCGCGGCCGCGGATGGCCGGACAGGATGCGCAGCGCGAGCCGCACGAACAGCTCGAATCCCAGCATGGCGGCGGCGGGGTTTCCCGGCAGGCCGAAGACGAGCCGGCCCCGCGACGCGGTGCCGAAGAGGATGGGCTTTCCCGGCCGGATGGCCACGGTATGGAAGATCAGCTCGCCCCCGAGCCGCTCCAGCGCCGCCTGGGCGTGATCGTGATCGCCCACGGACGCGCCGCCGGTGGTGACCAGCACGTCGGCCTCGGCGGCCCCGAGCTTCGCCGCGATCTCCTCCACCCGGTCAGGCGCGATGCCGAGGAGCAGCGGCTCCGCCCCGGCCTCCCGAGCGAGCTGCGCCAGCGCGTGCGAGTTGGTCTCCACCAGCTTGCCCGGAGCGGGCTGCTGGCCGAGCGCCACCAGCTCGTCGCCGGTGGTCAGCACGGCGACGCGCGGCCTGCGGTGTACCTGCACGCGCGAGGCCTCGCACGCCGCCGCGAGCGACAGCTCCGCCGGGCCCAGCAGCGTCCCCACCGGCAACACGGTCGCGCCCGCGCGCACCTCCTCGCCGCGGCGGCGGATGTGCTGCCCGGCCTTGGGCGCGTGCGCGGGTCCGACGCGCAGCTCGGTCCCGCTCCGCGCCGCGTGCTCCTGCATGACCACGCAATCCGCTCCGGCCGGCACCGGCGCGCCGGTGAAGATGCGCGCCGCCTCGCCGGGCTGCAGCGCGCGCGCGGGCGGCGCATCGCCCGCCGCCACTTCGTAGACGACGCGCAACGCGCCGGCCGCATCGCCGGCCCGCAGCGCGTACCCGTCCATCATCGAGATGTCGGTGCCCGGGAGGTCTCGCGCCGCGACGACGGGGCGCGCCAGCACCCGCCCTCCCGCCTCTCCGAGCGGCGCGTCTTCGGCAGGCAACGCCCGGCTGCGCGCCTCGACCTCCGCCAGGGCCTGGGACAGGGGAGTCATCGACTACGACGGATCCCACAATGTCGGCGCGGTGAAAAGCGCAGCGCCGCCGAATACGGCGGCGGCTGAAACACGAAAGCCCCGACCCGTCCGGCCGGGGCCTTCAGTGTCCTGCGGCCGGCGCCGGACAAGCGCGCTCAGGGATCGGCCGACAGGGGCGTCGTGGTGCCGAAGAGAGGACTCGAACCTCCACGGGGTTGCCCCCACCAGACCCTGAATCTGGCGTGTCTACCAATTCCACCACTTCGGCGGACGCCAGAACGGGGGCCGATGTACTGGAAGCGACGCGGCAAGTCAAGGCGATCCCGGGGATCTTGGGGGACCTGTCGGCACAGGTGTAGGATACACTTTGGGTGAAGGTCCAGGTGAAGTCCGCAGAGTCCAAGACCGGAGCGCCCAAGCGCCGCATCCTCGTAATCGACGACGAGGAAGGTTTCCGCGACGGTCTCGCAGACCTCCTGAACATGGAGGGTTACGCCGTCTCGGTGGCCCGCAACGCGGTCGAGGCGGTGCCGATGCTGCCCGACTTCCGGCCCGACCTCATCCTCCTCGACCTGCGCATGCCGCTGCTCGACGGCGAGGCGTTCCTGCGCGGGATCCGCGGGCTTCCCGCGAGCCGCGAGGTGCCGGTGGTGCTCATCAGCGCCAAGGAGGAGCTGCGAGACATCGCGGCGCGCTACGGGGCCGCGGGCTACCTCTCCAAGCCGTTCGAGGCGCCGCAGTTGCTCTCGCTGCTGGAGCGCGTGCTCGCGTAGGGTCAGTGCGCCGTATCCGCGTCCGGCTCGCCGGGGCGATGCACCTCGATGCCGTTCGGCTGCTCGGCGGCCGCCGAGATCGGTTCCGCTCCCGCGGAAGGTGGCTCGGAAGGCATGGGCTCGGGCCGGTGCTCGGCTTCCGCCTCGCCGCTCTCCGCGCGCGGGCGGTCCGCGGCAGCTGGACCGGTCGCCTTCGGCCGTCCCTTCTGCGCCGGCGGCGGGACCTTGAGGCCCGCCTTCCACAGGGCCTTCTCGACGAGCGCGAGCCGCTCGCGGGTAACCTCCAGCTCGCCCTTGGTGACGAGGTACACGCGGTTGTTCGTCTCGGCCCGGCCGCGCGCCTTCTTCAGCTCCTCGCGCGCCGCGCGCTCCCTCTCGCGCTGCTCGCGCAGGGCGGCCTCCGTGTCCTTGAGCGCCTTCTCCAGCTGCCGCCGGCGCTCCTCCACCTCGCGCAGCTTCGCATCGTCGGCCGGAGCGGCCTGCACCGGGACCGGCAGGACGACCTCCCGCGTGCGCGCCTGGGCGCGGTCCAGCTCCGCGCGCAGGGAGGCCATCTCGGACAGCGCTGCGGCGGCGTCCTTGCGGGCGTGCTGCTCGGCGGCGTGCGCCTCCTCGGCGAGCCTGCGCGCGTGGGCGAGATCCTCTTCCAGCTCGGCCTCGCGGGCGCCTCGTTTCGGCTGCACCTTCTCCTGCCCGCGCTTGCGCAGCTCGTTCAGCTTCTCGCGCGCCTCGAGGACCTGGGCCGCCCGCGCCTTCGCGTCGGCCTGGGCCTCGCGCGCCTGCGCGCGCGCCTCGTCGGCGTCCTTGCGCGCGGCGTCTGCCTCGGACTTGAGGCCGGCCACCGCCTCGGCCGCGGAGCGGCCCTGCAGCCAGAAGACCACCGCCAGGATCAGCGAGACGACCGCGACGACGAATGCGACTCCCGTCATGGATGCACTCCCGTCCCGAACAGGGGCGCGGGAGCGTACCCGAAACGCGTGGGCGACGCGATGCCAATCCTCACCCGCCGCCGCGTGATCTGTTGGGGGGTCGAGGGGGGAGCGAGCTCCCCCTCGTAGAGGCGCCGAAGGCGCCGGATCGAAGAGGGTGGCGTCACAGGCAGAGGCGTCAACTCAAGCGACCTGTGCGATCAGATGGTCGGCGGAGGTCCCTTCAGCTCGTCGAACACTGCCTTCTCGACGTCGCTCCGGTGCTCCTTGCCGGCGTGGTAGCTGTAGCTGGGGCCGACGAACTTCACCCCCGCGGCGCCGTGATCGCGGCACTCCTCGATGCGCACGGCCACCAGCGCGCAGGGAAACGGCGCGGACTCCATCCGCTCCTTCTCGATCACCGCCCTGCCGCGCAGGCCGTAGCAGAGGTCGTTGCCGAGCACCTCGACCGCCACGTGCGGGTTCGCGCGGATGTTCCGCAGCGCCTTGCCGCGCGTGTCCACGGCCATCGTCAAGGTCTGCGGATTGCGCGCGACCACCCAGGTCATCAGCGTCGTCATCGGACGGGCCTTCTGGTCGACGGCCGCCACGACGCAGGTCTGCCCGCCGAGCAGGAACTGCACGAGGTGCGGCGGCATCTCCGCGTGAGCGCTCATGGAATTCTTGTAACTACGGGCACGCCTCGATGCCCGCGGAGGCGAGGCGCGCCCGGAACACCGCGCAAGCCTGATCCCGCTCGGCGCCCTCGAGCTGGCCGGCCACGAGAGACAGCAGCGCCGCCTTCCCTCCGGCGTCCGGCCGCTCGCCCAGCGCGCGAACCGCGGCCAGCGCCGCTCGCGCCGCCCCGACGGGATCGCCCGACGCGTCCGCCCACGCCCACAGCGCGCCGGCGAGGACCGCGGAGACCGGGGCGCCCGCGGGCAGCGGACGCGAGAGATCCAGCTCGCCAGTCGGGTCGCCCTCCCCGTCGGAGGCGCCCAGGTAGCCCGGATCGGCGGCCACAGCTGCGCCGAGGAACAGCGCCACGCCTTCCGCCTCGTCCGGGTGCGTGCGCGCCACGGTCCGGAGCTGCCGGCGAGCCGCTTCCCGCGCCACCGCTCCGGGATTCAGCGCCGCGGGGATGCGCGCTCCCTGCGGCCCGCCGGCGAGGGTGAACGCGTCGGCCTCGGGCACGTAGCGCAGCCCGGCGGGCGCTTCCGCCGCGTCGGCGACGATGGGCGCTGCCGGCAGCGCCTCCGCGCCGGCCGAGATGAGGAACGCGCGCGACCGGTCGAGCGCCGCATACGCGCCGAGGAAACCGCCGCACTTCCCCGTCTGCGCCGCCAGGGCACCGGAAGCCGTGCGCCTCAGGGAGCAATCGGGAGCGGCGCCGCCGACGACACGGCCCGAATCGACCGACGCGCCCACCAGCACCCACCCCGAGGGTCCACGCACCGCGGACAGGTCGGCGCCCGGCAGGTCCACCTCGACGGCGGTCAACTCGCCGGAAAGCCGATCCAATCCCGGCACCTGGGCCCGGCCCGGCACGGCGGCGGAACCGCAGGCGGCCAGGGCCACCCCGGCGAGGAGGAGAGCGCGTCGCATACCCCCAAGTTGTACACGATCTGCGCCGGCGCGCGCTCCTTCTCGGGATAGGATGTGGGGAATGCGCCTCTCCATCGCCACCAAGGTCTTCCTCGGCTTCGCGGCCGTGCTGGTGATGAGCGGCGCCGTTTCCCTGTTCGGAATCGTGCAGATGCACCGCATCGGGCAGGGCCTGAGCCTGGTCTCGAGCGGCTACTTCCCGCTGACGCGCATCGCCGGCAGCCTCGAGGCCTTCCAGAAGGAGCGGGAGCGCTCCACCGACCGCCTGCTGGCGGAGGCCGATCCCGCCCAGCGCGCAGGCCTGATCGCGCTCGACCGCACGTACTTCGCGCGCATCGCCGACGAGCGGCTCGCGCGCGCCCGCGAGCAGATCCAGGCGGCGCAAGAGGGAGCCAGCGCCCGGGACCGCGCCGCCATGGGCCGCATCGAGGCGCGGTTGCTGCTCCTCTCGGCGCGCATCGCCGAGCAGGACCAGGCCGCTTCGGCGCTGGCCCTGCTCCTGCAGCGCGAGGGGCGCGTCGCCGCGCAGGACCTGCCCGGCGCGCAGGACCTGATCGCGCGCCTCAAGACGACCGAGCGGCGCGTCGACCACGAGATCCGCACGCTCCTCAACGTCATCCAGGAGCAGATGAACGGCGGGCTGGCCGAGGCGGAGCGACAGGAGCGCACCGCGCGCTGGGCGATCATCGGGCTCTCGCTGCTCGCGCTCGGGGTGGGCCTGCTCGTCACCTGGCTGTCGAACCGCGCGCTGGCGCCGATCGCGCGGCTCACCGAGGCCGCGCAGCGCCTGGGCCGCGGCGCGCCGGAGGTGGTGGCGGTGCCGGAGGGCGGCGGCGACGAGCTGGCCGTGCTGGCGCGCGAGTTCAACGCCATGGCCCAGCGGCTCGCCGCGCGCGAGCGCGAGCTGCGCGCCCAGGGAGAGGCGCTGGTGCGCTCCGAGCGGCTCGCCGCGATCGGCCGCATCGCGGCGCAGATCACGCACGAGATCCGCAACCCGCTCTCCTCGATCAGCCTCAACGCCGAGGAGCTGGGGGAGCGGCTGCGGGAGCGGCCGCCGGAGGGCGGCGCGGCCGCGGCCGGGCTCTGCGACGCCATCGTGCGCGAGGTGGACCGCCTGGCCGCCGTCACCGAGGAGTACCTGCGCTACGCGCGCGTGCCCAAGCCGCAGGTGGCGCGAGCCGACCTGAACGAGACCGTCCGCGACCTGCTCGACTTCGTGCGCCCGGAGCTGGTCGCGGCCGGCGTCCGGCTCGAGCAGCAGATCGAGCCCCATCTGCCGGAGGTGGCGGCGGACGTGGCGCAGGTCCGCCAGCTGCTGCTCAACCTGGTGCGCAACGCGCGCGAGGCCATGCCGGGCGGGGGGTCGCTCTTCGTGGGCACCCGCGCGCAGGACGGCGCGGCGCTGGTCGAGGTCCGCGACACCGGACCGGGCATCGAGCCCGCGCGGCTCGCCCGCATCTTCGACCCGTTCTTCACCACCAAGGAGCGCGGCACCGGGCTGGGGCTGGCGCTGGCCCAGGAGATCGCCCAGGAGCACGGGGGGGAGCTGACCTGCGCGTCCACTCCCGGACAGGGCACCAGCTTCACGCTCCGGCTGCCGGGCCTCCCGGACGAGCGCGTACGCGCCCGCCCGCCTCCGGCGACCGCGATTGCGCACTCCTGAGGCGCCGCCTAGAACATGCCCTTGCGTCCGCGCCATGGAAAAGCGTAGCGCCGCCCTATCGGCGGCGGGCCTAGAACATGCCCTTGCGTCCGCGCCATGGAAAAGCGTAGCGCCGCCCTATGGGCGGCGACTATCCTGCGCGCCCCGATGAAGGACCCGGTGCACAAGAGCGTGCTGGGGAACGGCCTTCGCGTCGTGACGGTCGAGCTGCCGCACCTGCACGCCGGGATGCTCGCCGCCTACGTGCGCGCCGGATCCCGGCACGAGGACGCGCGCGTCAACGGCGTGTCCCACTTCCTCGAGCACCTCTTCTTCCGCGGCAGCGCCGGGTACCCGGATGGCCGCACGCTCAACTCCCTGGTCGAGGACGTGGGCGGGAACCTCAACGGCGTCACCACCCGCGACCACGGCTACTACTACACGCCCATCCATCCCAGCCGGATGGACCTCCCGTTCGCCGTGCTGGGCGACATGCTCGCGCGGCCCCTCTTCAAAGAGATCGAGCTGGAGCGCGAGGTGATCCTGGAGGAGATCCTCGACGAGGTCGACGAGGAGGGGCGCGACGTCGACGTCGACAACCTCTCCAAGCGGGCGCTGTTCGAGGAACACCCGCTGGGGCAGAAGATCGCCGGCACCCGCGAGACCGTCAGCGGCCTGCGCGAGGACGACCTGCGCGCCCACCACGCACGCGCGTACGGCGCGCGCAACCTGGTGGTTTGTGCCGCTGGTCCGGTGCGCCACGACGAGGTGCTGCGGCTTTCGGAGCGCTGCTTCGGACACTTCCCTCCGGGCGCGGTGGTCACCGACACGCCCTTGCCGCGCGGTGAGCGCAGGCCGAGGCTGATCGCGGTGGAGCACCGCGAGTCCCAGACCGAGCTGCGCCTCTCCTTCGCCGCTCCGGCGGAGGACCACCGCGATTTCCCCGCGCTGCTCCTGCTCCGCCGCATCCTCGACGACGGGCTCGCCGCGCGGCTGCAGCTCAACGTGGTCGAGCGCAAGGGCCTCGCCTACGCGGTGCACGGGTCGATCGACACCTTCAGCGACTGCTCCGTGTTCGAGGTGGAGGCCGCGTGCGCGCCGCGCAAGGTGCCGCTGGTGCTGGCGGAGCTCTTGCGCCTGCTGGCCGAGCTGTGCGACGAGGACGTGCCTCCGGACGAGCTGCGCCGGGCCAAGGTGCGCCACCGCATCGGGCTCGAGTTCGCGCTCGATTCCGCCGGCGAGATGATCGGCTGGTTCGGCGGGACCGAGCTGTTCCGCGCGCCGGAGGGATTCGAGGAGCGCGTCGCGAAGCTGGAGGCCGTCACCGCGCAGGACCTGCGGCGCGTCGCGAGCGCGACCTTCCGCCGCGACGGTCTGGTGGCCTGCGCCGTGGGGCCGGTGGCGGGCATCGAGAAGCGGCTCGCCGCGGCGGTGGACGACGCGCAGGGGCTCCCGCGGTGAGCGACCTGGATCCGCTCGGCGGACTGCCGCAAGCCGCGGAACCCGGGCCGGCGGAAAGGCAGTCCGCGCAGATGCGATCGGCCGAGGCGCGCCGGGGCCCGCCTGCGCCCACCACCGTGGCGCTCCTCGCGCTGCTCGGGATCCTCTTCCTCGCCGAGATCTGGCTGGGGGGCGGGCTGGATCCGGACCCGGTCGCGCTGTTCCGCCTCGGCTCGCTCTCGGCGGCGGCCGTGCGGGACGGAGACTGGTGGCGCCTGGGCAGCTACGCCTTCCTCCACGCGGGGCCGTTGCACCTGCTCTTCAACGCCTACGCGCTGTGGATCCTCATGCGGCCGATCGAAAACCTCTTCGGCCCGGTGGTCGCGCTGGGCCTCTTCGCCGCGACCGCGATCGCGGGGGGCGGCGCGAGCATCGCCGCCGCGACGCTGCGCCACGCTCCCTGGCAGCAGGCGGTCGGCGCCTCGGGAGGGATCTTCGGCCTGTTCGGCGCCCACGTCGCGCTCTACTGGCGGCTGCGCGACCGGCTCACGCCCGAAGCGCGGAGGGCCGCGGCGCGCACGCTGATCTTCAACCTGCTCATCAACGTCGCGCTGGCGGTCGGCGCGCAGGCAGCGAACTTCCCGCTGGACAACGCGGCGCACGCGGGAGGGTTTCTCTCCGGCATCCTGCTCGGGCTCGCCGCGCCGTCCCACGTGCTGCCGCCGCGGCCCTGGAGCCGCCCGGCCCTCCTCGTCCTGATCGGCGCGTCGTTCACCCTGGCTGGCATGGAGGGCGCCGCGATCGCGCGCGCGGTGAATCCGCATCCGCGCACGCTGCGAGCGCAGGGCGTCCAGGCGCGTGTCCCGTGGAACCTCGTCCCCGGCCGCGACGGGCACGCCCGATCCGCGGAGGGCGTGGACGTGGTGCTCCGCCGGCTGGACGGCGACATCGAGGGCGGGCACGAGGTCGCCCTCGGAGGCCGCAGCTGGTCGAAGCTCGCCACCACCGATCCGGAGGGGAACCCGACCGTGGTGCTGACCGCTCCCGACGGCGCCGCGCACCTCGTGGTCCAGGCCTGGTGCTACGCCGAGGACTGCACCGACGCGAAACGGGACGCCGTGGCCGAGCAGGTTGCGGCCGAGGCGCGCGCGGCGCAGTGACCACGTCCGGCCGCGAAGTCAACCCCCCGCCGCGCAACCGCTTCTGCGCGCCGAAGTCAAGCCCGCCGGCGCAAAAATCAGCCGGGAACCGCTGGCGCGCGGCGGGACTGGTGCTAGCCTGTTCGTATGCGCGGGTTCCTCTACCGGCTGGTGCAGCGCCTCCACGACGAGGCCCGCCCGCTCTCGCGCAACAAGCACTTCCACGCCTTCGGAGACTCCGAATCGCGCCGCGCGCTGCGCATCGACCGGCACCTGCGCGACCTCGAGGCGCGTCT
>DASWGQ010000437.1:0-6094 GCA_036393595.1 Myxococcales bacterium | reverse complement strand
GATGGCCGGGCCGGAGTTGTCGAATCGGACGAACCCCATGGTGGCGGCGTGGTTGGGCGGTCGTCCCGCGGGCGCGTCGTCCGCCTCGATGGTGAACGCGACCGGCGTGCCGTCGAGCGTGCCGGCGGTGGGTGCGCGCGGCATCGTGAAGGTCCACAGGCCTCCGCCCGCGCTGTTGCCGGCATGGGGGCAGCCCGTCTCGCCGGAGACCTGGAGGCAGACGTCGTGCACTCCGGAGACGTCGGCGATCTGCGCCGAGACGGAGAGCGTTCCGGCATCGTCTCCCTTGTAGATGTCCGGGGCGAAGTCGGGCGGCGTGGTGACCGCGATGGCGGTGATCGAGGGCGGCGTCACGTCCACGCACGCCGCGACCTGGCAAGTGAATCCGCTGCCGCAAGTGGGGACGCAGTCGCTTGCGCCCGCCGTGCACACCTTCTCGCCGGGGTCGCAGGTCGCGCCGGACGGGCAGTCGGAATCCGAATTGCAGTGGCCGAGGTTTCCGGGGCTGCAGCCGGCGGCGAGCACGAGGATGGCCAGGAAGAGGGTGCGCATGGTCAGAAGGCGAACGCGAGCACGAGCCCGGACGCGATCAGCGCGCCGCCGGCGGCGAACAGGATGTTCGCTGCGCGCGCCGCCGAGTTCCCCGACTGGAGGTTGGACAGATCGGCGGGGCGGTAGACGTTCCCGTTGGCGCGGTAGCCGCTCTCGGCCTGGTCGAGCATCGATTTGCTGTGCAGGCCTTCCGCCACCGCGATGCCGGCGGCAACGATCCCCGCGCCCGCGGCGACGTAGCCGGCGGTGCGCGTCCAGCGGCGCGGCGGCGGAGCGGCCAGCTCGGCGGACGCGACCGCGCGCTGGGCCACCTCCTCCGGCGTGAGCAGCGCGAGCTGCCCTTCGCTCCGCCGCAGCGCCAGCGCGACCGGTTTCTCGTGTACGATGGGCAGCGAACGGCGCGCGAGCGAGTCGCCGGACCGCAGGACCAGCGCGTGGACCCCGACCGGCAAGGTGAGGCGGGGCGCGCCGGGCTTGCCGTCGACCTCGATGGAAGAGCCCACCGCGTCGATCTGCGCCTCGCCCGTGCATCCTGCGGGGACCAGCAGCCTGCAGGCCAGCGCCTCGGCAACGGCGCGCAGCTCGGCGGCGTCCGACGGTGCGGATTGCCGCGCTTCGCCGGGCGGCTTCGCTCCGGAGAGGTCCAGCGCGCGCACGGCGAGCACCCCGCCGGAGACGCGGGCGAAGAGGACCTGGTCGACCTGTTGCGCGGCGCCGAGCGTGGACAGGCAGGCGTCCGCCTCGCATCGATCTGCCGCGAGGGCGACGGGTTCCCGCGCGAGCGGCGCCAGCGCCGCGATCGAGCGCAGCGAGGCCGCGAGCCGGCCCGCGGACGCCGGGTCGAGATCGCCCGCGACTCCCACGCCGATGCGCACGGGTCTGGCCAGCGGCGGCAGCGCGTCCGGCGCCTTCGCCGGCGGGGCGGGCTTCTGCTCCGGCGGGACCGTCGGGAGCGGCAGCTGCTCGACCGGTGGCAGCGGGACCTCCGGCGATGGAGCGGGCTTCTTCTTTTCCGCGCCGAGCGCGTCGAACGCGAGCAGCGCCAGCGCGGCGGCAGCCAGGAACCGGGTCATGTGCGAGAAACCCCCGTGTCAGGATCGCTCAGCTCGTGCGCGCAGCCAAGCGCCTCTTCCACACCTCTCCCTACATATGCGGAATCGGGTGCTTCTCCAGGGGAGCGATCTCCCCCGACGAGAGGCGGAGGAAGCGCGAGAGCAGGGCGACGGCCACGGCGGTGAGCCCCGCGCAGAGTCCCCACCACAGCCCGATGACCCCGCGGCCCGCGAAGAGCCCGAGCGCCACCGCGACCGGGAGACCTACCGCGTAGTGTCCGACCAGGTTGGCGAGGAAGGCGAAGCGGGTATCGCCGGCGCCTCGGAGCACTCCGGCGCCCACCGCCTGCACGCCGTCCGAGATCTGGAACACGGCGGCCACGGCGAGCAGCGGCGCCGAGGCGGCGATGACGTCGGCGCGGTCGCTGAGCAGCGAGGCCACCTGGCGCGGGACGAGCCAGAAGGCGAGCGCGGAGAGCGTCATGATCGAGGCGCCGGCGGCGAACGCGGTCAGGCCGGAGCGCCGCGCCGCCCGCGAGTCGCGCGCGCCGATCGCCCACCCCACGCGAACCGAGGCGGCGTTGCCGACGCCCACGGCGGCGCAGAACGTGAAGCTGGCCAGCGAGATGGCGACCTGGTGCGCGGCGATGCTCATTTGCCCGAGCCGCCCTGCCAGCACGCCGACCAGCGCGAACACGCCGACCTCCGCGCCCATCTGCAGCCCGACGGGGATTCCGACGCGGGCGGCGGCGCGCAGGTCGCGCAGGTCGGGCGCGCGCGGGGGCGCGATCGGGTCGCGCAGGGCGGAAGCGGCGGCGAGCAACACGCCGGCTTGCAGCACGCTGCAGAGCGAAGTCGCGAGGCCCGAGCCAGCGGGGCCCATCGCGGGGACGTGCCGCAGAGGGCCCGACCAGGCCGGAAGGCTCGCGCCCCCGAACACGAGCAGCAGGTCGAGCAAGAAGTTGGCGACGTTGGCCAGCACGGTGGAGACGACCAGCGGCCGCACCACCGCCGCGGCCTGCAGGTAGGCGCGCAGCGCGACGAACAGCAGCAGCGGGAACAATCCGGGCAGGCGGGCCCAGAGGAACTGCTTGGCCCCGCGAGCGACTTCCGGCTCGATGCCGGCCAGGTCGATGAGTCCCGGCGCGAACGCGAGCGGCACCGCCAGGACGGCGGAGACGATCAGCGCCAGCCAGACTCCTTGCCAGACCAGCGCGCGCGTACGCGGCCGATCCCGCGCACCGAACGCCTGGGCGATGAGCGGATCGAGTCCCATCACGGTACCGATCCCGATCACCGCGACGGCGAAGAAGATGCCGTTGGCGAGCCCGACCGCCCCCAGCGCGGCAGCACCGAGGCGGCCGACCACGGCGGTATCCACCACGCCCATCAGCGCGATGCCCGCCTGCGCCACCGCGATTGGCACCGCGAGCCGCAGCAGCTCGCGCAGCTCGTCGAGGAGGCGCGTCGCCTCCACCCGCCCCCGATAGGGTAGCGCTGCGCTTTCCGGCACGGACATGGTCCGGTGTCTTCTAGCCGCAGCGCGGCTGTGCGTCACGCTCGCGGCAACCCCGCCACCGCGCCCATCTGCGTGCACACCCGGCTGCCCACCGCGCAGCCAAGGTCGACCGCGCTCTGCAGCGCCTCGTCCGGCGGATCGGGGTCGCGCGCCAGCCGCGAGAGCAGGCCCGCCACGAAGCCGTCTCCCGCGCCGGTGGTGTCCACCACCTGCACGCGAGGCGCCTCGGCGCGGAACCAGCGCCCGTCGCGCAGCGCGATCGCGCCGCGCTCGCCCAGCGTGACGCAGGCGATGCGGACGCCGAAGTCGCGCAGCCGCTCGGCGGCGCGCTCGGGAGCGCGCTCCCCGACGCACGCCTCGCACTCGTCCTCGGAGAGCTTCACCAGCGTGCAGGAGGGGAAGACGGACTCGCAGAGCGAGCGGAGCGAACGCAGGTTTCGCCACAGGTGGACGCGCACGTTGGGGTCGAACGAGACGCGCACCGACGCTTCGTCCGCGCGCGCGACGGCGGCCTTCAGCGCCCGCTGCCCCTCCGGGCGGATGTGGCAGGACGAGCCGCAGTGCAGCCAGCGCGCCTGCGCGATGGGTGCCGCGAGCGCGTCCTGGCGGCTGATGTGCTTGTCGGCGCTGTCCAGGCCGCCGGGGCTGAAGAAGGTGCGGTCGCCGCGCTCGTCGAGGGCGACGAACCACAGCCCGGTGCGCGCCTCGGCGTCGAAGCGGAGGCGCGCGTCCACGCCTTCGTCGCGCAGCTTGCGGGCGAGCAGGTGGCCGAACTCGTCGTCGCCTACCACGCCGCAGAATGCGGTGGGCACTCGGAGCCGGGCGAGGCCGACCGCCACGTTCGCGGGGGCCCCGCCCGAGTGGACCTCGAAGCGCTCGCAGTCGCGCAGCCGGCCGCGAAACCCGATGCCTCCGCCTCCGGCCCGGGCGCCGGCGGAGCCCACGCCCTCCGCGGGCAGCAGGTCGACCAGCGCCTCGCCGAAGCAAACGACGTCCGGTGCGGTCATGCGCCGTCGATCTCGAAGCGGCCGATCAGCGGCACGTGATCGCTCTTTCCGTGGAACGGGTTGCGCCGGTCGCCGAACGGTAACGTGCCGTCGAGGTCGAGCCAGCGGACCTTGCCGTTGCAGAACAGGTGGTCGAGGTGCATGCGGAGCGAGAGGAACCCGGCGGTGGGGAACTCGCGGGGCCGCCCGCGGATCTGGCCGATCGCGCTCTGCACGCCGGTGAGCCCGGCTTCCTCGGTCAGGTACTTGTACACGGGCGATCCGGGCGGCGAGTTGAAATCGCCGCACACGACCAGCGGCTCTCCGTTGGACTGGCCGCGCACGAAGGCGGCCAGCGTGCGCGCCTCGTGCAGCTGGTTGACGCCGTAGCCCATGCGCTCGGTGCCCGTCCAGAACTCCTTGGCGAAGGGCGTGGGCAGGCTCAGGTGCGTGTTGAAGACGTGCAGCGCGCGCCCGTTGCGGTCCGTCACGCGCAGGTGGGCGCAGATGCGCGCCTGCTTGCGGTCCTTGAAGCGCTGCACGTGGTGGTGCGTGATCGGGTGCGGCTCGAGCGCGTTGTGGCGCTCGACGCGCAGCCGGGTCGTGTCCACCACCATGGCGAGGCCCATGGTGGAGAGGGCGCGGGTGCCGATGCGGTTGGCATGGGCGCGGAAGTAGAAAGCCTCGTACGGAAAGGGACGATCCAGCTCCTGGAAGGCGCGCTCCAGCTCGGCCATGAAGGACTCGAGCTGCGTCTCCTCTGGCTTGGCCGGGCGGAAGGCGAGCGTCGACCGGAGGGAGGAGGTCTCCACCTCCTGCAGGCAGACGATGTGCGGCAGGGGCGCCAGGGACGCGATCCCGCGCGCGATGGAGCGCTTCCCCGTGCGCGTCGAGGCGAGGCCTCGCAGCAAGTGTCCGAAGTAGCGGACGTTGTAGCTGAGGATGCGGAGTGGCTCGACCATCGGGGCCAGTGAATCTTAACGCAGACCGCGCGCGCCACGCCTGTCCGCCTGACAGCTCGCCCGCCGTGCGGTAGAGACGAGTGCGTGCCGAGGCTCCGGACTGCCACACCCGCCGACGTGCCGGTCATCCTCCGCCTGGTGCGCGACCTGGCCGAGTACGAGCGCGCCCCCGACGCGGTGGTCGCGACCGAGGAGGACCTGCTGCGGCACGGGTTCGGGCCCAATCCGCGCTTCTCGGTGCTCATCGCCGAGCAGGACGGCGAGGTGGCGGGGTTCGCGCTCTGGTTCTTCAGCTTCTCCACCTGGCTGGGGAAACCGGGCCTGTACCTGGAAGACCTGTTCGTCCGGCCCGAGCTGCGCGGGCGCGGCCTCGGGAAGGCGATGATGGTCGAGCTGGCGCGCATCGCGGTCCGGGAGGGGTGCGGGCGGTTCGAGTGGAGCGTGCTGGACTGGAACCAGCCGTCGATCGACTTCTACCGCTCTCTGGGCGCGCGCCTGATGGAACAATGGGTGGTGTGTCGCCTGGAAGGCGAAGCGCTGCGGTCGCTCGCCGGGCGAAAGGCATCGTGATGGACGAGAAACAATTCGAGCGGCTCGCCTCGGACGAGCTGGAGCGCATCGAGGAGGCGCTCGGCCCCCTCGACGGCGTCGACGTCGACCTCGCGGACGGCATCCTCACCCTCGAGTTCGACGAGGGCCCCAAGGTGGTCGTGAACAGCCACTCGGCGGCCCGGCAGATCTGGGTCGCGGCAAATCTCGCCGCCGGACACTACTCCCAGGACGCGAAGACGGGCCGCTGGTTCGACTCGAAGACGGGGGAGGACCTCTGGGACCGCCTGCAGTCGATCCTGACGGGCCGGCTCGGGCACCCCGTCAAGCTGTCGCGCTGACGCGGGCCCGCCGCCACCCCACGCACAGGAGCCAGGTCCGTGGCCATCACACACAAGCTGAGCCGTTCCGGAGACCGAACGCAGTGAACCACAGCGAGATCGTCAGCTTCCTCTGGGGCGTCGCGGATCTCAT
>DASWGQ010000436.1:0-21328 GCA_036393595.1 Myxococcales bacterium | reverse complement strand
GCGGAAGTCGAGCTTCACCCGCCCGGCGTAGGTGGACCGATCCTTGCGCCCGCGCACCTGGTCGAGCGAGAGCACCATGCCGGTGAGATCGACCTGCGCGGAGAGGTCGCCCAGGGAGAGGTCCATGAAGTGGAAGCCGCGCATGGCGGCGCTGGACTCCACCCGCACGTTCGCGTAGGGGCCGTGCACGCGCGCCGCCAGCGCCGCGCGGCCGTGCCAGGGCAGCTGGGCGACATGGCCGCGCAGGTCGTCGAGGGACAGCTCGTCGGTCTGGGCGAAGAGGTCGAGCCCCAGGGCGGGGTCGGTGTACAGCGCGCCCTCCACGTTGAGCTGGGAGGAGCCCGTCTCGATCCGGGCGCCGCGCAGCGAGATCTTATGAGCGTCGATCGCCACCGCGCTGGTGAGGTGGCCCCTGGGCATCTCGAGCATGCGCCGGAGGCCGCCCTTGCGGCGCGCGTCCCAGGCGCCGTCGAGGACGGCGAAGTCGGACAGGTCGAGCGAGGCGTCGCCGCTCAGCGCCAGCGGCAGCAGCGTCCCCTTCATCTGCACCTTGCCCCCTGTCCGCAGGACGACCCAGGCATGGGGCACCGTCAGCTTGCGCAGCACCTCGGCCAGCTCCACGTCCCGCAGGGCGAGGTCGGTCGAGAGCGGGATTCCCTGTCCGAAACCCACCTCGGCGGTCCCCGTCACCTGGCCGCGGCCCACGGCGACGTCGAGGTGCTCGACCTTGAGGCGGTGGGGGTTCAAATCGAATCGGGCGTTCAGATCGCCCGGGTCGAACCCTTCCAGCTGCAGCCCCCGGAGGCGGACCTCGCCCCGGAGGTGCGGATCCTTGCGCGCGAAGGTGACCGTCGCATCGGCGCCGAGCGACCCGCGCACGCCGTGCAGCATGCCGGGCATGTACGCCGCGAGCGCCGCCGCGAGGTCGTCCGCGCGCAGGTTCGCGCTGGCCTCGATGTGCGGGTCGCAGAGGTCCGAGATCCGCCCGGAGAGGAACGCCGCCGCCTCGGTGCCGATGAGGTCCAGGCGGGTGACGTCGAGCTGGCCCGTGCCGCGCAGGTCGACAATGGCGGCGCCGCGCACCGAGGCGAGGCCCACCCGGCGTCCGGGCAGCTCGACCGCGCCGCCCCGCGTCGCCAGCGCGATCTGCATCGAGTCGCCCTTCCCGTGGATGGAGGCGCTCGCGCGGGGCAGCACCACGCTCACGCCTCCGCCGCGCACCTCGATCGACGCCTTGCGGATCTTCACGCGCCCCAGCTCGAAGCGGTCGAGCACGTCGGGCAGGCACTCCTGCCGCCGGGCGCGCGCGGTGGGCGCGGATTGCCGATCGAGGGACAGGTGCATCTCGGCGTGGTCGATCTCCAGCTGCTCGAGCCGGATGCGCTGCAGGACCGGCCGGACCAGGACGTGGACGAACACACGCGCGACCTTCAGATCGATGCGCCCGCCCGGGTCGCCGACCTGCAGGCCGTCGATGGTGAGCTGCCCGCGGGCAGGGTCCACGGAGCAGCGCGCCACGCGGACCTGGGCGGCGGTGGTCTCCTCGATGGTGGCGACCGCGTACGCGCACAGGTTGTTGGCGACGAAATCGGTGCGCAGGAAGGCGATCGCGCCTCCGGCCACCACGGCCGCGGCGAGGGCAAAGGCGACCAGGACGCGCCTCAGCACGGACGGTCCCCCGCCTCGCTCGAGGGTCGGTTGCCCGGAGCTGACCGCGTGCGCCGCATGCTTCTCTCTTCAACTCCCGACCGGCCCGGTGCCGGCCGCGGTCACGAGGGCTTGGCGAGTCCCGCCAGATAGCGATCGATCTCCCCCAGATCGAGCGGCTTCTGCTCCTTGGGCGTCGGGGACGGGGCCCGGAAGGGCGTCGGCGCGTCGTTCGCGGCCGCGGCCCCGTCGAGGCCCAGATCGCCGGCCACCCGGCCGATCATCGCCTCGTCGATCATCGGCACCCGCGCGACGTAGCCTTCGAAGAGGGCGTTGTCGCAGAGCGTGTTGATCACGCGCGGCGTGCCGCTGGAGAAGTGGTGGACGGCGTTCACCGCCTCCGGAGTGAAGGGCATCCGCGACGCCCCGGCCAGCCGCAAGCGGTGCTTGATGTACGCCTCGGTGCTTTCCGGCGTGAGGTGGGCCAGGCGGAACTTGATCGCCACGCGCTGCGCGAGCGGCGCGTCGAGGAGCAGGTTCTCCTCGATGTCGGGGAGGCCGAAGAAGATCAGGGAGAGCAGCTTGCGCTCCGGCACTTCGAGGTTCAAGAGGCCGCGGAACTCCTCCATCAGCTCGCGGGTGGCGAGCATCTGCGCTTCGTCGATCAGCACCACCGCCCGCTTGCCTTGCTCGTAGATGCGCACCAGCCGCTGGTAGAGCTGGCCGAGGAGCGTCAGCTTGTCCTCGCTGGGGGCGTCGACCCCGAGCTGCAGCGCGATGCGCTTGAGCAGCCAGGAGGCGGTCACGCCGCTGTGGATGATTACCAGGAGCGCCGCCTCGTACTCGTTCTCCGGAAGCGAGTCGAGCAGCCTGCGCGCCAGGGTGGTCTTGCCCGCCCCGATGTCGCCCACCAGGATGGCCAGGCCCTTCATCTGCGAGCAGACGTGCGTCAGCCGGACCAGCGCCTGCGCGTGCTGGGGAGAGTTGAAGTAGAAGCGGGACACCGGAGCGTTGGAGAACGGCTCCTGGGCCAGCTCGTAGTAGTCGAGGTAGTTCACTTGGACGGCCCCACCCTAGACGAACCCGATCTTCCGGTTGCGCGACGCGGCGTCGGACGGCTTCTTCTCCGCGGCGGCCGTCGCCGGCGCGGGGCGCGCGGCGGGCTTCGCCGCCGGCTTGACGGGCGCGCGCGGCCGGGCGCTGCCGTTGCCCAGCCGCTGGATGCGCGCCGCCACGTCGCGGAACCCGCGCTCCTCCGCCACCACCACCTGGTACTGCTCGAGCGCCTCGGCGTTCCGCCCCAGCGTCTCGAGCACCGTGCCCAGCTCGAAGGCGAGCGCGCGTCGCGCCTCCGGGTTCAGCTCGTCCAGCTCGAGGCCGTCCTGCAGGTACTTCACCGCCGCCTCCGCGTTCCCCCGCTCGGCCTCGCAGGTGCCGAGCATCGTCAGGCAGTCCGCCCGCCGGGCCCCACCGCCGTGGTGGAGGACGATCTCGAACTCGGAGATGGCCTCCTCCAGGAGCCCCATCTCCTTGAAGGCGATGCCGAGGTCGTAGTGGGTCTGCGCGTCCTCGCGGCGCACCGTCTGGGCGATCTTGCTGCGGAACTCGCCCAACACCTCGTGGGCAGGCACCTGGAAGCTGTCCAGCACGTCGCCGTCCAGCGGCGCGTCCTCGACCAGCTGCGCGGCGTTGATCTCGGCGGCCAGCTCGGCCGCGAGCTCCGCGGCGAGGTCGTCGTGCTCGGGCCCCTCGGCCTGCCGCGCCTGCGGGACCGCCGAGCGGCCGACCGCGGGGGCGCGTCCGGCGCCCCCGATGCGGCGCAGCCGGGCGCGCGCGCCTTCGTGATCCGGCTCGCCCATGAGGATCGCCTCGAGGATGGCGCGCGCCTCGTCGGCCAGGCCCGACTCGATGTAGAAGTCCGCCTCCGCCAGGTCGGAGGCGAACGCGTCGTCCCCTCCGCGCGCGGGCGCGCCGGCGAGCGGCTCCACCTCGAGCAGCGGCTCGTCCTCGTCGGGCGCGGGCAGGCCCTCGGCCTCGAGCTCCGCCTCGACCAGGGGCTCGTCGAGCGGCTCCGCCGTCTCCAGCTCGATCTCGGCCTCGGCGGGCTCCAGCTCGATCTCCAGCTCCGGCGCGGCCGGGGCCCCGCCGAGAGCGGCGTTGCGCGGGTCCAGCTCGCGCAGCTCGGAGCGCGCCTGCTGCGCGCGCGGATCGCGCCGCTGCGTGTACAGCCGCACCAGCGTGGCCAGCTCGGCGACCGCCTCGTCGTTGCGGCCGGTGGCCAGCGCGACCACCTTTGCCTTCTCGTGGGCTTCGAGGTTGTTCGGATCCGCCGCGAGGATCCTGCGCAAGTGCTCCTGCGCTTTGTCGTGGAGCCCGTACTTGACGTAGACCTCGGTCTCCTTGAGCAGCTTGGGAAGGCTCGCGGCCGTGGCCGGCTCGGCCGGCCGGGCCGGCGGAGGCGGCGTGACCACGGGCGCGGGCGGCGCCCTGCGGCTGCTGGGAGCAGGCGGCGGCGCGATGGCCGCGGGCCGCTGGGGCGGCGCGGCCCGCTGGGGCGGCGCGGCCCGCTGGGGCGGCGCCGGCGGAGGGGCCGGGCGGGACGGGGCCGGCGCCGGGCGCGGCGAGCCGCCGCCCGATCGGAGCGCCGCCTTCACCTCGGGATCGTCGGGAGCCAGCTCCGCCGCCTGCGCGTAGGTCTGGCGGGCCTCGTCGGCGCGGCCGGAGTCGGCGTGCACCCTGGCCAGCTCCTTCAGCACCGAGACGGTCTTCGAGGTCTGGCCGAGGTCCTGGAACGCCTTGGCCAGCATCTGCAGCGTGTTCAGGTCGCGCGGGTTGGCCTTGAAGCAGATCTGCAGCTTGGAGAGGGCGCGCTTCGAGTCGCCCCGGGAGAGGAAGTGCTCGGCCAGCTCGCGCGCCAGGCTCGTGTCCGCCTGATCGAGGTGGCTGATGCGCTCGGCGACGCGCAGGTAGTCGTCGGTTCGCCCGTTGCGCTGCAGGTACTGCGCGGCGCGCCGCAGCTCGGCGACGGCCTCGACCGGGTTCTCCTGGCGCGCGTACTGCTCGCCGAGCCGGATGCGCGAGGCGACGTTGTCGGGGTCGAGATCGACCAGCTTCTTCAGCGCGTCCAGGCTGGCCTTGTGGTCGCCGGTCTTCTCGTGTTGCGCGGCGACCGTCTGCCACTCCTTGGTCGCGTCGCCGATGAGGCCCAGCTGCTGGTACAGCTCGGCGAGGCGGACGTTCACCTCGACGCGCTCGACCACCTTCAGCACCTGCTTGTAGAGCGCGACGGCCTTCAGGTAGAAGCCCTGCGCCCCATAGGTGCGCGCCACCTTTTCGAAGCAGTCCGCCGCCTCGGACTGCTTCTTCATCTTTTGGTAGAGCTCGGCGAGCTTCTGGAGGACGCGGACGTCGTCCGGGTCCACTTCCAGGACGCGCTGGTATTCCTTGACGGCCTTCTCGAACTGACCTTTGACGATCAGCTTGGAAGCCGACTCGATGACCTTGTTCTTGTCCATCGGTCCGGGACGGCTCCCAGTCTCGCTCTCGAACGGGCGGCGGAACTCCAGCGTAACGTGAGCTGACGGTACATACAAGGCCGCTCGGCGCCTAGGAAAAACGCCGATCCGCACACACGGCGCAGCACACACCGGAGCACGTTGCGCCGCAGCGCGTCCAGACATGTCGGGTGCTGTCGGTAATCAGCGGCAAATGTGGTAGATTAACGACAGGTAAATTTCCATTACCCACCCGCCGCCGGAGAGGCCTCCGCGAGCAGCCGCTCGACCGTGCGCGTGTCGTAGCGCCCTTGCACGAATGGCTCGAAGAGCAAGAGCCGCTTGTGGAAAGGGATGTTGGTCTTGATGCCCTCCACCACGTACTCCTGCAGCGCCCTACGCGCCCGCATGATCGCGGCCGGGCGCGAGTCGGCGGTGACGATCATCTTCGCCACCATCGAATCGTAGAACGGCAGCACGCGGTACTGCTCGTGGGCGATCGAATCGACGCGCACTCCCAGTCCGCCCGGCGCGTGGTACGCGGTGATCAGCCCCGGCGAGGGAGCGAAGGTGACCGGGTCCTCCGCGTTGATGCGCAGCTCGATGGCGTGGCCGCGCAGCGCGATGCTCTTCTGCGTGCGCCCCAGCTCCTCTCCCGCGGCGAGCCGGATCTGCTCCTTGAGCAGGTCGATCCCCGTCACCGACTCGGTGACCGGGTGCTCGACCTGGATGCGCGTGTTCATCTCCATGAAGAAGAAGTCGCCGCGCTCGTCGAGGAGGAACTCGATGGTGCCCACGTTGTTGTAGCGGACCTTCTTCATCGCCTCGACCGCGACGCGGCCCATCCGCTCCCGCAGCTTCTCGTTGAGCGCGGGCGAGGGCGACTCCTCCAGCATCTTCTGGTGGCGCCGCTGCACGCTGCATTCCCGCTCGCCGAAGTGGACCACGTCGCCGTGCTCGTCGGCGACGATCTGGATCTCGATGTGGCGCGGGCGCTCGACGTACCGCTCCACGTACATGTCGCCGTTGCCGAACGCGGCCAGGGCCTCCGCCGAGGCGGTGCGGTACATCTGCGCCAGCTGGTCCTTCTCGCGGACGATCTTCATCCCGCGCCCGCCGCCGCCCGCCGCAGCCTTGAGGATCACCGGGAAGCCGACCTTCTCCGCCAGCCGGACCAGCTCGCGCTCTTCGCGCACCACGCCGTCCGACCCGGGCAGCTGCGGCAGCCCCGCCTCCCTCATCGCTTCCTTGGCGCGGACCTTGTTGCCCATCATCCGGATCATCTCCGGCCGCGGGCCGATCCACCCCAGGCCGGCGTGCTGCACCATCTCGGCGAACTCGGCGTTTTCACTGAGGAATCCGTAACCTGGATGGATGGCATCGGCGCCGGAAACCTCGGCGGCGGAGAGGATCGCCGGGATGTTGAGGTAGCTCTCCTTCGACGGCGGCGGGCCGATGCAGAGCGACTCGTCGGCGAACTTCACGTGCAGCGAGTTCGCGTCGGCGGTGGAGTGGACCGCGACCGTCTCGATGCCCAACTCGCGGGCCGCGCGGATGATCCGGAGGGCGATCTCCGCCCGGTTCGCGATGAGGATCTTGTGGAACATCTCGGTCCCGGGCGCCGGTCCCTCAGGCGGGCTCGAACCGGAAGAGCGGCTCTCCGTATTCGACCGGGCTTCCGTTCTGGATCAGCGCCTCGAGCAGGCGCCCCGGCTGCTCGGCCTCGATCTCGTTCATCAGCTTCATCGCCTCCACGATGCAGAGCACCTGCCCCTTCTTCACCACCTGGCCCACCTCCACGAACGGCGGGTTGTCCGGCGAGGCGGAGCGGTAGAAGGTGCCGACGAAGGGGGAGTTCACCGTGAAGGAGTCGTCGCGCGTGGCGGCGGCGGGCGCGACCGGCGTGACCTGCGGCGGAGTAGGCAGCGCCGCGGACGCGGCCGCCGGGACGGCGTGGAGCGCGGTCACCGGCGCGGGCGGATGTCCCATCCGCAGGGTCAGCCTTTCCTGCCCGTTGGTCCAGTCCAGCCGCGTGACGTCGGTGCCTTGCAGCGCGGCGAGGATCGCTCTCAGCTTCTCGACGTCCATGCCCCCTCGGATCAGCCGACGCGGGTGAGGTACTCGCCGTTGCGCGTATCGATCTTGAGCACGTCTCCCTCGTTGATGAAGAGGGGCACGTTGAGCGTGTAGCCCGTCTCGAGGGTGGCCGGCTTCATCGCGCCCGACACCGTGTCGCCGCGCACGCCTGGGTCGCACCGGGTGACCCGCAGCTCGACCGTGTTGGGCAGCTCGGCGGAGATGGCGCGCCCGTTCCAGAAGAGGATGTGCGCGTTCATGTTCTCCTTGAGGAAGTTCTTGCCCTCCTTGAGAGCCTCGCCCCCGATGTGCACCTGGTCGTACGTCTTCACGTCCATGAAGACGTAATGGTCGCCCTCCTTGTAGAGGTACTGCATCTCCTTCTCGTCGATGTCCGGCTTGCCCACCTTGTCGCCCGACTTCAGGGTGGGCTCGAGGGTGCGGCCGGTGAGGAGGTTGCGGATGCGCGTGCGCACGAAGGCGGAGCCCTTGCCGGGCTTGACGTGCTGGAACTCGACGATCTCGAACGGATCCCCGTCGTAGAGGATCTTGAGCCCGTTCCGGAACTCGCTGGTGTCGTAGACTTCTGCCAAGGGCACTCCTCCGAGGAGGCCCGGCGATGTATCGCAATCGCGCAGAGGAGTCTAGAACTGGAGCGAGAGCGCGAGCCCGCTCCTCGCCGGGGCGAGCATGGGCTTGGAGCGCCACCTCAAAGCTGCGCGACGAGCTTGGGTCCCGCGATGCGCAACTCGTACCGCGCGCGCCCCACGTTGCCATCCGGGGAGAGTGCGAGCAGCACGAAGTAGTCCGGGGTGAGCGGGCGCGCAACCGCGATCAACTTCTCGGTGCGGATCGAGACTTCGGAGGCCTTGCCCATCTGCAGGCTCTCCGCGGCCTGGCGCACCTGCGAGAGGATCCCGGAGTACTCGATCATCAACGTCTGCAGCTCGACGCCTTCCGCCGGCTTCACCTCGGCGGTCTCGATGGCGATGCCGTCGAAGCCCATCAGGGTGGCGGCGAGCGCGCCGTCGACGCGGCCGCAGATGGCCAGGAGGTCCTCGCGGAATCCCATCAGCGCCCTCCTCGCCGCGCGCGCACCCGCTCGAGCAGGTCCTCGAGCAGGGCGATCTCCTCCGCCGCGGGCGGGGCCAGCTCCGCCAGCCGCTCACGCGCCACCGCGTCGCCGCCCTCCGCCAACTTGCGCAGGATCTCCCGGGCGCGACCGGCGAGGCCCTGCTTCAGGTACAGCTCGGCCAACGTGACGGTCACGCGCACATCGACGCAGGCCGGGCGGGCGCTGTCAAGGAATCACCCCGCGCACCCCGTCCCGGTGTCCTGGTTGACGCCCTCGCAGGCGATCGGCGCCTGCGGAGCCGTGCACACCGGCGCTCCCAGCACGAAGGTCGGGTCCGCCTGGATCACGTACTCGTACGTGTTCGTCTTCACCCGGGTGCCGTCCAGCAGCCGGCCGTAGACCTGCGCCAGGATCCGCACCTTCATGGTGTTCGCGCCGATCGCCTGCGCGATGGCGGAGGGGACCAGGTCCAGCTGGGTGACACCCTTGCCGCCGGTGCCGATCAGGGCGTTCCCGGGCACCGTCTGCTCCGGCAGGAGCACCGCCGGCCCGTCGACCTGCGCATAATCGATCACCGCGAACTCGATCTGGAAGTCGTTCGTGTTCACCCGGCCCGGCCCGAGCGAGCTGTTGTCCGGGAGGCGGTTCTCGATCACCAGCCCGTGCGTGTAGCCGCCGCCCAGCGGGTTGAACACTCCGAAGGTCAGCTCCTCCGTTTCCGTGACGTACTGGCAGCCGAACGACCCCGCGGTGATCTGCGTGGCCCGGATCACCTTGGTGGCCACCAGCATCCCGGCGTTCTTGTAGGTCACCTCGCAGCCGCACAGGAGCAGCGCGGCGAGCGGACCGATGGAGAGAAGGGTCTTCTTCATGGCGTCGCCCCTACTTGTTGGCCGCGTCGTCGCCGGAAGGTCCGGCGGCGACGACCGACTGGGACCGGTTCACGATCCGCGGCGTGATGAAGATGAGCAGCTCGGTGCGGTCGTCAGTGACCGCCTTCTTCTTGAACAGCCAGCCCAGGATCGGGATGCGCGAGAGCAGCGGCACCTCGTTCCACGCCTCCGAGTTCCGGCGCGTGTAGATGCCGCCGATCACCGTGGTGTCCCCGTCCTTCACCAGCACCTCGGTGCGCGCCTCGCGCCGGCTGATGGAGGGCTGGCCGTTGGCGCCGGTGAGCTGCGGGTTGGGCTGGTTGTTGGTGACCTGCACCTTCATCTGGATCGAGCCTTCCTGGGTCACGTGCGGGGTGACGCGCAGCTCGAGGCGCGCCTCGATGAAGGTGGTGTTCACGCCGGCGGCGCTGGTCTGCGAGAACGGGATCGACACGCCCTGGCCGATGCTCGACTCGACGTTGTCCAGGGTCACCGCCCGGGGCGAGCTGATGGTCTTGATCGTTCCGCTGTTCTCCGCGGCCGAGAGCCGGAGGTTCAGGTTCGCCGCCCCGCCGGCGCTGCCCAGGACGAATCCGATGCCGCCGCCGCTGTTCACGCCGATGGGCGCCGGCATGTTGACGGCGAAGTTGGGCGTGGTGATGCCGCTCAGGCCGCCGATGGGCGCGCCGGAGTCGTCCGCCGCGCCGGCCGCCTGGACGATGTTGGGGAACACCAGGCCGGTCGGGTTGCCGGTGGTGGGCGCGAAGGACACGTTGCCGCCCCACTGGATGCCCACCTGGCGCGAGAAGCTGGTGGCGGCTTCCACGATGCGGCTCTCGATCAGCACCTCGGGCGTCTGGGTGTCGAGGTTGCGCACGATGCCCTCGGCGCGGAGCAGCGCCTCCTGCACGTCCTTGACGATCAGCGTGTTGGTGCGGGCGTCGACCGAGACGGTGCCGCGGTCGGTGAGGGTGTCCTTGAGCTTCTCCACCAGGTTCTTCGCGTCGGCGTAGTTCACCGGGATCAGCCGCACGCGCAGGGGCTGGAGCGCCAGGCTGTTCTTGGCCGCGTCGGCCGCTTCCTTCTGCTCGGCGCGGAGCGTGGCGATGGGGGCCACGCGGATGATGTTGCCCACCTCCTCGCGGCCCAGGCCCTTCGACTTCAAGATGATGTCCAGCGCCTGGTCCCAGGGGACGTTGCGCAGCTTGATGGTGACGGTGCCCTTCACGTCGTCGGCGACGATGATGTTCTTCTTGCTGATCTCGGCGACCGCGCCGAGCAGGTTCTTGATGTCGATGTCCTTGACGTTGAAGTCGACGCGGCGGCCGGTGTAGTTGCGGTCGTCCAGCTCGGTGCTCGCGCCCGCCTTCGCCGCCGCCTGCGTCGCCTGCCCCTGCGCGACCGGCTGCGGGCCGCCGAACCGCCAGGTCAGCGCGCCTTTGACGGCGTCGATCGAGTCCGGCGTGCCCGGACGGGTGCTGGCGACGATCTTCACCTCGCCGGGCGCCCCCGGAGAGCGGTAGCTGGAGAGCATCGTCACCGGGCCGCCCAGCGCGCTGGCGTCCAGGTTGCGCTCCAGCCGCTCCGGCAGCGCGGCGCCGTGGAGGGTGAGGACCGCGGTGGCCGGATCGGGACGGGTCACGTCGAACTTGACCGGCTGATCGAGGACCACCAGCACCCGGGTCTTGCCCTCGTCGGTGCGCAGGTCGACCGCCCTCACCTGGGCCAGCTGCGGCTGCACCTCCACTCCGTCGAGCTCGTGCCTGGGCGCGGCGGGAACCGTGGCGGTGGGTGTCGCGCCGCGGGTCACCTTCGCCTCGCCGACCCGCACCAGCAGGCCGGAAGGCGCGCGCTGCACGTCGTACTTCGGCATCGCGTTGCCCTCGGCATCGAGCACCACCCGGACGCCGCCTTCGCGCGGAGCGACGCGCACGCCCTTGAGCGGACCGGCGCCCTCGGTGCCGTGCCGGGCCGACGACTTCATCCCGTGCAGGTCGAGCGCCAGGCGGCCGGGGTTGCGCAGCTCGGTGAGCGCGAAGCTCCCGATCGGGCCGTCCGCCTCCAGCCGCACCACCGCCTGCTCGTCGTCGCCGGCGACCGAGATGGCGCGCAGCTTGCGGGCGGGCGAGGCCACCTCGACGAAGTCTTCGCGCGACACGACCACGTTGGGGTCGGAAGGCGCGGCGGGGGACGCCACGGGCTGCGGACGCGCGGGAGCCGAGGCCGGCTGCGCCGCAGGGCGCGCGGCAACCTGGGCCGGGGCGAGCGTCACCACCAGGTCGTTCTCGCGGGCCGCCACGTCGTACTTCGCGTCGCCCTCCAGCGCCACCACCACCCGGCCGACGCGGCTCTCGCCCTCGTCGAACTGCTCCACCGAGATGCCGGCGATGCCGTCCTTGTGCACGGCGGCGGGCGAGCGGGCCTGGGTCACGTCGGCCGAGGCGAGGTCCACCACCAGGCGCGCCGGATCGGCCAGCTTGAAGACCGTGAAATCCGGGTGCGCGCTGCCGTGGACGATGACGCGCGGCCCGTCCACCTCGACCGAGGCGACGCGGTTCGGCGCCGCGGCCAGGGCGGCGGGAGCGGCCACGGCCAGCATCGCCGCCGCGAGCGCTGCGCCTCGGATGCAAAGCTTCGGGGTCATCGGGTTCTCCTCGGTGGAGCGGCGCATCTAGCGGTCCCTCATCGCGGACGGCACCATCTCCTCGCCGTCCTTGAGGGCGCGGAGATCGCGCTCCTCGTCCTTGCTCTCCGGGACCATGATCTTGATGTTCTGCGGGTACACGCGGCCCGTGGAGTGATCGGTGATGGTCTCGGTGACCACGATCTGGTCGCGCTGGATGGAGGTCACCTTCCCCCAGTTCTTCCCCACGAAGTCGCCGAGCCGCACCGGCCAGCCGCGGTTCTCCGGGTCCTCGAGCATCGCCATGGGCGAGGAGGTGCCGGTCACCGTCATCGAGAGCCGGAGCTGGTCGAGCGACCAGCGCTGCAGGGGCGTCGGCTTGCGTCCCTCGACCCGGACGGGGTTGTTCTCCTTGTTCCCGAACACGTTCTGGAACGGGTCGCGCTTGCCGATCGGCGAGTAGACGTACATGGTCGTCGGCGCCGCGGGCGCCGCCTCCTCCTCCGCCGGCTTGAGCGCGGCGGGCGGCGGGGCCGGCCGGCGCGGCGGCGGCGGCGGGCTGCTGCCGCCGCAGGCGGCGCAGGCGAGCGCGGCGGCGGCGAGGAGGCGCGAACGGATCATTTCGCGGCCTCCGGCTGCTTCTGCGCCTGTGCCTGCGCCTGCGCCTGTGCCTCGGGGAGGAAGCGGAAGGTGGTGGCCACGTAGCTGGCGGAGACGACCAGCTTGTCGCCGCTCATCTTGGGTTGGGTCATCTTGATGTTGGTGACGTTCACGATGCGCGCGAGCTTGGAGATGGAGTCGAGGAACACGCCCACCTCGTGGTAGTTGCCGGTCACCGCCATCACCACCGGGATCGAGGCGTAGAACGACTGCTTCTGCTCGGCCTGGGGCGCGATGTCGTTGATCACCAACCCGCTCTTGTTGCCCACTTCGGCGAGCGAACGGATCAGCTCGTCGATGTTGGCCTCGTTGGGCAGCTCGGTGAGGGCCTGCTGCAGGCGCCGCTCGAGGATCTCCTTCTCGCGCTTGAACTGGGCCAGGTTGTTGGCGATCGACTGCTTCTGGATCAGCTCGTCCTCCAGCTGGCGGAGGGCCGCCTGCTGGCGGGTGATCTGCTGCTGGATCGGATCGACCAGGAGGTACCAGTTGCCGGCGGTGAGCAGGGCGACGATCAGGCCCAGGCCGACCACCTTCTGCGAGAGAGGGGCCTTGGTGATCGAGTTGAGGATGTCCTGCCCGGTGAGCGCCACGGTTCCCTCTTCAGGCCGAGTAGTTCGCGTTGCAGTTGATCTCCCACTCCACGGTCCCGCTCTGGTTCTTCTGCGACGCCTTCTTGATGGTGACGTTGGCGAAGTACTTCGAGGTCTTCAGCTTCTGCGCGAACGCCGAGAGGTCCTCGTAGGTCACCGCCAGCCCGCGCATCACCACGTTGCCGCCCTGCTCGGTGTACTCGGTGATCCAGGCCTTGTTGGGGATGATGGTGGCGAGCTCGTCCATCACCTTCACCGGCCCGGTGCGGCCCTTCTTGAGCGCGTCGAGGATCTTCAGCTTGTCCTCGAGCGCCTTCTTGTCCTGGGTGATCGACTTGACCTCGCCGATCGTCTTCTCCAGCTGGGCGATCTCGGCGCGCGTGGACGCGATGCGCTGCTCGAGCGCCGTCAAGCCGTCCTTCTCCGCCTTCCACCAGGTGTAGTTGCCGAGCAGCCCGCCCACCAGGATGAGCCCGAAGAGGATCAGCTGCTGGCGGCCGAACTCGCGCTTCTTGGCGGCGCGGACGGGGAGCAGGTTGATGTGGATCATCGTCGTCTCCTCCGCCTACCGCTCGTTGGACCGGCGCAGGGCCAGCCCGATCGCCACCGCCGCCGACGGGGCCACGTCCATCACGTAGTTGGGATCGAATCGCCGGTTGTCGATCTCCACGCCCTTGAACGGGTTGAGGATCTCGACCGGGACGCCCACCCGCTGCTCGATCACCTTGAACAGCGCGGGGATCTTGGCCGTGCCGCCCGAGAGGTAAAGGCGGGAGATGTGCGAGTCCGCCGCGGTCGCCGTGTAGAAGTCGAGGGAGCGCTGGATCTCGCCGGCCATCTGGTCTGCGACGCCCTGGATGACGCGCTCCACCTCCTGGGGGACCACCGAGTCCGAGTCCTGCGCCGCGTCGCCGCCCACCTTCAGCTTCTCCGCCTCGTCGTAGCTGACGTTCAGCTGCTTCTGGATCTCCTCGGTGAACTGGTTGCCGCCGATGGTCACGTCGCGGGTGAAGGTGGTGAGCCCGTTCGCCAGCACGTTGATGTTGCAGACCGAGGCGCCGGCGTTGACCAGCACCACCGTCTCGTTGCGGGGCGCGTCGTAGTTGACCTCGAACGCGTTCTGCACGGCGAAGGCGTCGACGTCGACCACCACCGGCAGAAGCCCCGCCTCGCTGACCACCGAGGTGTAGTCGTTGATCATGTCCTTCTTGGCCGCGACCAGCAGCACGTCCATCTGGCCGGTGCCGGTGTCCTGATCGGCAGGAGTGAGGATCTGGACGTCGATGTTCACGTCCTTCACGTCGAAGGGGATGTACTGCTCCGCCTCCCACTGGATGCTCTCCTCCAGCTCCTCCTGGCTCATCCGGGGCATGGAGATCTTCTTGATGATCACGCTGTGGCCGCTGACGCCGATGGCCACTTCCCGGTTCTTCAGCTTGTACTGGGAGAGGACCTGGCGGATGGCATCGACGATGGCGGTCGAGTTCATCAGCGCGCCGTCGACGATGGCCTCGGGAGGGAGCGGCGCCACGCCGAACGCGTCCAGGATGTAGCCGCGCTTGGCTTCCTTCAGCTGGACGAGCTTCACGGACGACGATCCGATGTCCAGCCCGAGCGCGAGCTTGCTCTTCGCCATCGCCTTCTCTCCTCTCCTCTCCGGCTCGCGCGGACGTTACCGCCCGGTGGCCGGCCCTTCAAAAACAGTTTACCCACCCATCGCTACCGAATACCTACCCACCACTACCGAACCTCCGTGCGGACTACTTCGCTCCCCGGTGCCCGTTCGCGTTGCCGTTGCGGCGCCGCCCGAACAGCTTGGCCGATTCCTGCACCGAGAGACCGAGCGCGAAGAGGATCTTGCGCTTGGTCTCCAGGCGGCAGTCCTTGCCGGCCTCGATGCGGTCGATGGTGGACTCCGAGACGCCCGCCTTGCGCGCGAGCTCCGCCTTCGCCATCAGCTGCTGTTCCCGGAATCGCTGGACGTTGTTCACGCGCCCTGACCTCCCCATCGCTTCGTCCTGCATGGATCCATGCACAGCCGGGTAGGCGTCAAGGAACTGGCCCGCACTGAGGGTGCACTGACGGGTCACTTCGGGGTCACTTCACCCGCAATGGGCAAGGACTCCGGGTAGGAAACGGTAATGAAACGCAAACCGTGGTGGGGGGGGAAAGGGACCTCTCTCCGAGGGCGGAAGCCGTTCCTGCTCGACGTACGAGCTTCGACCGATGGCGAGGTTCGATGTCGAGGTCGAGAATCGACGTCGACGTACGAGCTTCGCAGTCGGTCCTCTTACTCCCCTATCCCGTACTCCCTGATCTTGTACAGCAGCGCCCTCGGGCTCAGCTCCAGCAGCTCGGCCGCCCTGGTCCTGTTCCCTCCCGTCCTCTCCAGCGCGCGCCGGATCAGCTCCGCTTCCAGGGCCCGCTGCGCCTTCTTGACCGACAGGTCCCCTTCCGCCGGCGCCGGCGGCGGGCCCGCAGGAGGGCCCGCGGAGCGCAGCTCGTCGGGCAGCGCCTCCGGTCCGATCTCCTCTCCCTCGGAGAGCACCAATGCGCGCTCGAGCGCGTTCTCCAACTCGCGCACGTTCCCCGGCCAGCGCCAGGCGAGGAGCAGCCGCAGCGCTTCCGCCGAGAGCGGCTTCTCCGCCAGGCCGAGCCGGGAGGCGTGGCGGGCGAGGAACCGCCGGGCGAGCGCCTCGATCTCCTCGGGCCGCTCCCGCAGCGGCGGAAGCCGCAGCCCGACCACGTTCAGACGGTAGAACAGGTCCTCGCGGAAGGTCCCGGCGGCGACCGCCTGCGCGAGGTCCTGGTGGGTCGCGGCCAGGACGCGCACGTCCACCCGGAGGGTCCGGGCGTCTCCCACGCGGCGCACCTCGCCTTCCTGCAGGACGCGCAAGAGCGAAACTTGAAGGTGCAAGGGCAGATCGGCGATCTCGTCCAGGAGCAGCGTCCCCCCGTCCGCTTCCTCGAAGAGGCCGCGCTTGGCTGCGTCGGCGCCGGTGAAGGCGCCCTTCGCGTGCCCGAACAACTCGCTCTCGATGAGCTGCTCCGGGATTGCGCCGCAGTTCACCGCGACGAAGGGCCGCTCGGCGCGGGGCGACATCTCGTGCAGCGCCCGCGCGATCAGCTCCTTGCCCGTCCCGCTCTCGCCGGTGATCAGCACCGTCGTCTTCGCCGGCGCGACCTTCTGCAGAAGCCGCAGCACCTCCTTCATGGCCGCCGACCCGGCCACGACGGCGCCGGCGCCGCGGGACGCCTCGATCTCCCTCCGCAGCCGCCGGTTCTCCGCCCGCAGCCGTTCGCGCTCCTCGGCCTTGCGCAGGACGAGCAGCACCTCGTCCGGCCGGAACGGTTTCCCCAGGTAGTCGTACGCGCCCGCCTTCATCGCCTCCAGCGCCAGATCGTGCGACCCGTAGGCGCTCATCACGATGACCGTCGTCTCCGGCGCCTGCTGCTGGACCGCGCGCACCAGCGACAGCCCGTCCATCCGCGGCATGCGGACGTCGGTGACCAGCGCGTCGTAGTCGCGCGCGGCCAGCTCGCGCAGCGCCTCCTCTCCGTCCTTCACCGAGCGCACGAAGTACCCCTGCTCGGCGAGCAGCACCGTCAGCACGTGCCGGATGGGTTCCTCGTCGTCCGCGATGAGGATCGAGCGCAGCGCCATCGCCGCAAGCGTAGCAGCCGCGGCAGCCGGATCGAAGAGAACCGCCCGGCGTCCGCGCGTGGCGGCGGCGGCGCGGACCGGTGTCCTACCCCCAGGCGGCGAACTGGAGGACGAAGGAGGTGCCGGTGCCACCTGCCCCCTGCCGCGCGGAGATCGATCCTCCGAAGCGCTCCATGGTGGCGTGGCACAGCGCGAGCCCGAGCCCGGTCCCCTCGCCGGGGCTCGAGGTGGTGAAGAACGGCTCGAAGAGGCGGGTGGCGGCCTCGGGAGGCAGGCCGCGGCCGTCGTCGATCACCTCGACGACGGGGGCGCCGCTCTCGGCGCGCCCCTCCACCTCCACGCGGCGCGCGCCGGCCTTGGCGGCGTTGACGAGCAGGTTGAGCAGGACCTGGACCACCGAGTGGTCGTCTCCGCGGGCGCGCGGCAGATCGCCGGGCACGCGCAGCTCCAGCGCGCAGCCGGTCCAGCTCGGCTGCGCCTCCAGCAGGCCGCGCGCGCGCTCCGCGGCGGCCCGCAGGTCGACCGGCTGCAGGTCGCGCGCGGGCGGCCGCGCCAGGCCCAGCAGGTCGCGCAGGATGCGGTCGATCCGCTCGGCCTCGCGGGCGATGCGCTCCAGGTAATCGCCGGGGTCCTTTCCCTGCTTCAACCGATCCCGCAGGATCGAGAGGAACCCCAGCAGCGCGGTCATCGGATTCCCCACCTCGTGCGCGACGCCGGCCGCGAGGCGGCCCACGCTGGCCAGGCGCTCGCTCCGCGCCACCTCCTCGCGGGCCGCGCGCAGCTCCCGGTTGCTCTTCTGCAGCTCCTCGATCTGCGACTGCACCCGCGCGCGCTCCTCCCGCAGCCGCAGGTCGAGGCGGTTCACCGCGGGAGCGAGGCGGCCGAGGAGATCGCCTCCTTCGGCCAGGAGCGGCCCGTCCGACGCGACCTCGGAGATGCGGTCGAGCGCCAGGTCGATGCGCGCGAGCGGCGCGACCAGCTGCCGATCGAGGACCCAGAAGACCAGGACCACGAGCAGCAGCATCCCCAGCAGCACCGAGACGAGCACCGGACCGACCAGCGAGCGCGCCTGCGCCGCGGCCGGGGCGAGATCCAGCTCCTGCCTCACGGCGGCTCCGCGCACCTCTTCGCACGCCAGGAGCCGGTCGCCCGCGCGCTGGGGCGCTCCGCACCCTGCCCCCTCTTGCCAGGAGAGTCCGGCCGCCTCGGCATTGCGAGACATGCACGGCGCATCGCCCGCGCAATGACGGGCGATCGATTCGGCGACCGCCCGCAGTCCCGCGCGGGCGCTGGCCACGTGGCGCCGGCTCATCTCGTCGCGGGCGCCGAGCAGCAGCGCCACCGCGAGCACCGCCGCGCAGAGCAGGCCTGCTCCGGTCAGCGTCGCCAGCACGCGCAGCCGCAGACCGAAGCGGCGCTGGCTCATCCGAACAACCTCTCCATGGCGTCGAAATACCACCGGTACAGGGCGTCGCCCGCCAGCAGCACCTCGAGGGCGGCCAGAGCGAGGAACGGACCGAACGGGACCGCGTGCGGGGGCGGTACCCAGTCCTCCTCGTCGGGATCGTGCGGCGGCTGTTTGGGCGGGGGGTGGCTCGTGTACCAGGAATCCGCCGGCCCGCCGTCGGTCGCGTCCGAGGGCCGCGAGGCCCGCTCCCGCTCGCCGGACTCGCGGGCGGCGCGTTCCACGCGGGTCTTTTCCGCGGGGGCGCGTCCGAGGAAGAGCAGCACGGCTCCGACCACCGAGCCCTGGATGGCCGAGAACAGCACCACCGGAAGGAGCGCCTGCCAGCCCAGCCAGGCGCCGATGCCGGCCAGGAGCCAGACGTCGCCCCACCCCATGGTCTCCTTCCGGAGCACCTTCTCGCCGACGAGCGCGATGGCCGCGAAGAACGCGAATCCGGCGGCCGCTCCGATCACCGAGTCGGTCCAGCTCAGGCGCGGGTTCCACAGCGGGGAGAGGAACCCCGCCGCCAGCAGGGGCCAGGTGATCTCGTGCGGCAAGAGCCAGGTGTCCAGGTCGATGTAGGTGAGCGCGATCAGCGCGCAGGCGAAGGCCGCGTACCCGAGCGTCGCCCACTGTCCGCCGAAGCGGCGCCAGATGGCGAACACGAGGACCGCGGTGAGCAGCTCCACCACCGGATAGCGGCCGCTGATGGGCTGAGCGCAGCGGCGGCAGCGCCCGCGCAGCGCGATCCAGGAGAGGACCGGCACGTTGTCGTACCAAGCGATGCGGGTCTCGCACCGGGGGCAGCTCGACGGGGGAGAGATCAGGCTGCGCCCGTGCGGTAGGCGCGCGATCACCACGTTGAGGAAGCTGCCCAGGCACGCGCCGACGAAGAGCACGTACGCGTCCGCCGCCCACGACGGCGCGGCCGTCATGCCGCCGGCGCGGCCCCGTCGCGCGCGCGCTGCACGAAGAGGCTCTCGAGCGTCTGCCGGTGCGGCGCCAGCGACACCAGGACGCCACCCGCGCCCACGATGGCGCGCACGGCCGCCTGCGCGGGCGGCTCGGAGGCGAAGGTGAGGACCACCGCGCCGTCGCGCCGCAGCACCTGGGCGCCCTCGCCGGCGAGCCGGTCGGCGAGCTGGTCGGGCACTCCGCGCGCGACGATCTCCACCGCGCGGACGCCCGGCTCGAGCAGGCTGGAGAGCGTGCCGCAGTCGGTGAGCCGGCCGCCGACGATGATGCCGACCCGATCGCAGATCGCCTCCACGTCCGAGAGGATGTGCGTCGAGAACAGCACCGTGCGGCCCTGCCGGCGCAGGTCGAAGATCAGGTCGCGCACGTCCTTGCGTCCGATGGGGTCGAGCCCGCTCATCGGCTCGTCCAGCACCACGATGCGGGGGTCGCCGATCAGCGCCTGCGCCAGCCCCAGCCGCTGCACCATGCCCTTGGAGAACCGCCGGATCGGCCGGTCGGCGCGGCCGGCGAGCCCGACCTGCTCGAGGAGCCGTTCCGTCCGGGAGGCGGCGTCGCGGCGGGAGAGCCCGGCCAGGCGTCCCGCGAACCGGAGGTACTCCTCGCCGGTGAGGAATTCGTAGAGGGCCGGGTTCTCGGGCAGGTACCCCAGCGTCCTGCGCGCGGCGAGCGACCCGGCCGGCTCGCCGGCGACGAAGGCCCGGCCGTTCGTCGGCCGGACGAAGCCGAGCAGCATCTTGATGGCGGTGGTCTTGCCCGCGCCGTTGGGGCCCAGCAGGCCGAAGATCTCCCCCTCGCCCACCTCGAGCGACAGGTCCTCGACGGCCTTCACCTTCCTTCCCCAGAAACCCACGCGGAAGGTCTTGCCGAGGTGCTCGGTGAGGATCGCGCTCTGCATCGGGCCGGTACCGTAGCTTGCAGTTCGCCGTACCGGCAACAGAACGGATCGGGCCGGCGGCTCGCGCGGGGCGTGCGCTCCGCGGTGTGGGACGGCGGGCGCGCAAGTGGCCGGACGGGCGTTTGGCTCGCAGGCAGACGCGAGTCCTAGGTGCTCGAAAGTTGGAGCAGAAACTACTGACAGCCCCCGTCAGCCGACAGACACTCCCAGGTATCCGACGATCATCTGTGGAGGGGACCAACCGCTCGGAATCCCGGCTTCCGCAGCGCGGCCCGTGCCTTGCTTCATTGAAGATGGCCCAGTCCCCAAGGAGGACCACCAAAATGAAGAAGCTGCAGAAGGGCTTTACCCTGATCGAGCTGATGATCGTGGTCGCGATCATCGGCATCCTGGCGGCGATCGCGATCCCGAACTTCATCAAGTTCCAGGCGCGGTCGAAGCAGAGCGAGGCGAAGGCGAACCTCAAGGCCTCGTTCACCGCCATGAAGGCCTACTACCAGGAGAAGGACAAGTACTCGTCCATCGTGACGGAGATCGGCTTCGTCCCCGAGCGCAACAACCGCTACGCGTACTTCCTCAACGGCGCCGCTCCGGTGCTCTCGAACCGCAGCGCTGGGGTGGAGACCTACCCGGCCGGCTCCAACGGCATCGGCGTCGACCTGTTCAAGGGCTACGTCGCGGTCGCCTACCAGCAGAGCGCGTGCGCCGGCGTCGGCATCCCGGACGCGGCGACCTGGAACGACACGGCCGGCGCTCCGCAGTGGACCGTGTTCGCGGTCGGCAACGTGGACGGCGACGCCGACCTGGACCACTGGTCGATCTCGACCGGGTCGCGCAGCTTCCCCGCGGCCGCGACGGCCACCTGCATGCAGACCGGCCCGATCGCGGGCGGCGAGCCGGCGAACGACCACAACGACGTGTAATCCGAATCGTCGGAACGAGGCACTTCCGGAGGGGCGGCCGCGATCGGCCGCCCCTCTCATTTGGCGGGTCGGCGAACCACGGCACCGGAGCGACGAAGGTCAGTGACAGCGCCTGTCACCCGACAGACGCATCCTGTATCGGACTCGCGTCGTTCCGACGCGCCGCAAGCAACCGGAATCGTGTGTCCTCGAGAGCGCGGCCCGGCGCTTGCTTCCATTGCTCGTCAGGAGGCTACACATGAAGACGCTGCAAAAGGGCTTTACCCTGATCGAGCTGATGATCGTGGTCGCGATCATCGGCATCCTGGCGGCGATCGCGATCCCGAACTTCATCAAGTTCCAGGCGCGGTCGAAGCAGAGCGAGGCGAAGGCGAACCTCAAGGC